>NZ_JAIQXV010000001.1:302459-604918 GCF_020166415.1 Deinococcus multiflagellatus
GGGTGCACTACCCGTCGGATGTGCTGGCTGGGATGACCGCCAGCGTGGCCTGGGTGGTGGGCCTGCGCCTGCTGATGGCCCGGCGCTGGCCGTCGCTGCGGCGCTCGCCAGCGGGGCGGCACGATACTCGGGAGTAAACGGGGGCTGGATGGGGGCGCTTCTCCCCTGCTGTGCGGGCGCGGCGAGGGCGCTTCTTACCTCTCAGCTATACTAAGTGAAAAGTATCACGATTTTGCCAGCGCGTGAATTTTTTGTTTCTTACGCCAAATTTGACATTGCTTCAGGCTGCGTTGTGACTTCGGCGCCTAGCCGGCAACCAGCGAGGACGGGGCCGTCTTCGGTGCGAAGGGGCCGGAACGCAGCGCTGCTTTCAGGAGCATGTACCACCGCGCACCCGGAGAGGTCCCCAGAAGAAAAGGGGGCCTCCAAAACAGCTCCCCCTCTCCCCTTTTCCCTCAAGCCTGGACTTTCTGGCCCAGGTCGAACGCTGTGTGAACGGCGCGCGTGGCGGTGTCCACATGCCCGCCCTCCACGGCCACCGACACGTTCAACTCGGAGCTGCCCTGGGAGATCATCAGGATGTTCACGTCCTGCGCGGCCAGGGCCGTGAACATGCGGGCCGACACGCCGCGCTGGCCGCGCATGCCGCTGCCCACAATCGCCAGCACCGCCACGCCGGGCTGCTCCTCAATCTGCAGCTCCAGACTGACCCCGGCGCGCAGGGCCAGGAGGGTCCGCTCGGCGTCGGCGGTCTGCACGGCCAGCGAGACGTTGCTCATGGAGGAACTCTGCGAGACCATCAGCAGGGTCACGTTCTCGCGGGCAATGGCGTCAAAGACACTGGCGATCACTTCGGGGATGCCCAGCACACCGGCGCCGCTCACGTTGATGATGCTCACGTTGCGAATGGCGGTCACGGCCTTGACTGGGTGCCCGGCCTCGTCGCGGGGTTCGGCCTGCACCAGGGTGCCGGGGAAATCGGGGTCGGCGGCGCTTTTCACGCGCAGGGGAATGCCGCTCTCCTGCAGGGGCGTGACCGCCAGCGGGTGCAGCACCTTGGCGCCAAAGTAGGCCAGCTCCATCACCTCGCCATAGCTCAGGACCTCGATGTTGCGGGCGTCTTTGACCACGCGGGGATCGGCGCTCATCACGCCGTCCACGTCCTTCCAGGCCCACACTTCGTCGGCGCCCAGGGCCTTGCCCACGATGGTGGCGCTGAAGTCGGTGCCGCCCCGGCCCAGGGTGGTGATGGCGCCCTTGTCGGTTTCGCCCATGAAGCCCGCCACCACAGGCGTGACCCCGGCGGCCAGCAGACCGCTGAGGCGGTCCTTGACGCGCTCGTAGGTGCCGGGCAGCGGCTTGGCGTTGCCAAAGTGCGTGTCGGTGAGGATACCGGCCTCGCCGCCCGTGAGGTGATGGGCGCGCAGGCCGCCCTGTTCTAGGGCCAGGCTCATCAGGGGCGCCGAGAGGCGCTCGCCAAAGGCCACGATCAGGTCGCGCGAGCGGGGGGTGAGTTCGCGCAGCAGGTACACGCCGTACACGGCCTGGCGCAGGGTTTCGTGCATCTCGCGCAGTTCGCGCACCACGGCGCTGTCGGGGGCGGCGCCCAGTTCCTGCGCGGCCGTGAAATGCCGGGTGCGCATCAGGGCAATCTCGTCGTTGGCGCTGGCAATGTCGCCGGACTGCGCGGCGTCCGCCAGTTTCAGCAGGCTGTTGGTCACGCCCGCCATGGCAGAGACCACCACCACCACCTTGACGCCCTCGCGGATGCTGCGGGCGGCCAGCGAGGCGCTGTGGCGCACGGCGCGGGCGTCTTGCATGTTTGTCCCGCCGAATTTCATGACCAGAAGCTCGTAACCCATGCGCAGAGTATGCCGCGTGCCTGGGGCAGCGGGTGGAGCGGCGTCTGGGCAGCGCGGCGCGAAGGGCCTGGGGGGTGAGCCGTGCGTGGGCGATCTGGAGGTGCGGCTGGACCTCCCTCTTCGGGCATGGGGTCGGGGACGATGAGACCCGCGCGTCACGGTTCCCAGAGCTGTGTTCAACACTCCTGGGGCTGACACACCGGGGGAAAGCAGTGTGTTAGGGTGCCGGCCGTGCCGCGCGTCCTGATTCTGTGTACCCACAATTCTGCCCGGTCCCAGATGGCCGAGGCCCTGGTCCGCGCCGCCGCCGCGCGCTGGGGGCTGACCCTGGAGGTGCATTCGGCGGGCACCGAGGCCACGCGCGTGAAACCGGAAGCGGCCGTGGTGCTGGCCGAGCTGGGCCTGGATGTCTCGGGCCACACCAGCAAGACGCTGCGGGACGTGCCGGACGCCCAGCGCTTTGATTACGTGGTAACGGTGTGCGACAGCGCGGCGGCCGGGTGCCCGGTGTATCCGGGGCAGACCGAGCGGCGGCACTATCCGTTTATGGACCCCAGCGGCGGGAGCCTCGCCCGCTGGCGGGCCGTGCGCGACCAGCTGGGGCTGCAGTTCGAGGCGTTTGTGCAGGCCCTGCACGCAGGGCAGGCGGCGCCGCCCAGCTACGTGGACAGCCCCGCCGTGCCGGTGGCCTGAGGTGGCGCGGTCCCTGGCCCACGCGGCGGTGGCCGAGGGAGTGGGCACCTTTGCCCTGGTCGTGCTAGGGCCCGGGGCCGCCGTGGTGCAGGCGCAGACGGGCGTGCTGGGGCCCCTGGGGGTGCCGCTGGTCTTCGGCCTGACCGTGGTGGGGGTGCTGACCACGCTGGGGCCGGTCAGCGGCGCGCACATCAACCCGGCGGCCACCCTGGCCCTGACGCTGGCAGGGCGCTTTCCCTGGGCGTGGGTGGCCCCGTATGTGGCGGCGCAGCTGACGGGGGCGGTGCTGGGCGCCCTGGCGCTGCTGGCCCTGCTGGGCCGCGTGGGCGACCTGGGGGTGACGGTGCCGGCGGGGCACGCGGGGCCGTCGTTTGCGCTGGAACTGGGGCTGAGCTTCTGCCTGCTGCTGGCGGCGCTGCGTTCGGGGCGGCCCTGGGTGGTGGGCGGGGTGGTGGCCCTGGCGGCGGCACTCGGGGGACCGGTCAGTGGGGCCAGCATGAACCCAGCGCGCTCGTTCGGGCCGGCGCTGGTAAGCGGTATCTGGACCGCTCACTGGCTGTACTGGGCGGCGCCCGCGCTGGGGGCGGTGCTGGCAGCGGGGGTACACCGGGGGCTGGAGCACCGGGCGGCCCTTGCTGGCCCGGCGGTGGTGGACCGTGGCGCTGCCGGCTGAGGGGCTGGGCCCTGGGGCACCGGAGCAGCCCAGGGGCACCTTTCTGGAGGTGCTGCTGGTCTTTGGGCGGCTGGGCCTGACCAGTTTTGGCGGGCCGGTGGCGCACCTGGGGTACTTCCGCGAGGAGTTCGTGCGCCGCCGCCGCTGGCTGGACGAGGGCAGCTACGCCGAACTGGTGGCGCTGTGCCAGTTTTTGCCGGGGCCGGCCAGCAGTCAGGTGGGCATGGCCCTGGGGATTCAGCGCGCGGGGCTGCCGGGGGCGCTGGCGGCGTGGCTGGGGTTTACGCTGCCCAGCGCGGCGCTGCTGGCGCTGTTTGCGCTGGGGGTGCGCGCGGCGGGTGACCTGGGGGGCGCGGGTTGGCTGCACGGCCTGAAGCTGGTGGCGGTGGCGGTGGTGGCGCAGGCGGTGCTGGGCATGGCGCGCAGCCTCACGCCCGACCGGCCCCGGGCTCTGCTGGCGCTGGGGACCGCCGCCGTGACGCTGCTGGCCCCCTGGACCCTGACACCCGTGCTGCTGATGGGCGCCGCTGGGCTGATCGGGTGGCGGTTTCTGAACCGGGGGGCCCGGGAGGACCCGACTACAGGGATGGCGTGGCCGTCTACCCTGCCTCGGCGGGTGGGGACGGCCTGCCTGGGGCTCTTTGGGGCGCTGCTGCTGGGCCTGCCCCTGCTGCGAGAGGTGGTGGGCGGTCCGGTGCTGGGCATGCTGGACAGCTTTTACCGCGCGGGCGCGCTGGTGTTTGGGGGCGGCCATGTGGTGCTGCCCCTGCTGGAAGCCGAGGTCGTGTCGCCCGGCTGGGTGACGCCCGACGCCTTTCTGGCCGGCTACGGGGCCGCGCAGGCGGTGCCGGGGCCGCTGTTTACCTTCAGCGCGTACCTGGGCGCGGTGGCGAATGTGGGGCTGTCGCCGCTGGTGGCGGCGGGGCTGGCGCTGGGGGCCATCTTTCTGCCGGCCTTCCTGCTGGTGGCGGGCGCCCTGCCGTTCTGGGGCCGCTGGCGCACGTGCCCAGGGGCGCAGGCGGCGCTGCAGGGGGTGAATGCGGCGGTGGTGGGGGTGCTGCTTTCGGCGCTCTACACGCCAGTATTCACGGCGGCGGTGGGCTCGCCGCTGGACTTCGCCGTGGTGCTGGTGGCCTTTGCGGCGCTGGAACATGGCCGGCTGCCCCCGTGGCTGGTGGTGGGGCTGGGGGCGCTGGTGGGGTGGAGGCTGTAGAAGCGGGTACGGGAGCGCTGTGCACCGTCATCGTGGTATCCAGAGGATTTCCATCAACAGCTCTGGGGCGAACAAAGTGCGCGACAGCAACATGGACGACGTTGAGGGGTGCTGTTGACCCAAAGTAGAAAGAGCCGCCACGGTCAGAATCACCCGTTCTGGTCTGAAGGTCTACTGGCTGTGGCATTAGCCAAACCCAATGCCTGGGATCTGAACTTTGAAGGCCCTCTGGTGCGGCTCACTCCGCCCATGCTTCAAAGTGAAGTGCAACTCCTATGCCAACCCTTCGGGGGCCGGACTCAGGGTCAGGTCTGCGACCTGCAGGGTCACGTTGGCGCTGGCGCACAGGACCTCCAGCAGGGGGCCCTCGCCAGTGCCGGACAGCTGGACCCACTGGCCTTCGGGCAGGGTGGGGACCAGCACCTCGGGGGCTGGCTCGCCGGGGCGCTGCAGCCGCAGGGCGAAGGGGCGGTGGTGGGCCTGGGGATCGCCGCGCAGAACGCGGACGGCCAGCTGCCAGTGCCAGCGGGGCGCCGGGGGCGGGCCCACCTGCAGGGCCAGTTCCGGGGCATGGTGCTCGGGGAGGCCGCAGCGCAGGACGGTAAACCCGCCGGGCGCCGGCAGCAGGTGGTAGCCAAAGCCCAGGGGGCGCAGGCCGCCTTCGGGGGGCAGTGGCGGGGCGGCCAGATCCGGCGTGAGGGGGTAAGCCGGCCAGGGCCGCGCCGGGCCAGCCAGGGCCAGTGGCTGCGGCACAGAGGCCCGCAGGCGGGTGCGCGCCGAGGCGTCCAGCAGCCCGGCCAGGGTGGCGCGCTGCAGTTCGCTGGCAAACGCCAGCGGCTGCTCGCCGTCCAGGGGCCGCACCGGGCGGTCCAGGGCCAGGGCCGCCTGAAAGGACGCCGGCACCCGTTCCAGAAGGCCGCCCCTCAGGGCCTCGCGCAGGGCGGCTTCGGCTTCGGGGGGCGTGGCCCCCTCCTGCACCAGCACCGTCAGGGCCTGCGCCTGGGCAAACGGCGCCGGGAGGGCCGCCAGTGGGGCCAGCCGGTCGGGGTCGGGCAGGGCGGCGCGCAGCTCGGCGAACAGCAGGGTGCGCAGGGCCGGGTCCAGGCGGCGGCGCACCCCCAGGTCGGGGGTGGCGGCCAGCGCGCGGGCAGCGGGCCACCAGCCTTCGGACTGCCGCAGCACCTCCACGGCGGCCGGGGCGCATTCGGGGGGCAGCAGGGCGGCCACGGCGGCGGGGCTGAGGGGTGGGTGTTCGGCGGTGATCAGGCGGCCCGGCGCGGCGGCGCTGCCCAGGTGGGCGCGCACGCGGCGCTCGCCCTGTGGGGTGGTGATCAGGGCCAGCAGCAGCGGCGCGGGCCAGTTGAGCATGAAGCCCAGGGCGCGGGCGGTGTCTTCGGTCAGGCTCTCGGCGCCGCGCAGCACAAAGGCCACCGGCTGCCCCAGGCGCAGCAGCAACTGGCACAGGGCCACCAGGTCGCGCTCGGGGCCTGCGCCGCTGCTCAGCAGGGCGTCGGCTTCGGCCTGCAGGGCGGCGGGCAGGTGCTCGCGCAGTTGCAGCACCAGGGAGGCCAGCAGGTGGGCCACCGAGGGCACGGCGGTCACACCCACCGCGTGCCAGCCAGCCGCGCGCAGGGCGCTGCCCAGCAGGTCGCCCCGGCCGCTGGCGGCGCGCCCGGTGTAGATCAGGGCCTGCACCTCGTGGCGGGCGCGGGCCAGCACCGGGGCCAGGGCCGCGTCCAGGGCGGGGGGCGTCGGCGCGGGTTCGGGGGCCGGGTCCAGGGACCAGCCCAGGCTGACGAGGCGGCGCCGGGCCTCGTCGGCGCGGGCGGGGGGTTCCTGGTCCAGGCGGCGGCGCAGGGCGCGGCGCACCCGGGTGTGCAGGGCGGCGCGCTGGCGCTCCAGCCACGCGGCCAGCGCGGGGTGCCCCGAATCGTCCAGGCCCGAGAGCGGCGCGGGCCCCAGGGCGCCTAGCCAGCGGTCCAGTTCGGGGGCCGGGGCCTCTTCCCACAGGTCCAGGTCGGTGGGCAGGGCCGACTGCAGCAGGGCCGAGCGCGCCGGGCCCAGCGAGACACCCACGCGGCGCAGGGCCGAGAGTTCCACGCGCAGGTTCTGCAGGCCGCCCTTCTGGGGCCACAGCAGCGCCGCCGCCGTTTCGCGGTGCAGCGGCTGCGCGTCCAGGCTTAAGTAGGCCAGCAGGGTCAGGCCCTTGCGGGACACGGCGAGACGTTCGCCGCCGCGCAGAAGGTGCACGCTGCCCAGGACACTCAGCACAAGGGGTGCGTCGCGGTGGTCGGAACTCGTCGTCAACCGGAACAGTCTAGCGTGTTCCTGGGCAGGGCGGCGCCCAAACCACGGGCGGGCGCCGGCCCCCAATCGTGGGAACCGGCGCCCGGGAGGCAGAGGCCTCAGTAGAAGATCAGTTCGCTGCTTTCGCCGCTGGGACGTTCCAGCGCGTAGGTGTTCAGGGTGCCGCCGCCGCTGTAGGGGCTGGTGGTGCTCAGGCGCAGGGTGGCCAGGGGCAGCTTGCCGGCCAGTTCGGGCAGCGCGTGGGGGTCGGCGGGCACAAAGTCGCGGGTGCAGCGCAGGGTGATCTGCTCGGGGGTCTGGCTGTGCAGCTGGCACACGGCCTGCACGGTCACGCGAAAGGTCAGGGATACCGAACCGCTGCCCGCCGAGGCGACGGACGGCAGGAGCAGGGCAAACAGAGTCAGGGCACGCTTCATAGGGGCCTCCGTGAGGGGTGCGTGTCTGGGCCCCGGGTGAGGGGGTCAGGCAACGCGGAGTGGCCCCAGCGTAGAAAAGGCCCTGACACAGAGTTCTGTCAGCGGCGCACCTTCAGATGAAGTTTTATACGTGGAGTCAGAGGGCCTGGGGAGGTGAAGCAGGTACGGCAGAGGGTGTGAGGGGACGAAGAAGCCGCGCTGGACGGGGCCTTTTGAGTGGCCCTTGGTGCCCGGCCCCTGGGCTTCACTCGGCCTTCACGGCTGAACGGCACAATGGACGATATGAAACGATTCTGGGCGGTGGGGGCGGCAGTCCTGGCAGGCACGGTGGGCGCAGTGGGATACCGCGCCGACGACGGCACCGCCAGTTTTACCCATACGGTGCGCTTTATTCCGGTGCGCGGCACCATCGCCGGGGTCAGTGCGGCCGTGGACCTGGACCCGGCCAATCTGGCGGCCACCACCGGCTCGGTGCGGGTGCCGGTGGTGAACCTCAAGACCGGGATTGGCCTGCGCGACAGCCATGCCAAGGGCGAGAATGCCCTGAACACCGCCAAGTATCCCAATGCCACGTTTACGCTGGAGAAATTGACGGGCGGGCGGCTGGTGGAGGGGCAGACGCTGGCGACCACGGCCACCGGCAAACTCACGGTGAAGGGCACCACCAAAACCATCAGCGTGCCGGTGAAAGCCACGCTGCAGGGCGGCAAGGTGAACGTGAGCACCCAGTTTAAGTTCAACCCCTACGACTACGACGTGCGCTATCCGGGCAGCAGCGATTCGGTGACGGTGGACGTGTCGTTCACGCTGAATAAGGGGTAAACGGGTGCGGCGCCTGTGGGCCGCGCTGCTGGCGCTGGGCCTGGGGTGGGCCGGGGCCACGCCCGCTCCCGCGCACCTCACGCTCTTTGTGTTCGTGAAGTCGCCCGTTCCGGCGCTGACCTGGGACAACATTCAGGCGCGGGTGGTGAACCTGCGGCCGGGCGCGGTGACGCTGGAACTGGGCTGCGGGGCGGTGCGCCACCGTCTGTTGACGGCCGGGGGACAGGACGTGTCGGCCTTCCGGGAGGACGTGGCGTGCGCTGGCAGCGTCCGGGAGGTTCTGCTGCTGCCGCGCTGGGGCACGCCGCTGAGCGGCTTTCCGCCAGAGGTCACCGATCTTCCAGACGGGCGCTATGTCTTGGAAACCACCTTCGAGTATGGCCCCTGGCACCTGATCCGCCGGACGACCGTGGTGGTGCAGAAAGAGGCCCCGGCCCCCTCCACCCCACCTTGAACTGCGTCTAAAAATCCCTTGGTGTCCAGAGGACACGAACTTCGTGTCTGAAATCAGGCGGTAGACTGCCACATGCGAGGTGACCCCCTCCCCCATCTGGGGGGGCTCCTCACGACTGGAGGCACAACATGAAAGTAGGGATTAACGGCTTCGGCCGCATCGGTCGTCTGGTGTTTCGTGTTCTGGAAGCGCGCGGTGTCGAAGTGGTCGCCATCAACGACCTGACCGACAACAAGACGCTGGCCACCCTCCTGAAGTACGACAGCACGGCCGGCAAATTCGACGGCACCGTCGAGTACGACGAAGAGAGCCTGACGGTCAACGGCAAGAAGATTCACGCGCTGGCCGAGCGTGACCCCGCGAATATCAAGTGGGGCGAGATGGGCGTGGACATCGTCATTGAATCCACCGGGATCTTTACCAGCCGCGAGGGCGCAGGTAAGCACATCCAGGGCGGCGCCAAGAAGGTCATCATCACGGCCCCCGCCAAGGGCGAGGACATCAGCGTGGTGCTGGGTGTGAACGAAGGCGACTACGACGCCGCGCAGCACCACATCATCTCCAACGCCAGCTGCACCACCAACTCGCTGGGCGCGCCCATGAAGCTGCTGGACGAGGCCTTTGGCATCGAAAAGGCCATCATGACCACGGTGCACAGCTACACCAACGACCAGCGCGTACTGGACCTGCCGCACAGCGACCTGCGCCGCGCGCGCGCCGCCGCCGTGAACATCATCCCCACCTCCACGGGCGCGGCCAAGGCCGTGTCGCAGGTGTATCCCGCGCTGAAGGGCAAGTTCGACGGGACCAGCCTGCGCGTGCCCACCCCCACGGGTTCTATCAGTGACGTGGTCGTGATTCTGAAGCGCGACGTGACCGCCGAGGAAGTCAACGCGGTCTTCAGACAGGCGGCGGAAGGCAGCCACAAGGGCATCATCGCCTACACCGAAGACCCCATCGTGCTCAGCGACATCGTGGGCGATCCCCACAGCGCGATCATTGACGGCGGCCTGACGATGGCGATGGGCAGCCTCGTGAAGTTCTTCAGCTGGTACGACAACGAGTGGGGCTACAGCAACCGCATTGCGGACCTGGTGCAGCTCGTTCAGCAAAAAGGCTAAACGGCGATGGTTGATGGTAGATGGTGAATGGAAAAGATTCCTTCCCATCTACCATCAACGTTCTCCTATCAACCTCACCGGAGAAGACATGCAGACTCTGAACCAACTTGATGTTCGCGGCAAGCGCGTGCTGGTGCGCGTGGATTACAACGTGCCGGTCAGCGGCGGTGTGGTGCAGGACGACACCCGTGTGACCGCCAGCCTGCCCACGCTGAAGGCGCTGCTGAACGCGGGCGCGCGCAACCTGATTCTGATGAGCCACTTTGGCCGTCCGAAGAATGGCCCCGAGGAGAAGTATTCGCTGAGGCCTGTGGCCGCGGTGCTGGAGAGTGCCCTGGGGCGCCCGGTGAAGTTCATTGCGGGCACGGCGGACAGCGACGAAAGCCTGGCCGCCGTCCAGGCCCTGGCCGAGGGCGAGGTGGCGCTGCTGGAGAACGTGCGCTTCAGTGCAGGCGAGGAAAAAAACGACGCGGCCCTGAGCGGGAAGCTGGCGCAGCTGGGCGACGCCTTTGTGCTGGACGCGTTTGGCAGCGCGCACCGGGCGCACGCCAGTGTCAGCGGGGTGGCGGGGCAACTGCCGCACGCCGCTGGCCTGCTGCTGCAGACCGAGGTGGACGCCCTGTCGCGCCTGATCGAGTCGCCCCAGTCGCCGTACGTGGTGATCATCGGCGGGGCCAAGGTCAGCGACAAGATCAAGGTAATTGAAAACCTGCTGCCCAAGGTGGACCGCATGCTGATCGGCGGCGGAATGATGTTCACCTTCCTCAAGGCGCGCGGCGGCCAGATCGGCAAGAGCCTCGTGGAAGACGACCAGGTGGAATACGCCCGGGGCCTGCTGGACACCTACGGCGACAAGCTGATGCTGCCCACCGACGCCGTGGCCGCCGACCGTTTTGCCGCCGACGCCGAGACCAGGGTGGTCCCCGCCGACCAGATTCCCGAGGGCTGGATGGGCCTGGACATTGGCCCGGACACCCAGCAGGCGTATGCCCAGGCCCTGGAAGGCGCCAAAACCGTGTTCTGGAACGGACCGATGGGCGTCTTTGAATTCGAGAAGTTTGCGGCCGGCACCAACGCGGTGGCGGCGGCGGTGGGCAGCCTGAAGGATCAGGCCTATACCGTGGTGGGCGGCGGCGATTCGGTGAGTGCCATCAACAAGAGCGGCAAGGCCGACCAGATTGACCACATCTCCACGGGTGGCGGCGCCAGCCTGGAACTGCTGGAAGGCAAGGCCCTGCCCGGCGTGGAGGCCATGCGCTAGAAGCGCCAGGGGGCGCGCGGTGGGCCGTGCAGACCCTGCCCCCCCGGCGCGCCCTCCCTTTTCCCTGCTGAACGGAGCACCTATGCAAAACCTGCTGGCCCTGAACTGGAAGATGAACAAGACCCCCACCGAAGCCCGCGCCTGGGCCCAGGAACTGGCGGGAAAGCTCTCCCCTGGCCCGGCCGAACTGGCGGTCATGGCCCCTGCGATTACCCTCAGCACGCTGGCAGCCAACCTGCCGGCGGGCGTGGCGTTTGGCGGGCAGGATGTCTCGGCGCATGAGGCCGGGGCCTACACCGGCGAAATCAGCGCGGCAATGCTGAAAGATGTGGGCGCCACCTACGCGGTCGTGGGCCACAGCGAGCGGCGCGAGTACCACGGCGAAACCGACGCCGCCGTGGCCGCCAAGGCCAAGCAGGCGCAGCTCAGCGGCCTGATTCCGATTGTCTGCGTGGGCGAAGGGCTGGACGTGCGCGAGCGCGGCGAGCATGTGGCCTACACCCTGGCGCAGCTGGACGGCAGCCTGAGCGGCGTGGGCCCCGACGTGGTGATCGCCTATGAACCGGTCTGGGCGATTGGCACCGGCAAAACCGCCACCGCTGACGACGCCGAAGAACTGGCCGCCGCCATCCGCGAGGCCCTGACCACCCGCTACGGCAGCGACGCCGACGAGATTCGCGTGCTGTACGGCGGCAGTGTCAAGCCGGACAACATCGCCAGCATCTGTGCCAAGCCGAATGTGAACGGTGCCCTGGTGGGCGGCGCCAGCCTGAAGGTGGCCGACGTGCTGGGCATGAACGACGCTTTGAAGGGCTAAGGGGAATTGGGTCTGGCGATATCCAGGCCCAGATCTTCTCTATGATTAGTGATTATATTCACGATTCTGCCAGTGCGTGAATTTTTTGTTTTCCAGCAGAACTTTGTCTATTTCTCTCCTAACCAGGGCCCAATCTAGAGCGGCAAGTGGGCTTGTACCGCTGAGCGAAAGTTAGGCACGCCTTCAGGGCCCACAAGTTTGCAGAGCAGCGGGAGGCCTGCAATCAAGGGGCCAACCGACGGCGCAGCTTGAGTTGTGATTGCGGGCACGCCTCTCCTGCCCTGTCCTTCCTGCTCCCGGAGGCCCACTTTTGGAAGCTCTGACGATCCAGGGACGCGAAACTGATCGGAGGTGTTGACACCTACTCTCCGCATCCTGGCCCAACTCAGCTGTGCCCAGAACACGCCAGGGACGGCTGACCTTCCACTACAGTGTCGGCATGTCGTCTCTGTGGTCGCGCCCGGCAGCGGAACTTCTGGACGCCACGGCCAGTGCCGAGGCCACGCCCGGCGGCGGGGCGACGGCGGCCGTGGCCGCAGCGTTCGGCGCCGCGCTGCTGAGCATGGCCGTGGGCATCTCGCAGAAGAGAGAGGCTTCGGCGGAATTGGAGAATGCGGGCAGGCAGGTCACGGCGCTGCGCCGTCGCCTTCAGGCCCTGGCCGATGAGGACGTGCAGGCGTTTGGGCAGTATGTGAAGGCCAGCCACCTTCCCAGCGACGACCCTGGGAGGCCAGAGGCGCTGCAGGCGGCGGGCGAGACGGCCATGCAGGTGCCCCTGACCCTCGCCCGGACCATCGTGGAGGGCCTGGAGGCGGCGCAGGCGCTGGCCCCGCAGGTTCACCCGGAAGTGGTGAGCGACGTGGGGGCCGGGGCCAGCCTGCTGCAAGGCGCCTTGCTGGCCGCGCTGCTGACAGTGGAGATCAATCTGCCCCATGTCGCCGCTGACGCGCGGGGCGCCATTCAGGCCGAACACGACCGTTTGAAGGCACGGGGGATGGGGCAGGCTCAGGCCACGCTGGACAGCTGTGCCGGGCGCCTGCGGCAAGCGGCGGGCGAAGGGTAGGTCAGCGAGAGAGCACGGTTCCCCGAAGCAGCCCAGCGTGGGCGGCAACGGGGGACCGCAGAGTTGAGCGGGCGCTTTTGAGACAGGCCCTGGCACAGAGACGCTCCTGTACGCCTCCGCCAAGTCAAGTCACCAATTGAAGGCCATACCGCAAGCGGGGTCAACGCCTCGTCAGCCGAGCCTAATTGTCTAGATCGGAAATTATTTTCACGCTTTACAAGCTGCGCGGTTGTGATTTTCTATAACGGTCCCATCTTTTCTGTTTTGCCTGTGCCAGCCGTGGCCCAGGAGGAGGTTTTATGACTCTGTACCGTTCTGGCCGTGTGGCGGCTCTTGTTTCGCTGGCCCTGGTGCTGGGGGCCTGTGGCTCTCAGACGCCGCAGGTGGCAGGGCGCCAACCTGTTCTGCAAGCGCAGGCGACAGGCCCAACAGCGACGTTTGACAGCACAGGGGCGTGGGACACAGGCTTCACCGGCCGCATCACCCTGCGCAACCCCGGCACCACCCCCATCACCGGCTGGACTTTGAAATTTAAGTTCAATGGCAACGCCGCCGCTGGTGCCTCCGTCTGGGGTGCCGGGGGCAGCATCTCCAAGGACAGCAGTGGGCTGTACACCATCACCCCCAACAGCTGGGGCGGCGCCACGATTCCCGCTGGCGGCAGTGTCACCATCGGCTACGACGGCACGGGTCAACTCACCGGCGTCAACACCTGCACCCTGAATGGCACCAGTTGCGCTGGCGGCACCACGCCTCCACCGACGGGTGACACCACCGCGCCGACCGTCAGCCTGACCGCGAGCCCCAGTACGGTCACCAGTGCTGGCACAGTCAGTCTGAGTGCGACGGCGAGCGATAACGTCGGCGTGACGAAGGTGGAGTTCTATCAGGGCTCGACCTTGCTGAGCACCGACACGACGGCGCCGTATACCGCCACGGAGACGGTCACCAGTGCGAACAATGGCACCCGCACCTATACGGCCAAAGCATTTGATGCGGCGGGGAACACCAAGTCGGCTTCGGCGTCGGTCACCGTCAATATCTCCGGCACCACCCCGCCCCCGCCGCCCACGGGCGGCCTGCCCAAGCACGCCCTCTTTGGGTACTGGCACAACTTCGACAACGGCAGCGGCTACATCCGCATGAAGGATGTGAATGCCGCCTGGGACGTGATCAACCTGTCGTTTGCCGAGAACAAGCCCGGCGGCGCGGAGGGTGAGGTGGCCTTTGAGCTGTGCCCCCCACAAAGTTGCGGCGCCAATGCCGAAACCGAGGCGGACTTTATCGCCGGGATTCGCGCGCAGCAGGCCAAAGGGAAGAAGGTCCTCATCAGCCTGGGCGGGGCCAACGCGCATATTCAGCTGAACACGGCAGCGGCGCGCGACAACTTCGTGCGCACGATGGGCGACATCATCGCCCGCTACGGCCTGAACGGCCTGGACATTGATCTGGAAGGCGGGTCGCTGGCTCTGAATCCGGGCGACACGGATCTGAACAACCCCACCACACCCGCTGTCGTGAATCTGATCAGCGCGGTGCGCAGCCTCAAGGCACGATTTGGCTCGAACTTTATCCTCACCATGGCGCCAGAGACAGCCTACGTGCAGGGCGGGCTGTCCAGCTACGGCGGCATCTGGGGCGCGTACCTGCCGCTCATTCATAACCTGCGCAGCGACCTGACCACGCTGCATGTGCAGCACTACAACACCGGTTCGCTGGTGGGCACCGATGGCCGCACCTACACGCCCGGGACCGTGGATTTCCATGTGGCGATGACCGATATGCTGCTTACCGGCTTCAACCTGGGCGGCAACCCGGCCAAACGTTTTCCGGGCCTGCGGACCGATCAGGTGGCGATTGGGCTGCCTTCGGGGACACGCTCGGCAGGCAGCGGGTACACCACCCCGGCCGACGTGCAGCGCGCTGTGACCTGCCTGACCAGCGGCACGGGGTGCAACACGTACCGCCCGGGGACCACCTACCCGGCCCTGCGCGGCCTGATGACGTGGTCGATCAACTGGGACCGCGCCGACGGCCTGAACTTCTCGGGCGCACACCGGCCCTTCCTGAATTCACTGCCCTAGGGCAGAGCAAGGGGACCGGTCACGCCAGGAGCATCGGCGTGGCCGGCCGCTGCGTGACAGGGCCGCGAACGTGGCCCTGATCAGCTGTGCCCCACCCCGAAGTGTGGCCGCCACGAGGCAAGGCGCCACACGGGAGCACCCGTGTGAGGACGCCGGGCAGACGGAGCAAAACCGCCACGGGGCGGTAAGAAAGCTGCCTCTTGGGCCCACCCCGGACGCGCAGGTTCGCCGTTCCTAAGGGGCCCCACAACCCACTCTGCCTATACTGAGCGCCGATGAGCATGTTTTCCAACATTCACGGGCTGCCCCAGCATGTGGGCCAGACGGTCACCGTGCACGCGTGGCTGCAAGACAAGAGCGGCAAGGGCAAGATTCAGTTTCTGAAGCTGCGCGACGGCAGCGGCTTTGTGCAGGCCACGGTCTTCAAGGGCGACGTGACCGAGGACGTGTTCGAGCAGGCCAAGCGCCTGACGCAGGAACAGGCCGTCACCATCACCGGCGAGGTGCGCGCCGACGAGCGGGCCCCAGGTGGCGTAGAACTGAGCGTGCGTGGCCTGACGCCGATCAGTGAGAACCACGCCGAGTACCCCATCACGCCCAAGGAACACGGCATTGAGTTCCTGATGGACCACCGCCACCTGTGGCTGCGCCACCGCCGCCCCTGGGCGATCATGCGGGTGCGCGACTGTGTGCAGCGTGCCATCGTGGACTTTTTTCACGGCGAGGGCTTCATCCGCTTTGACGCGCCGTTTTTTACCCCCAATGCCGCTGAGGGCACCACCGAGCTGTTCGAGATTGACCTGTTTGGTGAAGACAAGGCGTACCTGAGCCAGACCGGGCAGCTGCACGCCGAGGCGGGCGCATTCGCTTTTGGCAAGGTCTACACCTTTGGCCCCACCTTCCGCGCGGAGAAGAGCAAGACCCGGCGCCACCTGCTGGAGTTCTGGATGGTGGAGCCGGAAGTGGCCCCCAGCACCCACACCGAGAACATGGCGCTGCAGGAGCGCTTCGTGAGCTTCCTGGTGCGCCGCGCGCTGGAACAGTGCCCAGAGGAGCTGAAGCTGCTGGGCCGCGACGTAAGCAAGCTGGCAGGGGCGGCCGAAGGGAACTACCCGCGCGTGACCTACACCGAGGCGCTGGAGATCATCCGGGCGCATATCGAGAGCGGCGACTTGCCAACCAACGTGCAGGCCGATGTGCAGCCTGTGGAATGGGGCGACGACCTGGGTGCGCCGCACGAGACCATTCTGGGCCACCACTTTGACCGCCCAGTGATTATTGAGCGCTACCCGGCGGCCATCAAGGCGTTTTACATGCAGCCCGACCCGGGGGACCCCCGCGTAGCCCTGTGCGACGACATGATTGCCCCGGAAGGCTACGGCGAAATTATCGGCGGCAGCGAGCGCATCCACGACTACGCGCTGCTGAAGAGCCGCATTGAGCACGAAGGGCTGCCGCTGGAAGCTTTCGAATGGTACCTAGACCTGCGCCGCACTGGCTCCATGCCGCACGCCGGCTTTGGCATGGGCCTGGAGCGCGTGATTGCCTGGATCACGGGCATTGACCACATCCGCGAGGCGATTCCCTTCCCCCGGATGCTGACCCGCATGCGCCCCTGATTCGGAGCATGAAAAGGGCCCCTGGCAAGTGCAGCCAGGGGCTCTTTTTTGATGCAGAGCCTCAGGACCGGGGCGGGTCTAGCCGGCCCTGGTCCACCATGTGCTCGTCCACGACCAGTTCCTCGTAGGCAAGCTGCAGGGGCACGGTCTCCTCGCGCACGAAGGTGTCCTTGAAGAGGCGCACCTCCTGGGCCACCACCGTTTCCTTGCCGGGCACGGCGCGTTCGTCGTAGAGGAGGACCTCGTACGTTTCGCCGGGGGCCAGGGTGCGGGTGCCGATCTGCACGGCAGGGGAACCCTCCTGCGCGGTCACCACCAGCACTTCAGACACCAGCTCCACGCGCACGGTTTCCTCGCGCACGCGGCGCTCGCGGCGAACGACAACGCGGCCCGTCTCTTCACGGACCTTTTGAATCTCGGCGCGTTCTTCACGCAGCTCAATCACGCCCTGCAGGGCGCGGCGGACCCTTTGTTCCTCGGTCATAGGCAGGAAGTGGGGAGGGCTGTGTCCAGACCCTCCCCAGACCGCTTAGCGGCGATCAATCTTGCCGTCGAGGGGGTCCACGGCGTCCTTGACCGCGTCCACCGCCCGCTCGGCCACGTTGCGTCCATCGTGCAGGTGGGCTTCGGTGCCCTGCACGGCCACCTGACCGTTCTGGTTGACATCCAGCACTTCGCGGCCAATGGTTTCGGTGACGGTCTGCTGCTCGGTGACCGTGCGCTTGCCGATTTCCACCTCTTCGGTGACATACGCCTGCTTGCTCACGTTGGCGCGTTCGGCTTCCAGCGTCACTTCCACCGTTTCGGTGCCGGCGCCCAGCGTCACGTTGCCAGACACCGGACGGGCGTCACTCACCACATGGCGCTCGATGACGATCTCTTCGCGCTCCAGCGGCACGGTGACATTCTCGGTGCGGGTTTCGACGTGCTTGCCGATCTGCACCTGGCCCGCCACATAGCGGTCCTTGTTCACGCGCAGACGCTCTTCGAGCAGCTGCAGACGCTGGGGGGTCTGGAACATGGTGTCGTCGCGCTGGGTGTAGTTGAAGTTCCCGGCTGCGTGCTGGGTGCTGGTGTCCACGCCGCGCAGGATGCGCTCGTCGGCCACCTGGGCCTCGTACTCATAGTCCTGGCCGGCCACATAGCCCGACATGCCCTTGACCTGGTCCTTGCTGAGGTTGTCGAAGTACACGCCGTCGTCTTCAATGCGCGCCATGCCCACGGGCACCATAACTTCCTTGGCCGAGAACCAGCCGCCCACATCCACGATCAGGTAGCGGATCTGGCCGCCGTCGTCGGTGAGGGCCTCGCGCACAGTGCCGACCTTCTCGCCGCCGTAGCCGTAGGCGGTCTGTCCCACCACGTTGTAGGTATCGCCCAGATCATAGTTGCGGTCACGTACCAGCTCAGACATCGGAATCAGTCTCGCCATAACACCCTCCTTGGTTGGGTCACCCATGTGTTGCGGTGAACTGGACGGAGTCTGTCAGGCCAAATGCGAGACTTTTTACGAAAGACCTAAAGCCCTGCACAAGATCACCTTTGCATGGAGGGCAGCTTCAGGGCAGGTCAAGCTCCAGTAAAGATGCGCCCCAGACAGCGGCGGTCAGCGAGGCCAGCTTGCTACAGTACAGGTATGATCGCCTACAGCGAGGTCAGCGCCTTTACCGACACGCCGGGACACGGCAACCGGGCCGGCGTGGTGCTGGAGGGCCAGACCCTGAGCCGCCAGGACATGCAGGCCCTCGCCGCCCTGATTGGCGCGCCGGAAACGGTGTTCATCACGCGGCGCGAGGGCCCGATTGCGCGGGTGCGCTACTTCACCCCCACGCAGGAGGTGGACTTCTGCGGGCACGCCACCGTGGCCCTGGGCCTGACGCTGGCGCAGGCGGGCGAGTGGGACGGCCGCTCGCCGCTGTATCTGGATACGCTGGCCGGGCGCGTGCCGCTGCGCCTGGACACGGCGGCGGGCGTGCCGCAGCGGGTGTGGATGCAGCAGCCATCGCCTGCCTACCGCGAGCTGCCGCGCAGCATCCGCACCGAATTGGCCGAGGCCCTGGGCATTGACGCGCGCATGGTGCACCGGGGCCTACCGCTGGCGGCGGCCAGCACAGGCCTGTGGAGCGTGTTTTTGCCGCTGCTGGACAGCGTGATTCTGGACGGCCTGGAACCGGACCTGCCGCGTATCCAGGCGCTGACCGAAGCGCTGGAGGTGGCCAGCCTGTACGCCTACGCGCCCATGGGGGTTAACCGGTTTGCGGCGCGCGATTTTGCCCCGGCGGTGGGGATTCCCGAAGACCCGGTGACCGGCAGCGCGGCGGGCGCGCTGATGGCGCTGCTGGCGCGGCAGGGGCGGCTGCCGGTGCGCGGCGAGCGGGCCTGCGGCGTGGTGTACCAGGGGCACGCCCTGGGCACACCCGGCGAGGTGGAAGTGGAGCTGGAACTGCAGGGCGAACAGATCGTGGCGGTGCATGTGGGCGGCTGCGCCACCGTGGAGCGCGAGGGAGTCTGGTCGCCAGTCCAGGGTGCCGCGCCGCGCCGCTAACCGTCTGCGCCTAGACTGGCGCCCATGCTGGGTTTGATCTGTGTGGATGTGGACGGCACCCTGGTGGGCACCGGGAACGTGATTCGGGACGACGTGTGGGCGGCGCTGGAAGGCGCGCGGCGCCGGGGGGTGCGCCTCGCCCTGTGCAGCGGGCGCCCCGCTTTTGGTAACGCCCGCGCCTACGCCGAGCGGCTGGACCCGGACGGCTGGCACGTGTTTCAGAACGGGGCCAGCGTGGTGAATGTGGGCAGCGGCCAGAGCCTCTCTGAGCCGTTTCCGCAGGCCAGCCTGCCGGAGTTGCTGGACCGGGCGCGGCGCGAGGACCGGCTGCTGGAGGTCTACACCGATCTGGCGTACGCCGTGACCAAGCCCGGCGACTACGCCGAGCGCCACGCCCGGCTGCTGGGCCTGCCCTACGAACCCCAGGCGCCGGAAGACCTGCAGGGCGAGGTGGTGCGCACGCAGTGGGTGGTGGCCCGCGCCGAGGAACAGGCGGTGGTGGCCGCCCCCCACGATGGCCTGAGCCTGCATCCGGCCGGCAGCCCGGTGATGCCCGACGCCATTTTCATCTCGGTCACGCGGGAGGGAGTCAGCAAGGGCAGCGCGGTGACGCGGGTGGCGCAGGCGTACGGCGTGCCGCTGGACCGGGTGATGATGGTGGGCGACGGCGAAAACGATGTGGCGGCCCTGCAGGTGGTGGGGCACCCCGTGGCGATGGGCAACGCCGACGAGCCAGCGCGGCGGGCGGCGCGGCACTTCGTGGGGCATGTGGACGACGGTGGCCTGCGCGAAGCCGTGGAGCTGGCGCTGCAGCTGTGAGCCTGCTGGAGCGGGTCAAGGTCTGGACCGAGTGGGCCGCCACCGGCGTGGAGGTGGCGGCGGCGCTGGTGATTGTCGCCGCCGTGGTGCTGGCGCTGGGGCGCGCCGCTGTGGCCCTGTTCCGGCCAGCGGCCCAGCCGGACGTGCAGAAAGAAAGCCTGCGCCTGGAACTGGGGCGCTGGCTGGCGGTGGGCCTGGAGTTCACGCTGGCGGCCGACATTCTGCGCACGGCGATTGCGCCCTCGTGGGACGATATTGGCAAGCTGGCGGCCATCGCGGCGCTGCGCACGCTGCTGAATTTCTTCCTGCAGCGCGAGATAGACGGGCATAAGGCGCGGCAGGAAGGGTAAGGGGGGAAGGCGCCCGGAAGTGGATGTGGGCTGACCGAGGACTTGCACTCGACGGCGAGGACTGCGGGACTTTCAACATCCGGGAGTGCCGACAACAGCGCGGATGGGTTGCGAGCCCGGGGAAGTGCTTCTGCCCGCTTCACTCTGGACCTGAGAGGCGGGCGCTTTCGCTGCCGCGTCTGGCAAACACAGCCCCCTGCGCATTCCCACTCCCTCTGGAGCAATCCGGTGACCTTACCCGTTCTCCAGCACATCCCGGACCGCGGCCACGACCTGCTCGCCGTAGGCGTCCACGCGCTTGGGGCCAAAGCCGGGGATGTCCTGCAAATCGGCCAGGGTGCGCGGCTGGCGCTCGGCCAGGGCCTGCAAGGTGGCGTTGGGAAACACCACGAATGTGCTGTGGCCCGTCTCGCGGCTGAGGGTCTTGCGCAACTCGCGCAGGGCTTCGGCCACCGGCTCGGTCCTGGCGGGGTCGGCGGGCAGGCTGGGCAGGGGCGGAGCGGCCACTGGGCGACCTTTCAGGATGCCCAGCACGGCACTGTTTTCGCGGGCGCCGCGCTCGGGGGCGCTGACGGGGGCGGGGCTTGCGCCGTCCAGTGAATCGCGCACGAGTTGCACCACCTCGTCGCCGTAGTCGGCCAGTTTGCGCTGCCCCACGCCGCTCACGGTGCCCAGCAGGGCGTGGCTGGTGGGCTTGAATTCGGCAATGGCCTTCAGGGTGGCGTCGGTGAAAATCACGTAGGGGGGGACACCCAGGCTGCGGGCGCGCGACAGGCGCCACGCGCGCAGGGCTTCAAAGAGGGGCTGGTCGGCGGCGGCCACGGGGGCGCGGCTGCCACCCCGGTCACGCTGGCGCTCGCGTTTGGTGGTCCGGGGCTGCAGGGTATCCTCGCGCAGGGTCAGGCGGGTCTCCCCTTTCAGTAGCGTGCGGGCCTTGCCGGTGGCCGACAGGCCGTGGTATTCCCCGGCCGCCAGATACCCCAGGCTGACCAGCTGGCGCAGCACACCGCGCCACGTCTTTTCATCGTGGGCGGTGCCCACGCCAAAGGTCGGCAGGGTGTGGTGGCCCATGCCCACCACCTTCTCGGTGGCGCGCCCCAGCAGCACATCGGTCAGGTGGGCGGCGCCAAAGCGGTTGCCAGTGCGGATGGCCGCCGACAGGGCCATCTGGGCCTCGCGGGTCATGTCGCGCACCTGCGGCGGGTTCAGACAGGTGTCGCAGTTGCCGCAGGGGCCATGGAAGGTCTCGCCAAAGTAGGCCAGCAGCACCTCGCGGCGGCAAGAGGCCGTTTCGCAGAAGGTCAGCAGGGCGTCCAGCTTGCCAGCCTCTACGCGCTTGACCTCTTCGGGGGCGTCGCTGGCGGCCAGCATGCGCCGCACGTTCACCACGTCCGCCAGCCCGTAGACCATCCAGGCGGTGCCCGGCAGGCCGTCGCGCCCGGCGCGGCCGGTTTCCTGGTAGTAGCCTTCCATGCTCTTGGGCAGGTCCAGGTGGGCCACAAAGCGCACGTTGGGCTTGTCAATGCCCATGCCGAAAGCCACGGTGGCCACCACCACCAGCCCCTCTTCGTTCAGAAAGCGTTCCTGGGCGTGGTTGCGCTCGCGCGGCGAGAGGCCCGCGTGGTAGGCCACGGCGTCCACGCCCTGCGCCTGGAGCCACTGCGCCGTCTCTTCTACCGATTTGCGCGAGAGGCAGTAGACGATACCCGCGTCCCCAGCGTGCTCGGTGCGGATAAAGTCCAGCAGCTGGGTTTTGGGGCCCTCCTTGGCCGCCACGCGGTACTGGATGTTGGGGCGGTCGAAGCTGGAGATGAACTGCGGCGCGCCGTGCAGGTCCAGCACCCGCAGAATGTCAGCGCGGGTGCGGTCGTCGGCGGTGGCGGTCAGGGCGAGGCGCGGAATGTGGGCAAAGCGCGCGGGCAGCACACTCAGGCCCTGGTACTCGGGGCGGAAGTCGTGGCCCCACTGGGAGACGCAGTGGGCCTCGTCCACCGCAAACAGGGCCACCGGGGCGCGCTCCAGCAGGTCCAGGGTGCGGGGTAGCAGCAGGCGCTCGGGGGCCACGTACAGCAGGTCCAACTCGCCGGCCACCAGGGCGGCTTCCACCTCGCGCGCGCCCTCTGGGGAGAGGGTGGAATTTAGGTAAGCGGCGCGCACGCCCAGGGCCCGCAGGGTGTCCACCTGGTCCTTCATCAGGGCAATCAGGGGCGAGACGATGATGCCCACCCCAGGGCGCAGCAGGCTGGGCACCTGATAACACAGGCTTTTGCCGCCGCCCGTGGGCATCAGGACCAGGGCGTTACCGCCCTCTGCCACCGTACGCACGATCTCGGCCTGCACGCCGCGAAAGGCGTCGTAGCCCCAGACGGTCTTGAGAATATTCAGGGCAGGATCGGTGGCAGGAGACGCGGCAGACATCGCCCCCCAGCATAGCGCGTTCTGTGCAGGACGTAATGCGAGCTTGAGCGGAGAAGGGGCAGAGGCCGGGAGTCGCTGTGGGCGGGAGCGCCCCAGCGCGGTCAAGGGGCACTCTGAAACGGCGCAGGCCCCCAGCGGACCGGCCTGCGGTTCTAGAGCAGTTGACATCAAGAAGATGTTGGGTCTCGACCCTCGCCCCTCGTGGGACTCGAAGAGCGGCGCCGCAGCGAGGGGTGAGGGGGGTCTTTGGTCAACCGCTCTATTTCGCCTTGACTTCCACAGGGACGCGCAGGTCGGCTTCTACCTTCGCAAAACGGTCGCGCAGGAACCGGCCGTGGGTTAGTAGCTCCTGGCTGCCGCTTTGCAGGGTGCCGCTGATCACGTCCTGCACGCCCGAGAGCAGCAGTTCTAATTGCTCGTTCAGCAGGGCGCGGCCGGTCTTGCCTTCCTGAATGGGCGCGGTGTCGGCCAACGAGCGGGGCAGTTTCAGGTAGGCGTTGACCGCACCGGGGGCGTATTCCTCGCGGATGGCCCGGGTGAGGTAGCCGGCCTCACTGCCTTCCAGGCCCTGGGTTTTGAGCAGCGACAGGGCTTCTTGCGTGCGCAGGTTCAGGGCGGCCAGTTGCGCGCGGGCGTCGGGGGGCAGGCGCTCGTCGCGTATCAGGGCCACCAGGGGGCCATCGGCGGGGGCCGTGACCAGGGGCGTGCCGCTGTTCTGGGCTGGCAGGGCGGCGGGCTCTGGTGCAGGGGGCGCCTTGGGTGCCCGGCGCTCCTCGCGGCCCCAGGCGCCGCTGGCCAGCCAGACGAGTGACATGACGAAGACGGGATACACCAGCCAGTTCGCCCCCAGGGCGATCAACACAGCGGCGGCCACCAGGGCGGCGATCAGGCCACTCTTGGCCCGGCGCCAGCGGCCAAAGGCGTGCGAACCCAGGTAACCCAGCAACATGCCGGCGGCCGGGTGCACCAGCCATGTGGCGCCCAGCACCGTCAGCAGCGCCACCACGGCCGTGGCGCGGGCAATCACGGCGGCGCGGCGCCCCGCCGGCGAGAAGACCGACGAGGCAAAGAACGCCACGGCGAACCCCCCCGCCACATGGACCATCCAACCCAGGGGTTCGACCAGGGTGCGCACGCCTTCTATTGCCGCCTGCATGGGCACAGCGTACACCCGCACACACAGGCGCACGGCTGGAAGTTGAAGGGGCGCTGTGGGTGGTTCAACCTCACCCGCCGACCGGCCGGAAATGCCTGTGCGGGGGTCGAACCTGTGAGTGATTGCAGCGTGGGAACGCTTCATCGCGGGCCATGTTCTACGGACAGCTGTTCATCTCCGGCACAGCCAGGACAGTCCTGGAGGAACCCTGCCCTCCCAGGCCACTCCCCAGCCCTCCACCGTTAGAGCGGTTGACGAAAGACCCCCCTCACCCCTCACGGCGCGAGGCCCTGCCGTTGAAACGTGCCCCCACGCATGCCGGCCTGTCTCGGAAACCCTCTCCCCCTGCCCTTTCCCTCTCCTCAGCCCTCTGGCACCAGCAGCCGCTGCACAAACACCAGGTCCAGCCAGCGGCCGAACTTGTGGCCTACCTGCCGGAAGTGGGCCACTGGGGCAAAGCCCAGGCGCGCGTGAAAGGCCAGACTGCCAGCGTTGTCGGCGTCCACCGCCCCCACCAGACTGTGTAGGCCTCGCTGCTGGGCGTCGGCGATCAGGGTCGTCATCAGGGCGTGGCCCACGCCGCTCCCCTGGGCCTGCAGGGCCACATAGACCGAATGCTCGGCGGTGAAGCGGTAGCCAGGTTTGGCACGAAAGGGGCCGTAGGTGGCCCAGGCGATGACCTCTGCTCCGCGCACGGCCACCCAGAGGGGCCAGCTGCCCGCTGCCTTCTCGTCAAACCACCGCTCGCGGGACGCCAGCGTGACCGGCTCCAGGTCATAGGACGCGGTGGTGTGCCGCACCGCGTGGTTGTAGATCTCGGTGATGGCCGGCAGGTCGGCCCGGGTGGCGGGGCGGATCTCGGGGGCTGGGCGCATGGGCGCACGGTAGGGCGCGCGCCGACCGGGCCGCAAGGGCAATGGGCGCTGGGCCAGCAAAAGCCCCCGCCACAGGGGACGGGGGCCAGGGCCATTGGGCGGATTACTTGCGGAAGCTGGGGTTCAGGATCTTCTTGCGCAGGCGGATGCTCTGGGGGGTCAGCTCGACGAGTTCATCGTCGGCGATGTACTCCAGGGCGTCTTCCAGGCTCAGGCGCTTGGGGGGAATCAGGGTCAGGGCCTCGTCGGCACCGGCCGAGCGCACGTTCGTGAGCTTCTTGTTCTTGCACACGTTCACGTTCATGTCCTGCTCGCGGGCGTTTTCACCCACGATCATGCCCACGTACACGTCCTGGCCGGCGTCAATGAAGAACGAACCCCGGTCCTGCAGCTTGAAGATGGAGTAGGCGAAGGCCACACCGTCTTCCATGCTGACCAGCGAGCCGTTCTGGCGAGTCTTGAGGTCGCCGGCCCAGGGCGCGTAGCCGTCGAAGATGTGGCTCATGATGCCTTCGCCCTGGGTCATGGACAGGAACTGGGTGCGGAAGCCGAACAGGGCGCGGCTGGGAATCTTGAATTCCACGCGCACGCGGCTGCCCTGGGGCTCCATGTTCACCATCTGGCCCTTGCGGGCGCCCAGCACGCCGATCACGGTGCTGGCGTGCTGCTCGGGCACGTCAATGACGAGGTGCTCCACGGGCTCGTGCTTCACGCCGTCAATTTCGCGGATGATCACCTGCGGGGCGCCCACCTGCACTTCGTAACCCTCGCGGCGCATGGTTTCCAGCAGGATCGAGAGGTGCAGCTCGCCGCGCCCGGAGACCTTGAACTCGTCGGGGCGGATTTCTTCCACCTTCAGCGACACGTTGGTCATGACCTCGCGCTTTAGGCGGTCGTTCAGGTGACGGCTGGTGACGTACTTGCCTTCCTTGCCGGCAAAGGGGCTGGTGTTGGGCTGGAACACCATGCTCACCGTCGGCTCGTCCACGGTGATGATGGGCAGGGCCTCGGGGTCGGCGAGGTCAGCCACGGTTTCCCCGATCTGCGCGTCCTCAATGCCGGCCAGCGCCACAATGTCCCCGGCGCCCACGCTGTCCACCTCAATGCGGCGCAGGCCCAGGTGGGTGAAGGGCTGCACCACGCGGGTTTTGGTCATGGTGCCGTCTTTGTGCATCAGCTGCACAAATTCGCCCTTCTTCACGGTGCCGCGCTGCACCCGGCCCAGCACGATGCGGCCCAGGTACTCGGAGTAGTCGAGGTTGGTGACCAGCATCTGGAAGGGGGCATCCAGGTCGACCTTGGGGGCGGGGATGTGCTCCAGCACCATGTCGAACAGCTCGTGCATGTCGTCCTGGGGCTTGTCCAGGTCCTTGTAGGCCTTGCCGTCACGGGCAATGGCGTACAGGATCGGGAAATCCAGCTGGTCGTCGTTGGCGCCCAGTTCGGCCATCAGGTCGAAGGTGAGGTTCACGACCTCTTCGGGGCGGGCGTCATTGCGGTCAATCTTGTTGATGACCACGATGGGCTTCAGGCCCAGCTCAATGGCCTTGCGCAGCACGAAACGGGTCTGGGGCATGGGGCCTTCGGCGGCGTCCACCAGCACCAGGGCGCCGTCCACCATGCCCAGCACGCGCTCCACTTCCCCGCCGAAGTCGGCGTGGCCGGGCGTGTCCACGATGTTGATCTTGACGCCCTTGTACTCCACGGCCGTGTTCTTCGCCAGGATGGTGATGCCGCGTTCCTTTTCCAGGTCGTTGGAGTCCATGGCGCGCTCGGCGATTTCCTCGCCGTGGCCCAGTTTCAGGGTCTGCTTGAGCAGGCCGTCCACCAGGGTGGTCTTGCCGTGGTCAACGTGGGCGATGATTGCAATGTTTCTGTATTCCATATGTACCGCTCCCTTGGTCTGGAGCAGGGGCCGGGGCCCGGGAAGGGGCCACCACTGCTCGCACAGGCATGAAAAAGCCCGCCGCACGTCATGTGGGCGGGACACCCAAAAATAAAGTTTAGCAGATCACGCGCGCCGCCGTGATTCAGGGCCGCTCGCGCCCAGCGGGGGGCGCGTCTTCCAGGGCGTCTTCCAGCTGATCCAGATTCACGGTGCCACGTTCCACCTGTCGTGTCAGGTCGGCGTCACGCGCCTGGGTGGCGGCGCGCACGGCCTGCTCACGGGCTTCTTCTTCCCGCTCCAGCTGCTCTTCCACGCGGCCGGAAATCAGGGCCATCGCCACGGCGTCGGGGATCTCGGGGGCTTCGCGCAGGTAGAAGTGCTGGTAGATCGCCTTGATCACGATCAGGAACGGCACGGTCAGGAAAGCGCCCACCAGTCCGAAGACGCCGCCAAACAGCAGCACCCCCACGATGACCGACAGCGGATGCAGGTTGCCGGCCCCGCCCACCACCAGCGGCCCCAGCACAAAGCCAGACACCTGCTGGAACACCAGCACAAAGAGGGCCACGTACAGCGCCCGCTGCGGATCATCGGCCAGGGTGAACAGAATGGGCGGAATGGTCGCCACGATGGGCCCGATGGTGGGCACCAGTTCGCCCAGCGCCGCCAGCAAGCCGAACACCAGCCAGTTGTCCACGCCCAGCAGGTAGAAGCCCGCCGCCGTGCAACTGCCCGTGACCAGCATGACCAGCAGCGTGGCGCGGCCCCAGGCGCCCATGTGCTTGAGAATCTGGGCCAGGGCGTACATGGCGGGCGTGCGCCAGCGCGGCGGGACGGCCCCCAGCACGCCGTTGACCAGCGGCACCGGGTTGCCCAGGGCATACACCAGCATCACCAGCGTGACGACAGCGGTAAACAGGCCCCCCAGCACCAGGCCCACCACACTGGGCAGGGCTTTCATGGCCTGGGCGCCCACCTGGCGCAGCTGCCCTTCCAGTTGCTGCAGGGCGTCATCGGGAATCATGCGGTCCACGCCGGGCTGGCTGCGCAGCCAGCTGTTCAGGCGCGTTTCCAGGGCCCCCAGATCCACAGTGCTGCTGCCCAGGGTGCTCAGCTGGGCAATGGCGGGCGGCAGGGCCAGAAAAGCGGCGCCGCCCAGCACCGCCACCACCAGCAGCACGGTCAGGGTGCCGGCCAGGCCCCGGGCCATCCAGCGTTCAAAGAAACGGGCCACAGGGTTCAGGGCGGTCGCCAGGATCAGGGCCAGGGTGACGGCCAGCAGCGACGGCGCCACCTGCCCGAAAAAACTCAGGGCCAGCAGGACGCCAATGACGGCGAACGCCACCGGCAGCAGGTTGACCACCTGCACGGTCACGCGCGGCTGGTCATCCGGCCCAGACGGCGCACGCTGGGCAGAGGAAGCAGAAGGTGTGGGGCTCATGAGAGGTTTAGTGTAAGCGCGGCCACAGGGCCTGCCGCCACGGCCGCGCTTGGCGGAGCCTTTAGTTCATGGGGAGAGGGGGCCGGGGCAGCGGGGGGGGTTCCTGGGTGGATGTTCGCATGGGGCGTGTGCAAGCGCCTGTAGCAAGACGCGTAGGAAGCCCAGAGGGCAAGGTGACCCAGGCGGCGTCCCGGCTCGTCCTGTGCCTTGGGGGCCGGAGACCCCGTCAATAAGGCGACTGGGTGGCGCTGCTCTGTCATCGCAGCGCGCGCTTCTCCTCCACCCGGCCCAGCCAGAGGCCGAGCGGCCCTTCCCCCCGACCCTGGAGGCATGCCCTCGCCTCGCCCCTTCAGTCCGGACACCCCCCAGACCCCCTCTGCTACCCTGTGCGTACCTAACGAGCGTTTGCCTCGCCTTCTTCCCCCACCCCGGAGGCCCCCATGAAAAGCAAGAACGAGTGGATGCAGAGCGTGTACGGCCCGGCCACCCAGAAATTCCCGGAGCGCAAGTACAACTTTAAAAACCTGTCCGACATGGACCCCGAGCCGATTTACACGGCCGACGACCTGAAAGACTGGGACGCGGAGCGCGACCTGGGTTACCCCGGCGAATTCCCCTACACGCGCGGCGTGCAGCCCAGCGTGTACCGGGGCAAGCTGTGGACCATGCGCATGTTCGCGGGCTTCGGCAGCGCCGAACAGACGAACGAGCGCTTTCACGCGCTGCTGAAAGCCGGCCAGACGGGCCTGAGCACCGCCTTTGACCTGCCCACGCTGATGGGCTACGACTCCGACCACCCCTTCTCCAAGGGCGAGGTGGGCAAGTGCGGCGTGGCGGTGAGCAGCCTTGCGGACATGGAAATTCTGTTCCGGGGGATTGATCCCACAGCCGTGACCACCTCCATGACCATCAACTCCCCGGCCAATGCCATCTGGGCCATGTACATTGCCAACGCGCAGAAGCAGGGCAAGGATCTGGGGCAGGTGGGCGGCACCATTCAGAACGACATTCTCAAAGAGTTCATTGCCCAGAAAGAGTTCATTTACCCCCCTGCGCCCAGCGTGAAGCTGGTCATTGACACCTTCGAGTGGGGCCCCAGGGTGGTACCCAAGTGGAACTTCATCTCGGTCAGCGGGTATCACATCCGCGAGGCGGGGGCCACGGGCGTGCAGGAGCTGGCCTTTACCCTGGCCGACGGCTTTCACTACGTGGAAAAGGCGCTCGAACGCGGGCTGAACATTGACGAGTTCGCGCCGCGTATCAGCTTCTTCTGGGACATTCACAACGACTTCTTCGAGGAAATTGCCAAGCTGCGCGCCGCCCGGCGGATCTGGGCGCGGCAGATGCGCGACCGCTACGGCGCGAAGAACCCCCGGTCGTGGATGCTGCGCACGCACTCGCAGACGGCTGGGGTGTCCCTGCCCGCGCAGCAGCCGCTGAACAACATTGCGCGCGTGGCGATTCAGGCGCTGGCCGCCGTGCTGGGCGGCACCCAGAGCCTGCACACCGATTCCTTTGACGAAGCGCTGGCCCTGCCCACGGAAGAGGCGGCCACCATCGCCCTGCGCACGCAGCAGATCATCGCCTATGAAACCGGCGTGGCCGGCGTGGTGGACCCGCTGGCGGGCAGCTACTACGTGGAAAAGCTGACGAACGACGTTGAGGCCGCCGCGATGGGCTACATCGAGCAGATTCGCATGATGGGCGGCGTGGAAGCGGGCATTGAGAGCGGCTTTTTCCAGATGGAAATGGCGGAAGCCGCCTACCGCTACCAGCTGGAAGTGGAGCGCGGGGAGCGCGTCATCGTGGGCGTGAACGACTTCGTGCAGGACGCGGTGGAAGTGCCCATTCAGCTGATTGACCCGGAAGTGGAGCGCGTGCAGGAAGCCCGCCTGGCCCAGGTGCGCCGCGAGCGTGACCCCGTGCGGGTTGAAGCGGCCCTGGCTGCGCTGCGCGACACCGCTGTGACGGGTGCGAACTCCATGCCCGCCTTCCTGGAATGCGCCCACGCCTACTGCACACTGGGCGAGCAGATGGATGTGCTGAAGACAGTGTACGGGGAGTACGTGGAGCCTGCGGTGGTGTAAGGGAAGCGGGGAGCAGGACGCGGTGCGCGGGGAAACCCGGGGCGCACCGCGTTTGTTTGGGGTGGTTGAAATGGGCAACGGAGGGCAAGCAGAAGGGCTCGCCCCAGCAGCGCGGCGGGCCTTAGCTTGTCCCGCGCACCGCTGCCTGCCTCCCGCACCCCCTATTGCACATCAAACACCGTCACATTGTTCACCGCTGTCCCCAGCCCCGCCCCCACCGTCAGGCGGCGGCTGTCCGGGCTCCAGGCCAGGAAGGCAGGGTGGTCGGCCAGGACGGGCCCTGCAGCGGTCACGCGGCCGGTGTCAGTGTCCAGCAGGCTCAGGTGCCAGCCGTCGTCAGCGCGGGTGACGGCGGCCAGCAGGCGGCTGTCGGGGCTGTAGCGCACAGCGCCTTCGCGGTCGCTGGCGGTGGGCAGGGCGGCGAAGGGCGAGCGCTGGCCGGGGCGGTACAGATCCAGGCCGCCGCCCGCCTTCACGTAGGCAAACTGGCCCTGGCCGCTGATCTGCACGTCCGCATAGCGCGCGCCGGCCAGCACGGGCAGGGCAAAGCGTTTGGCGTTGGCGGTCAGGACCACCGCCGGGTCGCCAGTGCGCGGAAACACATAGGCGCGGGTGGCGTCCGGCGACACCGTCACGCGGGCGGCGCCCGGGACGGCCAGCGAGGCCACGGCCTTGCCGGTCTTCTGGGCCACGACCACCAGCCGCGCGTCGTCCCAGACAGCGGCGTGGTTGCCCCAGTGGTTCACGCTCAGGCGGGTGGCGGTGCGCAGGCCGGCGGCCGTCCCCTGGCGCCCGCCGCTCAGGGTCCTGAGGGCCAGGCCGCCGCTGCCGTCGGCGGTCAGCAGCCAGGTGAAGCGGTTCATGGTCTGCACGGCGAACACGTTCTGGGCCAGGGCGCGGGGGCCGCCTGTCAGGGCGCCGCCGGGCAGCAGGGTCAGGGGCTCGCCGGTGGCGGGGTCCAGGCCGCCGCCGGTGAGGGCCGCCGGCAGGGTCAGGAGGGCGCGGGGGGCGCTCAGATCAGCGGCACTGTCCTGCAGCACGCCGCCCTGCACGCTCAGCACCCGTTCGGCGGGCGTGAGGGCCACGGGGGCCGGCTGCAGGCCCGATAGCGGGCGCACCTGTTCGCGGTGGCCGGTCTGCAGGTCGCGCACCTCCAGCTGCCCGGCACGCAGCACCAGCACGCTGCCGTCGCGGCGGGGCAGGCCAGAGAGGGCCGCGCCCCCGGCTTCGGCGCGGCGCACCACCACCGAGGCCGGGTAGCCCGCCCGCAGGGCATACAGCTCGCCGCCAGCCTGCACAGCGACCGAGCGGCCATCGGCGCTGAAGGTGACGGGGCCCAGGGTGCAGGGGGCCGCGCAGGTCATGGCGCTCTGCACGCCCAGTGTGGCGGTGTCCAGCAGTTGCACACGCCCGGCGCGGGTGACCACGGCGCGCAGGCCGTCGGGGGCCGTGACCAGGGCGCCCACCGCTTCACCAGCGGGCGCCGAGCGGGCCAGGCTGGCCAGCGAGACACGTTCAATGCCCTGCGCGCTGCCAATCAGGAGGTCCTGGGGCCCGCTGAAGCCGGCGCCGGTCACGCCGGGCGTGTCCAGCCGGGCCAAGCGCACGCCGTCGCCCAGGCGCCACACACTGACCTGGGTGCCGGTGCGCGTGAGGGCGTAGGCTCCGCCGGGGCTGACACTCAGGCCGGCGCAGGGGGCGCCCACAGGCAGGCTGCGGCGCACCTCGCCGCCGGGGCCCAGCAGCAGCAGGCGCTCGCCCAGGCAGGCCACCACGCCGCCGGGCACCGGGGCCAGGGCCAGCGGCGCAGCGCCGGGAACCGTCAGCAGGCTCCGGGGCGAGAGCGAAACCGCAGCGGCCAGGGGCAGGGAGGCCACCGAGAAGGCCAGGACAGTCCAGAAACGCCGGATCACGCGCGGCAGGATAGAGCATGGGCATGAGTGGAGCGGTAGGCATGGCCGCAGGGCGCCGCTCGGAGGAGAACGGCGCCCTGGGGGGGGGTGGGTGGGTGGGACGCGGGCTGCAGGCGCCGCTCGCTGCACGCCTGCTGCGTCCGTCAGAAGGTGTAACTCTTGGGCACGACGGTCACGCCGCTGTCGGTCACGGTAAAGCCACGGGCGCGGTCCTCTTCTGGGTTCAGGCCAATTTTGGCGCCCGGGGGCACCACCACGTTCTTGTCCACGATCACGCGGCGCAGGTGGGCGTGGCGGCCCACCTCGACCTCATCGAAGAGCACACAGCTTTCCACCAGCGAGTACGAGTGGGTGCGCACGTTGCGGCCCAGCACACTGTCGCGCACGGTGCCGCCGCTGATGATCACGCCGCCGGCCATGATGGAGTTGAACGCCTGTCCCTTGCGGCCGTCCGACTCGTGCACGAACTTGGCCGGCGGCGAGAATTCGCTGCTGGTGCGCAGCGGCCACTGCGGGTTGTAGAAGTCAAATTCCGGGTTCACGCTCACGAGGTCCATGTTGGCCTCGTAGTAGGCGTCCAGGGTCCCCACGTCGCGCCAGTAGGTGTTGGGGCCGCCCTGGCCGGGAATGGGGTTGCGGTGAAAGTCGTAGGCCATGACGGTGTAGCCGTCAGACAGCGCGCGGGGAATCACGTCGCCGCCGAAGTCAAAGCCGGATTCGCCCTCGCCCATGTTGGTTTCCAGCAGCTCGTCCAGCGCGCGGCGCGAGAAGATGTAGTTGCCCATGCTGGTCAGGCTGGTGCCCTCCTGGCCCGGGATGCTGGGGGGGTCTTTGGGCTTTTCCAGAAACTGGGTCACGCGCCAGTTGCTGTCCACATGCATCACGCCGAACTGGTGCGCCTGCGCCTGCGGCATGGGGTAGGCGGCGATGGTCACGTCCGCGCGGGTCTCCATGTGCTTTTGCAGCATGTGCTCCACGTTCATCTTGTAGATGTGGTCGCCGCTGAAAATGGCCACGTAATCGGCCTCGTAGTTGTCAATGAGGTGCATGTTCTGGTACACGGCGTCGGCGGTGCCCCGGTACCACACCGGCCCCAGTTCCTCAATGCGGTACATCTGCGCGGGCACCAGCGTGATGAAGTAGTCGCTGAGGAAGGTGCCGAAGCGCCAGCCGCGCTGGATGTGTTCGGTGAGGCTCTGGGCCTTGTACTGGGTAAGCACGTAGATCGAGAACACGCCCGAGTTGATGAAGTTGTTGATGGCGAAGTCGATGATCCGGTACTTGCTGCCGAATGGCACGGCTGGTTTGCTGCGCTTCTGGGTCAGCGGGGCCAGCCTGGACCCCTGCCCCCCTGCCAGAATCATGCCGAGAACCCTTGGTTTCATGCCTTCCCCCCAGGGAGCGCCGGGCGCCCCGGGCTCACTCTACCCAGGCGCGCGGCGGCGGGCGAGGGCCCGGCTGGGCAGGCAGAAGGACAACGCACAAAAAGAGAAGAAAGGCACATGGTGCCCCACGCTAACGAGGCCACCCGGTGAAGAGATGCCGGCGCGCTTCACCCTCACTTAACAGCGGCGCGCCCAGCTGCGTGCGGATGAAGGTCTGCTGGCGTTTGGCGTACTGGCGGGTGGCCAGGGCAATCTGCGCGGCGGCCTCTGGCACCGCCAGGGTCCCGCCCGCCACCGCCAGGGCCTCGTGGTAGCCCAGGGCCTGCCAGACGGTGGGGCGCGGCTGGGTGTCTGGGGACACCTGCGCGGCCAGCCACGCGGCTTCACGGGCCCAGCCCGCGTCAAACATCGCCAGCACCCGGGCGTGCATGCGGGCTTCGAGTTCTTCCGGGGGGCGCGTGAAGGCCAGCACCTCGTAGGGAAAGGCGGGCGGGCGGTGCCCGAAGTCGCCGGGGTAACGGCCGGTGCGGCGGTAGATCTCCTCGGCGCGCACCACGCGGCGGGGGTTGCGCTCCAGGCGGGCGGCCTCGGCGGGGTGGCGGCGTTCAATGTCGGCCAGCAGGGCGTCCAGGCCCCGCTCGGCCAGTTCGGCTTCCACCTCGGCGCGCGCCCTGGGGTCGCTGGGCGGGGTCAGGGGCAGGCCGCGCACCAGGGCCGAGAGGTAAAAGCCGCTGCCCCCCACGATCAGCGGCGTGCGGCCCCGTGAGAGCACCTCGGCCACGGCGGCCTCGGCCAGTGCAACAAAGCGGGCCACATCGAACGGCTCGTGGACCTCGGCCACGTCCAGCAGGTGATGGGGCACCTGCGCGCGCTCGGCGGGGCCCGGCTTGGCGGTGCCGATGTCCAGGCCCCGGTACACGGTGAACGCGTCGGCGCAGACCAGTTCGCCGCCCGCGTGCAGGGCCCAGTCCTGGGCCAGGGCGCTTTTGCCAGCGGCGGTGGGGGCAGTCAGGATGGGCAGCGCGCGCACGGCGAGGATCATAGAGGATGCGGGCGCGGCCCCAGGGGGCGGGTGCTACCGTAGGGGGCATGAACGAGCCCGTACTGGCGCGACTGCACCACCTGATGACGCTGCGGGAAGAGGTGGAAACCCTATCCAGCCCCGTGCCCTGGACCCCGGCCGCCGACTGGACCGATGACGACGCCCACCTGTGCCTGCAGCTGGACGTGCCCGGCGTGGACGCCGAGTCCCTGGAGGTGCAGGAAGACGGCGAGACCGTCACGGTGGCCGGCCAGCGCCCGGCCTCCGAGCGGCTGCTGCGCGGCGAGCGCCCCAGCGGTATTTTCCGGCGCACCCTCACCTTTCCTGAACCCGTGCGGCCCCAGTCGGGGCAGGCTTCCCTGGTCCACGGCGTGCTGACGATCCGCTTTGAAAAGCGCCACCCCACCATCAGCGTGCCTTCCAGCGATCTGGGGCGAGAAGAGCAGGGGGAGTAGGCGCGAAGGGCGGCTGCAGGACAGATTCAATCCTTCGCGTTCAGGGGCTGGGTAGCGGGTTCAGCGGCTCAGAGCCGGAGCGTGGACAGCCTCAGCATTCCGCAGAGAGCCGCTCGATAACCTCGCTGTTTCGCCATCCTTGCGGGAACTCGCAGCGGATGGGACCTTGACAGCGGCGCCGCAGAGGCCGGCAAGCGGGCTCAGGGTCTCTGACGACAATTCGCAGTCGCCGCGCCTCATATAAGAACGGCCCGCCCTCTTGCCCAGTCGAGGTGTTTGTCCTGCTCGATCACCCCACTCCCAACTCCTCCACGCCCTGATTGCACATAACGAAAGCGGGCGGGTTCGGTGTTCTGTCCCGGCCCACCCGCTTGGTTGTTGAGGTTCACCCTGAGACGCTCCCCCACTCGCTCTGACCTCAGATACTCAGGGTGCGGGCGCAGCGGTACAGGTCGCGGCTCACGTCCTTGCGCTGCTCCCAGGTCTCGTTCAGGGGGGTGTAGCTCACCTCATGGTTCTGGCGGCCGATCATCACGCCCTTGCGGCCTTCCATCAGGGCGTACACGGCGGCTTCGCCCAGGCGGCTGGCCAGAATCCGGTCCGAGGACACCGGGCTGCCCCCGCGCTGGATGTGGCCCAGGATGCTCACGCGGGTTTCCATGCCGGTGCCTTCCTGAATGGCGGCGGCGACCCCGGTGGCGCCGCCCGGATAGCCCTCGGCCACGATGATGATGCTGCCCAGCTTGCCGCGCTTGACGCTGCTGCGCACGGTGTCCAGCACACTGGCCATGTCCTTGGCGTCTTCGGGGATAAAGACCTCCTCGGCGCCGCCGGCCACCGCCACGTCCAGGGCAATGTGGCCGGCGTGGCGGCCCATGACCTCAATCACGAAGATGCGCTCGTGGCTGGCGCCGGTGTCGCGCAGCTTGTCCACGGCGTCCAGGGCAGTTTCCACGGCCGTGAAATAGCCGATGGTGTGGTCGGTGCCGTACAGGTCGTTGTCAATGGTGCCCGGCAGACCCACCACCGGAATGTCGTGCTCTTCTTGCAGGAAATGGGCGCCGTGGAAGGAGCCGTCGCCGCCAATCACGATCAGGGCGTCCACGTCGTGGGCGCGCAGGTGCCGGGCACCCCGGGCGCGGCCTTCGGGGGTGCGCCACGTGGCGCTGCGGGCCGAGAGCAGGATGGTGCCGCCGCGCTGAATGGTGTTGGCCACGTCCCGGGGCCCCAGGGTCACGAAGTCGCCCCGGTGCAGGCCAGAAAAGCCCCGGCGCACCCCAATCACCTCTATGCCCTGCGAGGTGGCGGTGCGCACCACGGCGCGGATGGCGGCGTTCATGCCGGGGGCGTCGCCGCCGCTGGTCAGAACGGCAACGCGGCGAATCCCGGCGGGATTGGGCTGGGGCGGGCAGTGCGGAACATCGGTCATGGAGGGGGCCTCGTTTCGGTCGGCGGTGCCGCCAGGGCAGGAACTTCAGTCGGTGGAACGGTCGGAAGCGCTTCCGGTGGCCTGAAGCGCCAAGGTGTAAGCGTCATTCTTACGCAAACCCTGGCGCTGCAACTGCTCACGTATATCCCTCACGCTGTGGCCGGCTTCTGCCAGGGTCTGGGCCAGGGCCGCGAAGTCGGGCCCCTGCGCCGCCTCGGCCGGGTCGCGGCCCGCCACCACCACCACAATCTCGCCGCGCACACCGCCCTCAAAATGGGCGGCCAGTTCGGCCAGGGTGCCGCGCGCCGTTTCTTCAAAGCGCTTGCTGAGTTCGCGGGTCACACTGGCGGGGCGCGTCTCGCCGCAGGCGGCGGCGAGGTCCTGCAAGGTGTCGTGCAGACGGTGGGGACTCTCGTACAGCACCGAGGTTTCTTCGCGGGCGGCCACCGCAGCCAGACGCTCGCGGCGGTCGCGGCCTGCCCGGGGCAGGAAGCCTTCAAAGGCAAAGCGCCCAGCTGGCAAACCCGAGAGCACCAGCGCGGGCACCAGCGCGGTGGGGCCGGGCAGCACTTCCACGGGCACGTCGGCCGCCAGCGCGGCCTGCACCAGTTCGGCGCCGGGGTCGCTGATGCCGGGGGTGCCGGCGTCGCTCACGTAAGCCAGGCGGGGATGGCGCTCCAGCACCTGCGGCGCGCGGTTCATGGTGTGGGCGTCAAGGCGCACCAGGGGTTTGCGGATGCCCAGGTGGGTCAGCAGCGCGCCGGTGCGGCGGGTGTCCTCGCAGGCCACGGCGTCGGCGGCGCGCAGCACCTCCAGGGCCCGTAGGGTAATGTCGCCCAGGTTGCCCACGGGGGTGGGCACCAGCCAGACCCGGGCGCCGCTCTGGTCGTGGGGCGGCTCTGGGGCGTGGTCTGGCTCGGTCCAGGCCGTCTCCAGCGGCCCATCCAGTGGCCCATTCACCGGCTCAGTCATCGGCCCCCGGCAAGGCGGCGTGCAGGGGCCCTGCCGCCGTGGCCGCCAGCCCGGGGGTGGGCTTCAGGCGGACGCGCACCTTGCGGGGCCGCTTGAGAACATTGGTGATCCGGGCGCGCAGCAGTTCGCCTTCGCCCACTGTCACCGTCACGACCGCGCCCTCGGGCAGACGGCCGCCGATAATCACCACCACGCCGTTTTCCACGACGCCTTTGTACGCTTTCATGTGTCCCTCCCCTGCGCGCGGCGCACCCGACGTTCGGCCGCCGATTGCGCTTCGCGCAGCGCCACGATCTCACTTTCACGTGCGCCGCCCAGCCGGGCGTAGCGGTCAATCACCTCGGCCGCTTCTCGGCGGCGGTCCAGGCGCAGCAGCAGCGCGCCCAGATGCTCGCCCCCCACAAAATACGCGCGGGGATTGTCCGGTTCGGCCGCCACCTGCGCCCGCGCCGTGTCCAGCCGCGCCAGATGCGCGCGGTGCCGGTTGACCTGCCAGCGCACCAGAAAGGTGGCCAGACTGAAGGTAAAGGCCGCCCCCAGCACCGAGAGGGTGATGGCTTCCGGCACGCCGATGCGCGCGCCGAGTTGCACCGTCAGCGGAAAGCTGAAGGCCAGCACCACCAGCACCGCCAGCGTGGCCGCGTAGTTCATGCCCCACCTGCGGGGCAAAGGGTCAAGGCGGGCATGGGCCCAGTGTAGCGGGCGGGCCCTGGCACACGAAATACCGTAAGCTGCCCCGCGTGCGTCTGCACCTGATTACCGTTGGCGAACCCAAGCTGGCCTATGCGCGGGCCGGGTGGGACGAGTACGAAAAGCGGCTGCGGCGCTTTCACCGCGTGCAGGTCACGCGGGTGTCCGCCCGCACCCAGGCGCAAGAAAGCGAGGCGGTGCGCCGTGCGGCCGGGCGGGCGCCCCTGGTGCTGCTGGACCCGCGCGGCGCGCAGTTCACCTCTGAGGGCCTGAGTGCCTTTCTGGACGCGCAGGCGGTCTCTGGCGTGGGCGAACTGGCCTTTGCGGTGGGCGGCCCGGACGGCCACACCGACGACTTGCGCGCCGGGGCGGCCCGGTTATGGAGCCTGGGGCAGCTGACGTTGCCGCACGATCTGGCGATGGTGGTGCTGCTTGAAGCCCTGTACCGCGCCGGGACCATCAGCGCAGGGGAGCCGTACCACCGGGGCTAGGCACCCTTCTCGCAGGTGCAGGCGGAGTAGCGCCTTCTGGCCCAACGGCTCAGGGGCCACTCGCGGGTGTTCTGGCCCAGCCGGTACCCCCGGAAGCCAGTTCAAGCCCTGCGGCCTCAGCCCCTTGTCCAGCGCGCACACCGCCGAAACGCCCCTAGACACCACGCTTCCGGCCGGCCCTGTGCCCTGGACCCCCTGGGCTACGCTGGGCAGCAAGATGACCGACCTGCCTGCCCCTGCGGCCGAGTGGCTGCGCGCCCCCACCCTGCGCGGGCGGGCCGTGACCCTGGAAGCCCTGCACCCAGAGCACGCCGCCGACCTGCACGCGGGCGCCACCGAAGACACCATCCGCTTTCTGGCGCGCGGCGGGCCCACGGCGCAGACGGTGCCCGCCTGGGCCGACTACATTGAGCGGCTGAACGCCCTGCCGCGCCGGGTGAACTTTGCCGTGCGCCTTGGGGATGGGCCGGTGGTGGGGCGCATCAGCTACAGCGAGGTGCGCGCAGAGGACCGCTGGGTCGAGATTGGCACCATGTTGCTGCCCGCCGCGCAGGGCACCGCCGTGAACCCAGAGGCCAAGCGGCTGCTGCTGGGCCGGGCTTTTGAAGGCCTGGGCGCGGGGCGGGTGCACTTCAAGGTGGACGCGCGCAACGAACGCAGTCTGCGGGCCATGCGGCGGCTGGGCGCGGTGCAGGAGGGGGTGCTGCGGGCGTATCAGGTGCGGCCGGACGGCCACGCGCGCGACAGCGTGATGTTCAGCATCCTGGCGGCCGAGTGGCCTGGGGTACGCGCGGCGCTGGACCGGCGACTGGACGACCTGCTGGGGCGGACCGCGCCGCCTCTTCCATGAGAAAAGGTTCAAGATTGTCATCAGAGCTTTGGTAGCTTGGCCTCTGATGCGCCGCCTCTTGCTTGCCGCTGCCCTCGCCGCGCTGAGTGTGCCCAGCGCCCGCGCCCTGATTGTGCCCATGCCCGGCTGGACCCCGGTGGGCGGCGACGCCAACTACTGGACCGACGCCAGCGGCAACTGCCTGATGCGCGAGGAGCGTCATGGACAGGCGTTTCCGGCCTTTACCAGCCCGGACGAGGCGCGGGCCTTCGCCCTGAAACTGCAGGGCAGCCTGGGGCGCACCATGCGCAACGTGGTCACGCAGCCGGTGGACCGCGCGGGCCGCTGGAGCGTGCTGGCCGCTTACGATTTCAAGGAGGGCGGCACCAGCTACCGCGTCAGCCAGCTGTTTCTGAGTGACAGCGGCCTCCTGCGCACCGTGACCGGCAGCAGCGCGGCCGACGGCGCCGATGCCTGCGTGAACGAGATGCGCGACTTTATCCGCTATCTGGCGGACTGAGCGCGGCGGCGCGTTCCTTTGGCGCCACAGTCCTGTGCGGCCCGTCACCTCGTTCGCCCCAGGGGCAGTGAGGACATCCCCAGGCCCCGTCATGACGGTAGTGGTCGCCTGCGCGCGGTAGAACAGGGGCGTGCCCACTGCGCCCGATGCCCTGCTGGCCCGCCTGAATGCCCTTGCGCGGGTGGTGGCCGACTCCGGTCACGCGCTGGCCCTGCTGGGGCTGGGCTCGGTGGGCCGTGAACGGGAGCGGCTGGACCGATGGTCTGACCTCGACTTTTTTGTGATCGCCCGCCCAGGCGAAGTGGGCCGGTTTCTGGACGGCGCGTGGCTGGCGCAGGCCGCGCCGTTGGCCTTTACGTTTCGCAATACCCCGGACGGGGCCAAGGTGCTGTTTGAAGATGGCATCTATGCGGAATTTGCGGCCTTTGAAGGGTCCCGCCTGCCCGAATTGCCGCTGGCAAGTGCGCGGGTGGTCTGGGCCGCCCCGGACTTCCCGGGTCTGCCCGCCGTGCCGCCAGCGCCGCCGCCCCCACACCCGGCCGAGGCGCACGCCCACCATCTGGGCGAGGCGCTGACCAATCTGCTGGTGGGCCTGGGCCGCTACGGACGCGGCGAGCGGCTGAGCGCCATGACCTTTGTGCAGGGCTACGCACTGGGGCATGTACTGGCGCTGGCGGCGGCGCGCGGCGCCCTGCCGGCGGCCGGCGCAGATCCCTTCAGCCCCGAGCGGCGGGTGGAGGCGCGGGCCCCGGGATTGGCGGCGCAGTTGCCGGCCTTTGCACCGGGGTACGCGGGCACCCCGCAGGCGGCGCTGGCCCTGCTGGCGCATCTGGAGGCCCACGAAAGCGTGCCACCATCCATGAGCCGCGCCATCCGGGCCGCCGCCCAGGCCCTGGAGGAGTAAAGGGTGCTGGGGTGGCTGCTTCTGCTTGGGCTGGCCCCTCTCTCCGCCGGGCCACCGCTGTCTTCTTAACCCATGCACCTTGTTCGCCCCTCAGCCACTGGCCGGGCCCCCACCTCAGCGGCGCTGGGTTCTGCCCTCAGGGCGCGTGGTAGGCTCCCCGGTTGAGATGCAGACTGTGCGTGGAGTTCGGGCGGTGCGGCCATGATGGTCGTGACGGCGCTGCTGTCGTGGTTTCTGGTGGGGCTGTTCGTGCGGGTCAGCAAGGCGCGCGGCTGGGGCCAGCGCGTGCGCGCCGACGGACCGCAGACCCACCTGGTCAAGGACGGCACGCCCACGGCGGGCGGCGTGCCCTTTGTGGTGGCCATGCTGCTGGTGTTCGTGCCGCTGTACCTGAGCGGGCAGGGCGGCGACAGCCGCGAACTGATCATCATGCTCACCGCCCTGGGCATGGGTCTGATCGGCGGGGCCGACGACCTGCTGAAAATCCGCTCGCGCATGAAGGGCAGCGGGAAAAGCGAGCTGCTGGCACGCGAGAAGTTCCCGCTGCAGTTTCTGGTGGCGGCGCTGTTCGCCTACTTCGCCGCGCCGCTGGCCTCGCACGAACTGGTGCCGGGCCTGGGCCGGGTGGGCGACGTGGTCCTGCTGACCCTGGTGATGGTGGGCAGCGTGAACGCCTTTAACTTCGCCGATGGCCTGGACGGGCTGCTGTCGGGCATTGCCATCATCGTGCTGCTGCCGCTGCTGGGGCTCTCACCCATCAGCGCCCTGCTGGTAGCGGCGCTGCTGGGCTTCCTGTGGTTCAACGCCCACCCGGCGCGCGTGTTCATGGGCGACATGGGCAGCCACGCCATCGGGGCGATTGCGGCCGGGGCCTACGTGCTGCACGCCGACGTCTGGCTGCTGCCGCTGGCGGCCATCATTCCGGTGGTGGCGGTGCTGAGCGTGGTGATTCAGGTGGCGTCGTTCAAGCTGCGCGGCAAGCGGGTGTTCAAGATGGCGCCCATTCAGCACCACTTTGAGCACAAGGACATCGGCTGGCCCGAAACGCACGTCACCATGCGCTTCTGGGTGATCACGGCGGTGGCCACGGCGGGCGTGTGGTGGCTGCTGGGCGGGCGGCCGTAGCGGCGCCCAAGGCCGGGGACGGGGAAGGGGCGCGCGCCGCCTCTCCCCTGTTTCTGTGTGGCTTCGCCTGTGCCTGCTTCTGCGCGTACACTCGGGCGCGTGAGCCGACTGCCCGACCCCGCCGCCCTGCTGACGCGCCGCGCCCACCTGCGCGCGCAGGGCACCACGCTGTACCGCGCCGCGCACCTGACCGAAACAGAGGGCGTGTACACGGTGGACGTGGCGGGCCGGGCCGGCATTCTGAGCCTGTACGTGCCGCTGACGGCCGCCCAGGAGCACGATCTGGCCGCAGTCTGGGGCGAGGCGGCCGGGCTGCAGGGGGTGTACCTCAAGCGCCGCCCACCGGAGGCACGGCATGTGGCGAATGTGGCCCGCGAGCAGCTCTCGCCGCCAGAGCCGGTGTGGGGTGGGCCCTTGCCCGAACTGGTGGCGACCGAGGCCGGCGTGCCCTTCCTGATCCGCCCCGGTGCCGACCTGAGCACCGGCCTGTTTACCGACGCCCGCCCGGCGCGCGCCTGGGTGCGGGCCCACAGCGCGGGGCGGCGGGTGCTGAATACCTTTGCCTACACCTGCGGCTTTGGCCTGAGTGCCGCGCTGGGTGGGGCGGCGGCGGTGAAAAACGTGGACCTGTCGCGCAAGGTGCTGGCCTGGGGGCAGGCCAACTACGCCCAGAGCGGCCTGAGCGCGCCAGACCAGGATTTTCTGTACGGCGACGTGTTCGAGTGGCTCGCTCGCCTGGAGCGCCGGGGCGACCGCTTTGACCTCGTGGTGCTGGACCCCCCCAGCTTCGCGCGGGGCAAGAGCGGCGTATGGCGGGCCGAGCGCGATTACGCCCGGCTGGCCGGGCTGGCGGCCCGGGTCACGGCGCCGGGGGGGCAGGTGCTGGCGCTGCTGAACCACGCTGGCGTGTCTGGCCCGCAACTGGAGCGCATGGTGCAGAGCGGGCTGTACGAGCAGGGGCGGCGGGCCGAGTTGCAGGGCAGCTTCGGTGCGGGCGAGGATTACCCGGGCGCCGGGCACCTGAAGGTGCAGGTGTGGACGCTGAACTGACAGCGGTCTTCCGTGACGTTACGAGGAGGAACGCACCCCCCTCAACGCCACTTCAACCGCTGTCTGTGGCGGTCACTCGCGCCGCTCGCCCCACATAACCGGAAAGGTTCACCTTCCGGTCATGGGCTGACCGCTATGAGGAGCCCGGATGGAGAGCCGTTCGCGGCAAGCACAGGCGGGCCAGCCTACTCGCACCCCGGCTCACTTGCCAGACTGACCCGGTTGCGGCCGGCGCCCTTGGCGCGGTACAGCTCGGCGTCGGCCAGGGCCAGCAACTGGGCGGCGCCCAGGGTGCAGTACGACGCCACCCCCAGGCTGACTGTCAGGCGCAGGCCGGGGTGCAGCCCGCTCCAGTCGTGGTTCTGCACCGTCTGGCGCAGGCGCTCGCACATGGTCTGGGCGGCGGGGCCAGCCGTTTCGGGCAGCAGCAGCACGAATTCCTCGCCGCCAAAGCGGGCCACGGTGTCCATCTGGCGGCAGCTGGCGCGCAGCAGCCCGGCCAGTTCGCGCAGCACGAGGTCGCCCACCTGATGCGAGTAGGTGTCGTTCACCGCCTTGAAGTGGTCAATGTCCAGCAGCACCACGCTCAGGGGTCGGCCATAGCGCAGGGCGCGCTGCACCTCGGCCTCCAGGCACTCGTTGAAGTGGCGCCGGTTGGACAGGCCGGTCAGGGCGTCTTCCTGCGAGAGCCGCACGAGGTGCTCGGCCTGGGCTTGCAGGCGGGCCAGCAACTCGGCCTTCTGTGCGTTGGCCGCCGCGAGTTCCTGGTTCAGTTCGGTCAGGCGGGCGTTGATCTGGCGCTGGGCCTCGGCGGCGTGGCGGGCCTGATCCAGGTCCACCTGCAGCAGAAGGGCCTGGGTGCGGTGCAGGGCCTGCAGGTTGTCCAGCTCACGTTCCAGCTGGTGATAGCGCTGGTAATGCTGCAGGGCCGCGCGGTAGGCGCCGCGCTGGCGGTGGGTTTCGCTGAGCAGGGCGTGAATCTCCTGCTCGTCGCGCTGGGCCCGGCAGCCCTGGGCCAGGGCCAGCCCCTCTTCCAGGGCATCGAGGGCCTGGGCCGATTCGCGCCGCTTCAGGTGCAGGGCCCCCAGCCAGCGCAGGGCGCGCGACTCCTCGTGGGCGGCGCGGGCCTCGGCGGCCAGGGTGCGGGCCTGCCGGTAGACGTGCAGGGCATCTTCGGCCTGCCCCAGTTGCTGGTAGGCGTCCCCCAGGCCCAGCAGCAGCCGGGCGTCACACTTGTGGTCGCCCCGGGCCTGGGCCACGTCCAGCGCGCCGCGCAGGAGGCTCAGGGCCTCCTCGGCCTGCCCCAGTTTCACATGCGCCTGCCCCAGGCCACACAGCACGTCCAGTTCATGGTGGGTGTGGCCCAGGCGGCGGATGATCGCCAGGGCCGCCCCGTAGTGGGTCAAGGCCTGGGCGGCCTCGCCGGCCTGCTGGCACACGTCGCCCAGGTTGGTCAGGCACATGGCCTCGTCGCCCGGCAGGCCAGCGGCGCGCGTCAGGGGCAGGGCCGCCAGAAAGGCTTCCAGGGCCTTCTGGTGGTCGCCCAGGTCGGTGTGAATCAGGCCCACGTTGCTCAGGCAGGCGCCCTGAAGCCGCTGCAGCCCCTCGCGCCGGGCGATGTCCAGGCCCTGCAGGGCGTGCTGCAGGCCGTCAATCAGGCGGCCCAGGTTGCGACAGACGGTGGACAGGCTCAGGTAGGCGCCCGCCTCGCCCTGGGTGTCACCCACCGCCTGAAACAGCGCCAGCGCCTCGGCCACCAGGAGGGCGGCGCGTTCGTCGTCGCCCGACACCGAGGCCGCCGTGCCCAGGCGCAGCGCGCTGAGGGCCATGCGCGGCTGATCTGCCGCGGCGCGGGCCAGCGCCAGCGCTTCCTCGCTGAAGGCCAGGGCCTCGCGGGGGTGCTGAAACACCAGCTGGGCGGAGCGGCGGTTCAGGTCGTCTATGCGCTCGGGGGCGGTCAGCGGCCCGGCTGCGGCGTCGTGCATGGGCGTCCTCCGGGGGCCGCGCGGCGGGTGAGCCCGCGTGCCCAGTCTGCTTGGGGGCAGTGTAGGGACAGGCCTCTCACGGGCGGCTGACAGCGCGGCCACTTCAGCCGGGCCCAGCGGGCCACCCCCGGCCCTGTTTTACCGCAGGTTAGCGCACGCAGCCCGCGCGAATGCTGGCGGCCAGGGCGTCCACATCCTGACCGTTGGCGGCGGCGGTAATAAAGGCGCTGCCCACCACCACGCCGTCGGCCACCCCGGCCACCTGCCGGGCGGTGGCGGCGTCTTTGACCCCAAAGCCCACGGCGACCGGCACGCGGGCGTGCTGCCGCGCCAGGGCCAGCATGGCGGGCACCTCGCCCAGGGCCGCGCCTTCACGGGCGCCGGTCACGCCGGTCACGCTGACCGCGTACAGAAAGCCGGTGCAGGCCTGCGCCACCAGGGCCACGCGCGCCGGGGTGCTGGTGGGCGCAATCAGGAAAGTGACGGCTAGACCGTGCTCGGCGGCCAGATCGGCAATTTCCAGGTCCTGATCGGGGGGCAGGTCCGGCAGGATCAGGCCGTCCACACCGGCGCGCTGGGCCAGCCGCATGAATTCGCGCGGGCCCACGGCGTAGATGGGGTTTACATAGGTCATCACCACGATGGGCTTGTCGGTCCTGGCGCGCAGCTCGGCCACCAGGGCCAGGGAGTGGCGGGTGCTGGTGCCGCCCGCCAGGGCCTGCTCGCTGGCGCGCTGGATGGTGGGGCCGTCGCCCAGGGGGTCACTGTAGGGAATGCCCACTTCCAGAATGTCGGCGTGGGCCAGCAGCGTCTGCGCCAGGGCCGGGAAACCAGCGGCGGTGGGATAGCCGGCCGTCATGTAGGGAATGAAGGCGGCGCGGCCCTCTGTGCGGGCCTGCTCGAAAGCGGCGTGCAGGCGCGCGGCGCCGCGCGTGGGAGCCAGGGTGGTCATGCGTGCACCTCGGAAAGAAGGGACGGGGACAGCAGTTGGCCCGGTGTCTCGCCCACCGGGTCCTGCAGACTGAGCAGGCGCATGACCTCGGCCACGTCCTTGTCGCCCCGGCCCGAGAGGTTGACCACCACGGTCTGGTCCGGGCGCATGGTGCGGGCCAGTTCGACCGCGTGGTAAATGGCGTGGGCACTTTCCAGCGCGGGAATAATGCCTTCTAAGCGGGTCAGCAGCTGCAGGGCGTCTAGGGCCTGGGCGTCGGTGACGGGCACGTACTGCGCGGCGCCGGTCTGGGCGTACAGGCAGTGCTCGGGGCCAATCCCGGGGTAGTCCAGGCCCGCGCTCACCGAATGCGGCGGCACGATCTGGCCCTCGTCGTCGTTCAACAGGTACATCATGGCGCCGTGCAGCACACCGATGCGCCCACCGGCCACGCTGGCGGCGTGGCGCCCGGAGTCCACGCCTTCCCCGGCGGCCTCGGTGCCAATCAGGAGAGGCCGCTCTTCCTCGGGCAGGTAGGCAAAGGGCGCAAAGATGCCGATGGCGTTGCTGCCGCCGCCCACGCAGGCCACGATGGCGTCGGGCGCCGGGCGGCCCTCCAGGGCCTGGTGCTGCACCTTGAGTTCCTCGCCAATGACAGACTGAAAGTCGCGCACCATCGCCGGGTAGGGGTGCGGGCCCACCACGCTGCCCAGGATGTAAAAGGTGTCGCGCACGTTGGTGACCCAGTCGCGGATGGCCTCGTTGGTGGCGTCCTTGAGGGTGGCGGTGCCGGAGGTGACCTCGCGGACCTCGGCGCCCAGCAGCTTCATGCGAAAGACATTCAGGGCCTGACGGCGAATGTCCTCGGCGCCCATGTACACCACGCACGACAGGCCCAGCAGGGCGGCGGCGGTGGCGCTGGCCACGCCGTGCTGCCCGGCGCCGGTTTCGGCAATCACGCGCTTTTTGCCCATGCGCACGGCCAGCAGGGCCTGGGCCAGACAGTTGTTGATCTTGTGGGCGCCCGTGTAATTCTGGTCCTCGCGCTTGAGGTAAATCCTGGCGCCGCCCGCGTGTTCGGTGAGGCGCTGGGCAAGGTACAGGCCGCTGGGCCGCCCCACGAATTCACGCAGCAGGCGGTCCAGTTCTCCTAGGAAGGCCGGGTCGGTCTTGGCCGCCGCGTAGGCCGTTTCCAGCTCGTCGAGCGCCGGAATCAGCGTTTCGGGCACATACCGCCCGCCAAAACGGCCGAAGCGCCCGCGCGCGTCCGGCTGGGGGTAGGTGGGGAGCGTCAGGGGCATGGCCCCAGGGTAGGTGGGGACGGGCGAACGGGCGTTAGGGCAACTTAGACAGGTCATCTAAGTTTGTAGAAAAGGCCACCTTTGCCAGCTCGGCACGCCACAGGGGCAGCAGCTCGTCCAGGCCGACCTCGGCGGGCACAGGCCAGCCCAGGCTGCGGGCCAGTTCGGCCAAGACGCGGCCCGGGGCCTCGCCTCCTTCGCGCAGGGCTGACAGGGGCGGGGCGCCGCCGCGTTTGGCCAGCCGCTCGCCCCGGTAGTCATGCAGCAGCGGCACATGCAGGTAGCGGGGCGTGGGCAGTCCCAGCGCGCGCCCCAGGGCCACCTGCCGGGGCGTGGCGGTCCACAGGTCGGCGCCGCGCACCACATCGGTCACGCCGGCCTCGGCGTCGTCCACCACCACGGCGAGGTGGTAGGCGAAAACACCGTCGTTGCGCTGCAGCACGAGGTCACCCACCTCGCCCGGCAGGTGCTGGCACAGGGTCTGGTGGTTCAGGGCGTCGTGGGCGCAGACCACCTCGTCCGGCACGCGCCAGCGCTGCGCGGCGGGGCGGCCGGGGTGCGCGGTGCCTGCGCGGCACCTCCCCGGGTAAACGGGTTCAGCGCCGTGGGGCGCGCCGGCACTCGCCTGAATGGCCGCCTGCACCTCCTTGCGGGTGCAGGTGCAGGGGTAGGTGTCCAGCCGGGCCAGCGCCGCCGCGTACAGAGGGAGTCGGGCGGATTGAATAGCCTCCTCGTCCCAGTCCAGGCCCAGCCACTCCAGGTCGCGGCGGGTGAGGTCGTAGGCCCAGGGGCGCACGCGGCCGGTGTCCAGGTCTTCAAAGCGCAGGAGGTGGCGCCCCCCGTGCGCGCGGGTGTGCAGCCACGCCAGCAGCGCGGTGCGGGCGTTGCCCAGGTGCATGGCCCCGGTGGGGCTGGGGGCAAAGCGGCCCACCACGCTCATGGGGCCGCCACCTCGTCCCACAGGGCCAGCAGCACGCCGCCCACCACCGCCGCATACGCCAGAAACAGCACGAAGCGCCCCAGGGGATCGGCGGCGTCCAGCGCGTTCCACCCGCCCAGCAGCTGCCACCAGTCATGGGTGTCGGGGTCGCCAGTGATCAGCGGCAGGTCGCGCCTGGGGGCGTCGCGGATGTAGGCGGCCACCCCCGACAGCGAGTGCGCCAGCCACAGGGTGGTCAGGCCAGCGGCAAAGCGGTCGCCGCGCCACAGAAAGGCGGCGGCGCAGGCGCCCGGCACCAGCAGTTGCAGCAGGCTGCCGCCCAGCAGCATGAGGGTTTCTCCGGCGAACATCAGCAGCATGTGCCCGGCCTCGTGGAAAATGAGGTTCACGCCCGAGAGCCAGCCCGGGTTCAGCGGGTGCAGCACCCCGGGAACCGTGACCCACAGGGCGGCCAGCAGCCCCAGCAGGCGGCCAGCGCGCGCGGCCCCGCCCTTCACTTGCGGGCCCGGAGCCACGCCAGCAGCAGGTCTTCGACCAATTCGCTGACACTCTCGCCGCCGTCCTTTTTCACCTGTTTCCACACCGCGCGCACGGTTTCGCGGCGCAGGTACACGGGTTCCAGCGGCTCGCCGGCCGCCTGGGTGCGGCGCCCGTCGGGTTCGGGGGTCACCTTGCGGCGCTTGCCGGCCTTCTGGCCCTCTGTCAGATAGTCAAACCGGCCCACGCGCGTGCCCCGCCCCTACCAGAGTTCCTGGGCCAGCCGCAGGACGTCGCTCCAGGCGCTGGCGGAACGCTCGCCGGGCACGTCGCGCACCAGCACCCCGGCCTCGGCGGCGCGTTGAAAGGCGGCGTACTGGCGCACCACGGTGTTGCAGACGGTCAGGCCCGCCTCGCGCAGGTCCTCGCGGGCGTCCTCGGCGGCGTGGCCCACGGGCGGCACCCGGGTCAGGACCACGCGGGTCTTGCGCGCCGCGCCTTCCTCGTGCAGAAAATCCAGCAGTTCGCGGGTGGCGTCCAGTTCCAGGGCGCTCACGCCGCTGGGCACCAGCAGCAGGTCGGCGCGCCCGGCCAGCTGGCGCAGTTCCTTGCGCCTGGGGCGGCCCTCGGTGTCCAGCAGCAGCAGGTCGTAGCGGGCAAGTTTCTTGGGGCGCACGTCGTCGGCTTCCACCACCTCGAACGGCAGGGCACCCGCGCGCCGCGCCCAGCGCAGGCTGCTGCCCACGCGGCCGTCCTCGTCCACCAGCAGCGGCGTCAGACCCTGGGCGTGCGCGGCGCCCGCAAGGTGAACCGCCAGGGTGCTTTTGCCCACGCCGCCCTTTTCTGAGGTGATCGCCACGACCTTCATGCCGCCCCAGCGTACCAGAGGCCCTGCCCGCGCGGCATCATGGCGGGGTGACCCACCCGCTCAGCCCGCCGCAGCAACAGGAACTGGAACAGGCCCCGGTCTACTGGACCGCGCGCGCCATGCAGGAACAGGGCAGCCGCTTTTACCGCGCGCTGGGCGAGGCCCTGGAGGCGGCCGACGCCCAGAACCGCCGCCTGATTCTGCGGACGTGGCCGGCGGCCTGCTGGGACTTTTACGAGCGGGGCCGGCGCCTGGCCGCCGAGGCTGGCGAGGGCTGACCCCACAGGGCCAGCAGCAGTTCACGCAGCGCCGTCCGCACCAGCGCCCAGGCCGAGACAGGCCCGGCCCGGCGCAGCCGCGCGCGTTTGCGGGCGTGTGCGCGCCGGGCGGCGGGGTCCAGGCCCGGCTGGGGCTGACCCAGCAGCAGATATAGCAAGGTGGTCCAGGGGCGCATGGTGCCGGTACGGGCCTGCCCAGGGGCGCGTTCCCGTGGCCGCCCGCCCCTGCCCGGCGCGCAGGCGCTCTACACTGGGGCGCGATGAACCCCACCCTGCTGGCCGTATTTGCCCACCCCGACGACGAAGCCTTCAGCGTGGGCGGCACGCTGACCCACTACGCGCGCCAGGGGGTGCGGGTGGTGCTGGCCTGCGCCACCCGGGGCGAAGCGGGCAAGATCACCGTGCCCGGCATGACGGTGGACGACCTGGGCGCCCAGCGCGAACAGGAACTGCGCCGGGCCTGCGAGGCGCTGGAGATTGAGCCGCCGGTCTTTCTGGATTACCACGATTCCGGCCGGTACGAACGCACCCGCCACGACGACCCCCGCGCCCTGATGAACGTGGACCCCCTGAAGGTGGAGCCGAAGCTGCGCGACCTGATTGCCGACCTTCAGCCGCAGGTGATGGTGACTTTTGATCCGCACGGGGGCTACGGGCACATTGACCACCTGCAGATTCACCGGGCCGCCAGCGCCGCGTTTTTCAGCACCGGGCATCTGCCGGGCGGCGGGCCGCAGCGGCTGTACTACACCGCGCTGACCGTGCAGGCGGCGCAGAACCTGTCGCGCATGGGCGAGGGCCTGGACCCCCAGGTGTACGGCGTGTCGGAAGGCACGGTGGCCGTGCAGATTGACGTGGCCGCCTACGCCGAGAACAAGCGGGCCGCCCTCAAGGCCCACGGCACGCAGACGGGCGAACAGAGCGTGATGGGCAAGATGAGCGCCGAGGAGCGGCAGGCCATGGAAGCGATGCTGCTGGGCCACGAACGCTTCAGCCTGGGCGGCACCCGCACGGCCATACCCCAGTTCCCTCTGCGCGGGCTGTTTGACGGCCTTGCGGGGTTTGAGCATCTGAAGTAGAGGACTAGCCTGCCCGTCTGGAGCAACACTTCTCTTTCATTCAGGCCTTCCGGTTTGATCCGGCGCAGCAGGCCCTGACGTTGACGCGCGCGCCCTGGTCCAGCGAAGGTCAGACGACCGCAACGGACACGGGCGTTCAGGGTCTGCAGTGCAGTGTGGTGGATGCGGATGAACGCTCGGACCTTCCGTGGGGCATTCTGCGCCTTCAGACGCCGGGCCGCCCGCTGATCCGCACCACCGCCTGCGAAGTGACGTTGACCTTTGATCAGTTCACGCTGACGGAGCCGACCAGCAGCGGGGCCGAGCCAATGCGCTCTGCCGCGTCCCGCGCCACGTCCTGACCCCACAGCGATGCGGCCACATGCAGCGCCGCGTGTAGGGCGCCCAGTCCTGCGGGGGTGGTACACAGCCTTCCATCCGTCACGACCTGGCCGGGGCGCACGTCGGCGGGCGTAAAGCCCCAGAGCGTATCGGCCAGGTCGGTGGGGCCGCCCACCACGCGGCCGTCCAGGGTGCCGGCCTCGCCCAGCAGCAGCAGGCCGCTGCCGCTGGCGCCGGTGGGCAGCCCCGGGTGGGCCGCCAGGAACGCGCGCAGCAGGGGAGCGCGGGCCGCCTTGGCCGCGCCGGGGCCACCGGGCAGCAGCAGCGCCTGGGGCTCGGGCAGCGCGGCGTACAGCACATGCGGCGTCATGACCAGCCCGCCCGCCGTGATCACACTGATGCGCGAGCGGTTCACGGTGACGGCCACCTTGTCGCCGCCGCACAGCCGCAGCACGGTGACCATCAGCCCCAGTTCCAGTTCGCTGACGCCGTGGTACACCGGCAGCGCCACCACCGGGCCAGTCTGGGCGTCAGGTTCGGGGCCGTGGCCGGAAGCGGTCATGGGGGAGTCAGAGGCTGCAGGCGGTACTCGCGCCGCGCCAGGGGCGGGGCCACCTCGCCGTGGTCCAGCAGGTGCTGGGCGGCCTCTTCGGACAGGCGCTCCACGCGCAGCAGGTAGGCCAGGGCCGTCTGGCGGCTGTCAAAGCGCCGGGGGTGGGGGTCGCCTTCCACAAGCAGATCAAGCCAGGTGATCATAGGTCGCGCAGGTCCTCCCACAGCTGCCAGCCCACGCCCTCGGGGGTCACGTCCAGCAGGGGGCTGAGCTGCTCGCTGGCGGCGCTGGCGTCGGCGTGCAGGGCGTCGTTGCTGGGGCGGGTGTCGTACACGCGCAGCACCGTGAACTGGTAAAAGGCCTGCGAGGCCGTGGGCTCACCGTTCTCGAAAAAGGCAAACGGCGGATTGACGGCGTCCCACAGCACATGCGCCGCTTCCTGCTCGGTGTCCTCGGCGGCTTCCCGGGCGGGCAGGTCGAGTTCGTGGGGCAGAAACTGCTCCAGGTCGATATCGGCCTCCTGGGGATGCCACACGTAGCCCTGCAGCAGGCGCACGGCGGCGCGGCCCACGGGCTGCGGTTCACTGGTGCTCACGCGCCGTAGCATACCGGCTTTGGCCTGGGGCCGGCAGCAAACAAAGGGCCTGCCGCGCCCCCAGCGATTCTTCATGTGAAGGAGAGGCGACGCTCCTGGGACGGGTGATCGGGCAAGGGATGATACGGGACGCCTCTGATTCCAAAGCCTATTGGGGAGAGCGCGGGGGTGCTTTTCCCTCGCCAGAGTCCCCTATGTTCTCGTGTTCGCTCTGCGATACAGCTCTACGAGTCCGCTCAGGCTCGCCTGTGGCTCACCCGGGTTTCGTATGAGGCGGCTGAAGAGACAGGGCCATGTCCTGGCCCCGCAGCACCAAGGATGGGCAACGCCCAGGCCAGATGGGAGGTGCGCCAACCTCTTCAGGGCCGATGGAACCGTCCTGTCCCCCGCCACCCTCACCCCTCCAGCTCATCCCCACTGGGCGGAAACTGGGCCTGCTCATAGACCACCAGAGCGTCCGGCAGGGCCAGGGCACCTTGCGAGGTCACGCCCCAGTCGGCCAGCCAGCCCGCGCCGCCGGGCACCGTCAGCAGGGCCGCGCCCACCTCGCGCCATACCCCTGCGCGGAAGGGGGCCAGCGCGGGGTCGGCCAGGGCCGCGCGCAACCAGGGCAGCAGGGCGGGGCCGTCCTGCACGCTGGCGCCGGCTTCCAGGGCCAGCAGCTGGGCGTGCAGGCCCGGGTCGGCGGGGGCGGGGCCAGGGCCCACCCGGCGCAGCAGGGCGTGGGCGCGGTTCACCGCCGCCAGAGCCGTGTCCGGCTGGCCGGCGCGCAGGGCGGCCTCGGCGTGCAGGGCCAGGGCCTGGGCCTGTTCGTAGGGGTGGGCGGCCAGGGCCAGAGCGCTCTGGGTCAGGGTCAGGGCGCGCGCCGCGTCGGGCTCGGCCAGGGCGCGGCTCAGGCGCAGGTCCAGGGCCAGCAGGTGATCGCGGTCGGCGCCGCGCACCTCCCCGGCCAGCAGGGTGTCCAGCAGGGCGCGGGCGTGCACAAGGTCCGGGTGATCGCGCGTGGGGCCGGCCAGGGGCTGCAGGTAGGGGCGGCCCAGCCCGCGCGACAGGTAGGCCAGCGCGGTGCGGTAGCGGGTGCGCCGGGCGCGGTAGGCGGCCTCGGCGGGGCGGGCCTCGGGGCGCGCGAGCAGGTCCAGCGCCTGGGCGGCCCAGGTCAGGGCTTCATCGGGGCGGCCCAGGGCCAGCAGCAGGGGCACGCCCTCGGACAGCAGGCGGGCACGCGGGACCCCGTCGGCGTGGCGCCGGGGATCGGGGGGCACCAGGGCCAGGGCGCGGCGCAGGTCACGCAGGCCCGCCGCCGGGCGGCCCAGGCGGCGCCGGGCGGTGGCGGTGCGGGCCAGTACGCGCGCCTGCTCCTCGGGGGCGCTGCCGGCCTCCTGCAGGCGGGCGGCGGCGTCCTGCAGGGCAGCCAGGGCGGCGGCGGGCTGCCCCAGGCGCAGCAGCAGGTCGCCTTCCTGGTAGCGCGCCCGCGCCGAGAGCAAAGGACTGCCCGCCGGAACGGCCTGCAACGCGGCCAGGGCCTGGGTCCACTGCCCGGCATCCTTGGCGATCAGGCCGCGCCACAGCCACGCGCGGGGCCCCCCCTGCGCGGCGCGGGGGTCAGCAGCGGCCTGCGTGGCGGCCGTCAGGTCACCGCGCCAGCGGGCCAGCGCCGCCTGCACCAGCAGGGCGTCGGCCTGGGCAGCCATAGTCCAGGGATCAGGGCCCGCCATGCCGGTCACGTCCGGGTGGGCCAGCTGGGCCTGCGCGGCGTCCATATTGCCGTGTTCCAGGCTGCTTTCGGCCAGCTTCACGCGCGCCCAGGCCCGCACCGCCTGCCGGGCGGATTCCAGCAGGGTGAACAGGGCGTCGCGCAGGGTCACGGCGCCGTATTCGCCCCGCCCGGCGTGGTGCGCCACCACGGCGCGGGCCAGCAGGTCGCGGTGGTCGCCCCCGGGGGCGGCGCGCAGGGCGGGCCACAGGGGCGGCAGGTGCCGGGCGTCGTCCGGGTGGGCCTGCAGATGGGCGGCCAGCGCGCCCACGTCGCGCAGCGCGGCCCAGGCCGCCAGCCGGGCGGGGGCCAGGGCGGGGTCCTCGGTGTCGGCCAGGGCGCGCAGGGGGGCCACCTGCGCGGCGGGCAGAACACCGGGCCACGCGCCGCGCAGGGCCGCCGCCGGGCGGTAGCCGTCCGGGCCTGCCTCCAGCAGCAGCCGGGCGTGGGGGGGCAGCGTGGCCGGGTCATGGCCCAGGGCGGCGGCCAGCAGCGCGGCGGGCCAGGGGGCGGCCGGGTCGGGCAGGGCGGCGTGCAGGGCAGCGGTGGCCTCGGCAAGGCAGCGGGTGTCCGGGTCGCCCAGCAGCTCGGCGGGGCCAGCCCCCGCGCGGGCCAGCCGGGCCAGCAGCATCAGGCGCTCGGGACTGCGGCCCCCCTCCTGCACCAAGCGCTCGGCCTCGCCCCGCGTCACATTCAGGTGGCTCATCAGGTACGCGCGGGCCTCGGCTGGGGTGGGCGGGCGCAGTTCGATGCACTCGGCCGCGCTGGTCGGAGGGCAGTCGCCGTCCAGGGCCAGCAGCACCGCCACGCCCGCTGGCGCCCGCTCCAGCAGGTGCTGAATGGCCCAGGCCGCGCCGCCCAGGGCATCGCCGCTGCTGGCCCGGGGGGGGGCGCCGCTCCAGTGCAGGTCGCGCCCCACCCGCACCAGCAGGGCCCCCCGCGTGGGCAGGGCCCGCCGCGCCGCGTCCTGCTGGGCCTGCGCCTGCGCGGCGAACGAGGCCCCGGGCGGCGTGCCCAGCGGCAACACGCCTTGCAGGTCGCCCGAGAGCGTCAGCTGGGTCACGGGCAGCCCCTGGTCGCGCAGGGTGCGGGCCACCTGGGTAAGCAGCACGGTCTTGCCCGCCCCCGGGCGCCCGGCCACGATCAGGCGCGGCGCGCGGCTCGCCCGCACCCCGGCCACAAACTGACGGTAGGCGCGAATCTTGCTGCGGCCCAGCAGGTCCAGTTCGGGTGGCAGGGCCGGGCGAGGCGGAGGGGCCTCGGGCAGCGCGCAGCCCAGCTCCTGGGCGAGTTCTTGCAGGATGGCGCGCAGGGCGGCCTTGTCGGCCGGGGTGCCCACGCCCCGGTAGACGATGTTGCGCACGCTGCTGGGGCTGGCGCCGCGCGCGCGCATCTGGGTTTCCAGCCAGCGCAGGCTGCCGCGCGCCTGCCCGCCCGACGGGGGGGGCAGGTGGGCCCGCAACTGGGCCAGCGCCGCCCGGTAATCCACGCGGCCAGCCTACCGCGCGCACTGAACCGGGTTCAAGAAACGGGTGGGTCCACCGTTCCTGACGAAGCCGTCAGCTACCCGGGAGGGCAACTGTGTATACTCTGCCCAGCTTTCAACCCAGTCTATTTCCCCCCAGGAGGAACCCATGCGTACCCTTGCCCTGTCCATTGCCCTTGCCCTGTCCGTGACCGCCGCCGCCCAGAGCCAGCAGGCTGCCAAAGCCCTGTTTGACCAGGGCAAGTGGCAGGAAGCCGCCACTGCTGCTGCCGCCCTGAACACCGCCGACGGCCTCGCCCTGGCCGCCGAGGCCACCACGGCCGGCGCCGGCTTGGTGCCCGACAACCAGAAAAAGGCGCTGTTTGAAAAGGCCCAGAACTACGCTCGCCAGGCCATTGCCAAGGACAAGAACAACGCCGAGGCCTACTTTGAGCTGGCCCGCGCCCAGGGCCGTCTGGCGCAGTTCAGCGGCATTCTGCAGAGCCTGGGGCTGGCCGGCGACATGAAGAAGAACCTCGACACCGCCGTTCGCCTGAACCCCAAGCTGGCGGGCGCCTACGTGGCCCTGGGCCTGTGGCACGCCAACCTGATTGCCAAGGGCTTTATCGCCACCCGGGCGACCGGCGCCGACCGCAACCAGATCATCCCCAACTTTGAAAAAGCCATTGCGCTGGAGCCCAACGTGGCTGTTCACCGCATTGAGTACGCCAATGCCCTCCTGCTGCAGGGCAAGAAGGTCGAAGCCGCCGCCCAGCTGGAAAAGGCCCTGGCCATGAACGCCGACACCTTCTGGGAAAAGCGCAACGAAGCCGAGGCCCGCGCCACCCTGGCGAAGCTGAAGTAAGGTTGTGGGGAGGAGGTGGGGTGTGGGAGGAGACTTCCACACCCCACCTCCTCTGTCTTTTAGCCTGTTGGAAAAGCAGGGCCGTGCACATGACTCTCTGTCTTTTCCCACAACCCACACCCCACGTCCCACACCCCCTTACGCATTCAGCAGCTTCGCCGCGCCCGGCAGCACGCGCACCTGAATGTCGCTGACGCGGCCGTGCAGGTCACCGTCAAGGTGAATGCGCACCGGAGTGGCCCAGCGCACCCGGACCTCGCGCGCCGCCGTGTGGTGGGCCAAGGGGTGCGTAAGGTGGGTGCCGCGCAACACCCGGGCCATCAGGCCAGCCAGCTGCCGGCGGTTCATGGCGCCGCCCGCCACCACATTCAGGCAGCCGTCGCGCACATCCGACTGCGGGCTGATCCGAAAGCCCCCGCCGTAGCGCACGCCGTTCATGACCGCCACGATGGCGCTGGGGCCCGCGTAGAGCGGCTGCCCATCGGCCACGATGTCCACCTCGGCCAGTTGCAGGGCGCGCAGGGTGCTCAGGGCGGAATAGGCGTAGCGTGAAAAGCCGCGCAGGTGCGCAGGCGCGCGGTCCATGTTGGCGGTCACGTCAGAATCAAAGCCCATGCCCAGGCCATTGAGCAGCACGAAGCGGCGCCCGGCCTCGTCGCCGGCCAGAATGTCCAGCTGCAGGGCGTCCAGGGCGCGCGGCTGGTAGTTCAGGCGGTCCAGGGCTTCGGCAAAAGCGCCGGGTTTCAGGCCCAGCAGGCCAGCGAAATCGTTGCCGGTGCCCAGCGGCACAATCGCCAGGGGGCGCCCGGTGCCCACCACGGCCCCCAGCAGGGCGCCCACGGTGCCGTCGCCGCCCACGGCCATCACCGCCACTTCGGGGGGCAGGGCCTGCACGCGGGCCAGCGCGGCTTCACCGGACGCCTCCTGAATCACGGTGTGCTGCAGACCGCGCGCCTGCAATTCGCGCTGCAGGCGCGGCCATTCCCGGGCGGCCAGACCGCGCCCGGCCTGCGGATTCAGCACCACCGCCAGGGGTGGAAGGGGCGGAACGGGGCTGTCCTCATGGTTCACGGTCGGCCCAGCATAGAGCAAACCTTCATGCAGCGCGGTTCGGAGGAGTGGAGGGCGCTTGCTTGGGCGAGAGGAGGGTGCTGAAACGGCCAGCGCCCCTGGGCTTAAAGCGCGTCCGCAACGGTTCCAGGGGTTCGGCTGGATTTAAAAGTCCGTGTGGAGAGACAAGGGAGCCACCGTGGCCTCGCTCTTCTTGGAGGGACTCGGAGAACTAAGATGGACATAGCCGTTCAGGGCGACATTGCTTCTCTGACCGCCCTGGCCGACGGACAAACCTTTCTTGCCGTTGGCCCAGCTGGGTCAGGCGGCCTGATCCGCCCTGGCATGAAAGCTCGCCCCCACCCTTCTCAGACACACGCCTCGTCCACCTCAACTCAAGGCGGCTCTGTCTTCAGCTCTTAAACAATCGGGGTGCGCAACGCGCCCACGCCCTCCACTTCAACTTCCACCACGTCACCCGCTTGCAGCGGGCCCACGCCTTCCGGGGTGCCGGTGAGCACCACATCACCGGGCTCCAGGGTCACGTAGCGCGTCACGTACGCCAGAATCTGGGGCAGCGGGAAAATCATGTGCCGCGTGCGGCTGTCCTGGCGCACCTCGCCGTTCACGCGGGTCTGTACGCGCAGGTCGGCGGGGTCCAGGCCAGTGACCAAATGCGGCCCCAGGGGGCAAAAGCGGTCGGCGGCCTTGGCGCGGAACCACTGCAGGTCCGTCTTCTGCAGGTCGCGCGCCGTCAGGTCCAGGGCGCAGGTGTAGCCGGCCACGGCGCCCAGGGCCGCCCCTTCGCTCAGGTGGCGGGCGCGCTGGCCCATCACCACCGCCAGTTCACCCTCAAAGTGAAAGTTCTGGGTCCAGTCGGGCTTCTGCACCGCGCCGCCGGGCTCGGCCAGGGCGTTGGGGCCCTTCAGGAAAATGCCGGGCTCGGTGGGCAGGTCGCCCTTGTCGTTGCCCAGTTCGCGGATGTGGTCCAGGTAATTGCGGCCCACACACACGATCTTGGTGGGCTCAGCGGGGGCCAGCAGGGCGGCCGGGTCGTAGGGGGCTGTCTGCCCGGTGCGGGCGCCCAGCATGCCGACGCGCAGATGCACGCGCTCGCCGTCCAGCTCGCCCCAGCAGGGCTGGCCCTGCCATGTCATGCGGATCAGTTGCATGCGGGCAGGATAGCGGCCCTCCACAGCGGAACCCAACGCTGCCCCGGGGCGACCTCACCGCCTTTGGACGTGAGTGGCCGCAGTGGACAGGGGCCGCCACTGTCAGTCCAGGCTGTCGGCTTCTTCGAGGGTCACGTTTTCCAGGCCCTCGGGGTCCAGCAGGGTTACGGTCTGGCCGTTGCTTTTCAGAAGGCGCTGGCCTTCCAGCTTGCGCATCACGCGCGAGACAGTTTCGCGGGAGCTGGAAATGCGGCTCATGATGTCCTGGGTAGACATCGGCAGCACTTCCGGCTGCGGCACGCCCGCCTGCACGCGCTGGCGGTAGAGGTTGGTGAACACATGACTCAGGGCCGCTTCGGTGTTCAGGCCGAAGGCGATCAGTTCGTCGTTCAGGTGGGTCACGCGGCGCACGAGCATCACGCTGAGGTTCCACAGCACGTCCGGGTGGCGGCGCAAAATCTGCTTGAAGTGCGTGCGGTAAAGCATCAAAGTGGTCACGTCGGTCTGGGCCACCACGGTGGCGCTGCGCTCGCCGCCGCCCAGCACGGCCGTTTCACCGATCACGCCGGGCGCGTACACGTCGCCCATGACGCGCTCGCGGCTGCCCAGGCTGATCCGACTGACCCGCACCACGCCGCGCGTCAGGATGTGCAGGGCCTCGCCCTCGGCGTCCTGTTCCAGGATGGTCTGCCCGGGGCGGTAGTGCCGCTCGGTGATGACCTGCAGCGCTTCCTGCAGGGCCTCAGCGGGCACGTTGTGGAAGAGAAAGGATGCTTTCAGATCGTCCAGGCGCGCCATCAGGGGCTTATCCTAGCGTGCCTGGGCAGCGGGCCACAACGCCCGCCCTTCTTCATGCAGGGGCCATGAGCTACCATGCGCCGCGTGTCTCTGCCCCCCCCCGCCCTGATGGCCCGCGACCTCACGCAGGCGTACGGCAGCCTGCAGGTGCTGCGTGGCGTAGGTCTGGACGTGGCCCAGGGCGAGGTGGTGGCCGTCACCGGGCCGTCGGGCAGCGGCAAGAGCACGCTGCTGCACCTGCTGGGCGGGCTGGATACGCCGCAGGGCGGCGAGGTGTGGTGGGCGGGCGAACGGGTGGACACCCTGGGCACCCAGGTGCGCGCCGCGCGGCGGGCGGGGCAACTGGGGCTGGTGTTTCAGCATCACTACCTGCTGGACGACCTGAGTGTGCTGGACAACGTGCTGATTCCCTGTCGCCTGTCGGGCCGGGGCGACGAGGCGCGGGCGCGGGACCTGCTGGCGCGGGTGGGCCTGGGCGGGCGCGAGGCCGACCTGCCCGGGGTACTGAGTGGCGGTGAGCGCCAGCGGGTGGCGGTGGCCCGCGCCCTGGCCGCCCGCCCCGCCGCCGTGCTGGCCGACGAACCCACCGGCAGCCTGGACCGCGCCAATGCCCAGGCGGTGGCCGCGCTGCTGGTGGCCCTGGCGCGCGAGGAAGCAGCCGGGGTGCTGCTGGTCACCCACGACGAGCGGCTGGCCCGCCACGCCGACCGCACGCTGCACCTGCTGGACGGCCAGTTCACCGATGCAGCGCCGGATTTCGCGTAGGGTCAGGAGAAGACCGGGCGCCCAGAGGTCTGGGGAAAGAAATCTTTGGAGGTCAGCTGAGGTCGGCAGAGTGTTCGACCTGCGCTGCGCCCGTTCTGCGCGTGCAATTCGCTCAGGCACGCCGGGCCTTGGCGGCCGTCTCCCGCACGGCCTGGGTGAGCAGGTAGCCAAAGCCGGCGCGTTCAATCCGCTCCACCAGTTCAGGCACCGTCTGACCCAGTACTGCCGCCGCCTGGCCCAGATGCCACTCGTGGGTGGCGAGCTGGTGCAGCAGATAGGCCCGCCGGGTCTGGGCCGCCGACAGTTGAAAGGTTTTGAGGTACAGCACCTCGCCATCCGGGCGGCGCAGGCGCTCGCCGATGTGGTTGATCTGGGCCGGATTCAGGTCGGTGACAAAACGGTCGAGTTCCAGGGTTCCGGCTGAATACACGGGCTCGGTCATCAGAGAGCGGCCCAGCAGGTCGCGCAGCAGTTCCGTCTGCACGAAGGTGGCCCAGTCGCGGCGGACGGCGGCCAGGGCCACGCGCAGGTCAGCCACGGTGCGCGCCGCGTCAAACTGGGGCGTGGCCTCGAGCAGCGGCGGTTCGGGATACACCGCCGCATACCGCAGCACGAGGTCACCGTACAGGTCGGCCAGCAGCGTGCGGTGCAGCTGGCGGTAATCGGCGGCCGACGGCACCACGAACGCTGAAGCCAGCTGCTCGCCGGTATACACCAGCATCCCCACCTGCTTGTCGTGGAGTTCAAAGGTGCGCAGGGCATCCTCGAAGCCCGGCAGCAGGTTGCCCGGCACACCCGATTCCGTACGCACCCCCAGGCCAGCGCGCAGAAAGTCGCGCGACAGCTCCTTCCAGGCCACGCGCGGCGGGCCAAAGTGCAGGGCCAGCAGGCCTTCCAGCGCAAGGTGCAGCGGCAGAAAGCGCAGGCCGCTTCCCTCGCGCCGGCGCAGCCGGTCCACCAGTTCCAGCCGGCGCCAGCCTTCACGCGGGCGGCCCACCTGCCCCCCCAGGGCCACCTCGGGAGGGCGGCCCTCTCCCCAGTCCAGGTGCAGGGCGTGGGGCACAAAGGCCACGTACTGGGTCCCGTCGGGCAGGGCCACGGCCTTCACGTCCCGCGACAGGGGCTGCAGGGTCAGGCGCACGTCCTCGCAGGGGCGGTCGCGCAGCAGCGGCACCAGCCGAAAGGCGCCGCGCACCTGGGCCGGGGCAGGGGTCAGGCCTTCAAGGGTCAACATGGGCTTCTCCGGGGTTCAGGAAGGCGCGCACGCGCTCCAGCAGGTACGTTTCCAGGTCCGAGACCTCGGCGCCGCCTGCCGCAAAGTGGGCAAAACCCAGGGCGGTGGGCAGATCATCGGCGTCGCGCAGCCCCACGGCGGGCAGGTCGGGGCTCAGGCTGCGCACCGTCAGCATCTCGGCATCGAAGACGGGGTTCACGTGCAGCACCTTCAGCGCCGGACACAGCCGCCGGGCGGCGCGCAGGGCCGCGTGGAAGACGCCGGGCGGATCGTTCTCCACCCCGTCGGAGACCACGAGCACCGTCTGCGCGCCCCAGTTCAGAGCGTCCAGCAGCCGTTCGGTCAGATTGGTCTGCCCAGCCGCCTGCACCAGAAGAGAAGAGGCGGTGGGCTGGGTCCAGAAAGCGCGGTAGGTGCCAGCCGGGCACCCGGCGCGCAGCAGCAGATCGGTGGCCAGGGCCAGCGCCAGGGGGCGGCGGCGCTTCTCACGGGACCCCGAGGCGGAATAGGAATTGTCCAGCACCGCCGCCACCCGGCCCGGTGAAAGAGGAAGCGGCGCCCTGTGCAGCACGGCCTGGGCGGCGCGGCCAAGCCAGTCTTCCAGTTCGGCGGCGCGGGCTTGCCGTTCGGTCAGCGGCAGGCCCAGCACGTACAGACACAGGGCCGTCAGGGGCAGGCGCTCCGGGCGCACCTCCACCACCGCCGCACTGCGGCGCTGCACACGCAGCCGCTCGCCTTCCGTCAGGCGGGCGGTCATGCGCCCGGCCAGTTCCTGCGGGGGAATTCCGTGCCGGGCGGCCAGGCCCTGGGCCACGCTGTAGGGCAGCGCATAGACCGCCTGGGCGCTGTAGCGGGCCTGGCGATAGGTTTCCAGCAGCGGCGTGCGAAAAGCGCGGCGAAAGGTGCCGAACAGGAACTCCGGCAGTTCGCCGCCCAGGTGAAGGTGGGCGTGCAGGGCTGCTGCGCGCACGAAGCGGCGGTATTTGACCGCCTGAAACGTCAGGTCCCGCTGCCCAGCCATGTGGGCCCGCACCAGGGCGCGCGTGCGCCGGTTGTTCACCCGTTCCCGGCGCAGGCGCGCCAGCACTTTCCAGCTGCGCTGCGGTGGCAGGCGGCGCAGGGCGGCCCCCAGCAGCGCGTTTTCCTCGGCGCGGAAGTCAGGCGGGGTTTCGCGGCCCGTGCGCAGCAGGTTCACGATAATTTCGGCGGCGTTGAAATCGTTCACGCCTGCCGCCAGGGTGCGCGCATACAGGCGCCGGTAGTTGCCCAGAATGTAGGCGTGCAGAAACTGCACACTGACCCGCTGTTCGTCGGCGGTGTGGTAGAACTCCCGCTGCCCACTGCAGGCAAACGCGGCGTTCAGAAACAGGATCAGGTCTTCGCGGGCAATGGTGTCGTGGCTGGGCATGGGGGTCCCCTCCCTGGGACCAGCATGGGGGAGTGCCGAGGGGGGGACATGCAGAACGCCGCCCGGGGAAGGGCGGCGTGACGGCAAGGGGCAACCTCCAAAGGGATGTCTCGGAAGTCACGCCAGAGTCCCACAGGCAGCGTTCCGTGTTCCACTGTAGAGCACGGCGGGCCCAGAGCGACCCGCCAGATGACGGAGGGCCAGCTGCCGCAATGGCGCAGCGGGAGGCTCCTCGTTACGTCGTGCGTGCGGCCCGTGCGTAGGGCGCCGGCAGTTCCAGCGGTGCCCCCAAAAGTTGCGCCGCCGCCTGGGCCCAGTGGGGATCGCCCAGCAGGGGGCGGCCCAGGGCGATCAGGTCGGCGTGGCCGTTTTGTAGCAGGCCCTCGGCGCGCTCTGGGGTGTCAATCATGCCCACCGCCATCACGGCGAGGTCCGGCACGGCGGCCTTCACCTGGGCGGCCAGCGGCGATTGATACGCGGGGCCCACCGGAATCTGCTGCGCCGGGGTCAGGCCGCCGCTGCTGATGTCCAGGGCGTCCACCCCCTCGCGCGACAGCAGGTCGGCCAGGGCCAGCGTCTGGTCCAGGTCCCAGCCGCCCTCGGCCCAGTCGGTGGCGGACAGGCGCACGAACAGCGGTTTGTGGTAGGGCCACGCTTCACGCACCGCGCGGGTCACCTCCAGCAGCAGGCGCACGCGGTGTTCAAAGGGGCCGCCGTAGGCGTCGGTGCGGCTGTTCGAGAGCGGGGAGAGAAACTGGTGCAGCAGGTAGCCGTGCGCGGCGTGAATTTCCACGGCGTCAAAGCCGGCAATCTCGGCGCGGCGGGCGGCGCGGGCAAAGGCGGCGGGCACAGCGGCCAGATCATCGGCCGTCATGGGGGTGGGGGTGCGCAGCGCCTCTGTGTAGGGCTGGTCGTCCGGGCCCAGCACCGCCCAGCCGCCGCGCTCGTCGGGCACGGCGCCGCGCCCGCGCCAGGGGGCGTAGGTGCTGGCCTTGCGCCCCGCGTGCGCCAGTTGCACGCCAATGCGCCCGCCCTGGGCATGCACAAAGTCCGTCACGCGGCCCAGCGCCGTGATGTGCCGGTCGTCCCATAGCCCCAGGTCCTCGGGGCTGATGCGGCCTTCGGGGCTGACCGCCGTGGCTTCGGTAAAAATGAGCCCAGCGCCGCCCAGGGCGTACTGGCCCAGGTGTACCAGATGAAAGTCGTTGGCTAAGCCCTGTTGGGCCGAATACATGCACATGGGCGAGACCACCACGCGGTTGGGCAGCGTCAGGCCGCGCACCTTGAGGGGGCGGAATAACAGGGGATCGGCGGTCATGGCGCCAGCCTAGTGCCGCTGGCCTGCCAGCCGCCAGGGGCGCCGGGTTTACGGAAAACAGAGGGTGAACAGGAGGGCCGAGGCCAGAGGGTGTCATCGGAGCGGATGGGCAGGGTGGGGGAAGTGGGGACCGATGCGCTTTGAGCCTGTGGGAGGACCGAAAGGAAGCCACTTTGAGCCTTGCCGCCGGGTGCCGTTGCGAGTTGCTGTCGAAACGCCGGTAACCCGAGCAGGTCCACATGTCTTTGCCAAGGCGGGCGATGACCTCTTCCCTCTTGCGTCTTGCCATCCAAACTGGACCGGGAGAGCTGCGCCGCACGGCAAGGCACGTTCCAGACGATGCCGTTCTGGTCTTCACTGCTGATTGCCGTTAGAACTCCCCGGTCCACCGCACAGTCGGTAGCCCTCATTCCCTACCCGCCCGTGCGCCGTGCCTGCCACGCCGCATGCGCCGCCTGGGCCAGGTCGGCGGCCAGGGTCCAGAAAGCCGCTTCCTGCTCCAACAACGCCCCAGCTGTGGCCGCGCCGCGCCGGGGCTGTCGGTACGGCACCGCCTCCAGGCGCGGCAGGAGGGTCCAGTGGGGGGCCCGGGCCACCGCTGCCTGTGCCGCTTGCAGGGCCACCTCCTCGGCTACGGCCTGCGCTGCCGTCACCAGCGCCCCGTAGGCCGCCGAGAGCCGCTGCACCGCGCGCACGTCCGGCGCGTACACCCAGGGGCCGTGCTCGCCCAGCAGGGCCAGAAACCCGGTCCATTCGCTGCGCAGCAGGGCCGCCGGGACCGCGCGCGGCCCCAAGTCGCGCGGCAGCCAGGGCCGCACGCCCAGCAGGTCGGGGGCCAGGGTGCGCTCGCCCGCCAGCTCGGCGCCGATCCGCGCGGCGGCCCCTGGCGAGTCGAGGTCGCGTAGTTCAGTGAGGTGCGAAAGTTGGGCGCGGCCGGCCGGGCTTAGGGGCAACGCGCGGGGACGCGGCTGGCCCAGGGCGGCCCAACGGTCCAGGGTCATGGGCGGGGCACGGGCATCAGCTGCTGGCGCTGGTGTAACTGGCCACCGCGCGGCGCCAGAACCAGCGGGTCAGGGCGAACAGGCCAGCGGCCACCAGGGGCGAGACCAGCGCCAGGGCGGGCGTCAGGGTCCCGGTCAGGGCCTGGGCAGGCACGGTGGTGATCAGGGCCACCGGCACCACAAAGGTCAGCAGCAGGCGCACCGGCACCGGAAAGGCGGTGGCGGGAAAGCGCGCGGCCCCAAACAGGCCGTTGAACAGTTCGGTGACATTCTGGGTTTTCACGAACCAGAAGGCGGTGGTGCTCAGGCCCAGCCAGATGCAGTACACGATCACCAGCGCCGAGAGGTACAGCGCGCCCGCCGCCAGCCACCCGGCCAGCGTGAGGTTCAGACCGCTGGCTGCGTAGACCAGCAGACCCAGGCCCAGCAGCAAGTCCGGCAGCCGCAGCAGATTCAGATACCGCACCGACACGTTGAACTGCGCGTCAATGGGCTTGAGCAGCGTGAAATCCATGTTGCCGGTGCGGATGGCTTCGGCAATCTTGCTCATGTTCGGCTGCACCACCACCGAGATAAAGCCTTCGGTGAGCATGAAAAAGCCCGTGACCAGCAGCGCCTCGCGGAAGGTCCAGCCGCCCACCTGCTGCACGCCGGGCTGGCTGAACAGCAGCGACAGGCCCAGCAGCGCCACCCCCGCTTCGCCCAGGCTGGCCAGCACCGCCCCCACAAAGTTGGCGCGGTACTCCAGCTGCGCCGAGACGCTGGCGGCGGTGAACACCCGGATCAGGCGCAGGGCGCGCCTCATGCCCCCACCGCGCCGTAGCGGCGCAGGCCCACGCGCCACACGGCGTAGCGCACGACCCCGAAAATCAGGCCCCAGGCCAGCAGCACCGCGCCGCCCTGCAGGGCCTGGGCCAGCGTGGCCTTGCCGGAAAGCAGCTGCGCGGGCAGGCCCAGCATGTAAGGAAAAGGGGTCCAGACGGCCACGCGCTGCACCCAGTCCGGGTAAAAGGCTAGGGGCGCGAACATGCCGCCCAGCGCGGCGTACAGCAGCCACACCAGTTCCTGAAAGCTGGTGGAGGAATCGGTCCAGAAGGCCAGCAGGCCGATGGTGTATTCCCACAAAAAGCGCGCTGTGAACCCCAGCACCGCCAGCCCAATAGCCGCCGGGTAGGCCCACCACTGCGCCGTGAACTGCGCCCCCGAAAGCCACGCAAACAGGGCCACCAGCCCCAGCAGCGCGGGCAGGCGCACAAAGCGCTCGGCCACATGGCCCAGAAAGTAGGTCCAGAAGGGGTCCAGCGGACGCAGCAGCCACGGCGACAGCTGCCCCTGGCGAATGGCGGGGTCCAGTTCCCAGGCCACCCACACCACCATCAGCTGCGAAATCAGCCAGGTGGACAGAAAGTAGGTGGCGAACTCGGCGGGCGTGTACCCGCGCACCTGCCCGCCGGGGGCGGCCTCGGCCTGCGCCATCCAGACCAGCATCATCACCAGCGACAGGGTGCCCGACAGCATCCAGATCACCACCTCGGCGCGGTACTCGGTCATCAGGGCGAACTGGGTGGCAAACAGCACGCGCACCTTGCGCCACGCCCAGTTCACCGGACCACCTCCCCGGCCTGGGTGGGGGCCGGGCGCGCGCCGAACAGCTCGGCCATCACAGTTTCCAGCGGGGGGTCTTCCACCGTCAGGTCGGCCACATCCAGCGCCGAGAGCAGCCGGGCGGCGCGCTCGCTGACCTCGGCGCGGGGCACGGTGAGTTCGGCGCTCAGGCCGTCGCTGCTGACCACCTCGCCGTAGGCCGCCAGCGCCTGGGCCGACGCAGGGCGGCGCAGTTGCAGGCGGATGGTCTTGCCACTGCTGCCGCGTTCGGCCAGGGCGTGCAGGTCGCCGTCAAAGACCACCTCGCCCGCGTCAATGACCAGAATGCGCCGCGCCAGGGCGGTCACATCGGCCATGTAGTGGCTGGTGAGCATCACGGTGGCCCCGTAGCGCTCGTTGTAGTCGCGCACAAAGGCCCGCACGGCTTCCTGCATGTTCACGTCCAGGCCGATGGTGGGTTCGTCTAAAAACAGGACCTTTGGGCGGTGCAGCAGTGCGGCGGCCAGTTCACATTTCATGCGCTCGCCCAGCGAGAGCTTGCGCACCTGCTTTTTCAGGATGCCCTGCAGGTCCAGCACCTCGGTGAATTCGGCCATAGTCGCGCGGTATTCGGCGTCGGGGATTTCGTAGACCGCCTGGTTGATCAGGAAGGAATCCAGGGCGGGCAGGTCCCACATCAGCTGCTGCTTTTGCCCCATGACCAGGGTGATGGTCTTCAGGAAGTCGCGCTCGCGGCGCCGGGGCTCGAAGCCCGCCACCCGCACCTCGCCGCCCGAGGGGTGCAGCAGCCCCGAGAGCATTTTCAGCGTGGTGGTTTTGCCCGCGCCGTTGGGACCCAGAAAGCCCACCACCTCGCCGGGTGAGAGCGCAAAGGACACGCCGCGCACCGCCTGCACCTGCCGGGTCTGGCGCCGCACAAAGGCCCGCACGCTGCCCAGAAAGCCCGGTTCCTTGTCGTGCACGGCGTAGGATTTGCTGAGGTCGCGCACGTACACCGCCGCGTCAGGTGAGGGCAAAGTCATAGTGGCCCCCAGCCTAGAGCAGCGGCGCGGGCGGCGGCTGTAAGCCAGACGGCGGGGTAGGCGCCACTCCCCTACACTGTGGCGCGTGGACAACCCACTGCTGATCCTGGGCATTCTCGTGGTGCTGCTGATTTTGAATGGCTTCTTTTCCGGCTCGGAGCTGGGGGTGGTCTCGGCGCGCAAGTCCCGGCTGCAGGGACTGGCCGACCGGGGCAACCGCGCCGCGCAGCGCGCCCTGAATCTGGCCGAGCGCCCCGGGGCCTTTCTGGCCACCGTGCAGATTGGCATTACCCTGATCGGCACCCTGAGCGGCGTGTTTGCCGGCGACCGGCTGACCCCGTTTGTGGAGGCGGCCCTCAAGCCCTCTCTGGGCACCGCCGCTGCGCCCGTGGCCAAGGGGCTGGTGGTGCTGCTGGTGACCTACCTGTCGCTGGTGCTGGGCGAACTGGCCCCCAAGAGCATTGCCCTGCGCAACCCCGAGGCCCTGGCGCTGCGGGTGGCGCCGTTTTTCACCCTGCTGTCGGGGCTGACCCGGCCTATCGTGTGGCTGCTGGAAGCTACCACGCGCGGGCTGCTGTGGCTGCTGGGCCTGCGCGGCGAGCCCCAGGAACACGTCACCGAGGAGGATGTGAAGGCCATTGTGCTGCAGGCCAGCGAAACCGGCGGCCTGGAAGAGGGCGAGCGCGAGCGCATTGACCATGTGCTGCGCTTTAACGACCGCCGGGTGCGCGAACTGATGACCCCCCGGGGCGACGCCACCCTGATTCCGGCCACCGCGCCCCTGGACGACGTGGTGAGCCGCGCCCTGGCCGCGCCGCATGACCGCTACCCGGTGGTGGACGGCCACAGCCAGGTGGTGGGCCAGATCAGCGTGGTGGACCTGCTGCAGGCGGTCCACACCGGTGAGGCGTGGCTGGACCGGGTGCGCCCGGTGATCTACGTGCCCGAAACCGCCTGGGCCGAGGATGTCCTGAACCGCCTGACCCAGCAGGGGCACCAGCAGATTGCCATTGCCGTGGATGAATTCGGCATGTTTACCGGCCTGATCACCTCCACCGACCTGCTGCGCGAACTGGCCGGCGCCGACCACCCCGCCGATCCCAACGAACTGTTCCGCCGCGACGACGGCTCGTATCTGGCCGACGGCGCCCTGGCCATGCACGACCTGCGCGAGCGACTGCCGCTGCCCCGCCTGGAGCGCGAGGATTTCAGCACGCTGGCGGGGTATGTGCTGGGGGCGCTGGGGGAGTTTCCGCCGGTGGGGGCGCAGGTAAGGGTGGAGGACTGGCTGCTGGAGGTGGTGGATTTGGATGGGGCGCGGATTGATAGGGTGCTGATTGTGCCGCCGGTGGGGGTGGTGGTTGGGGGGGAGGTGGAGTGAGGCGGGGTGGTTTGCTGCGGTTGCCCCACCCCCCCAGCCCCCCATCCCCAGAGGGGACGGGGGGAGCGGCGCTGCGCTGGCAAACGTTGACTGACGGTTCGGGGCAGCTTGCCTTCGCCCCGCGTTGTACGCCGTGGCCTTGCTCCGCCCATCGCCGTACGCCCGCGCGCTTCGCGCACGACGGCTTCCGTTGCTCACCCTGTAGGGGTGAAGGGTGGGGACGCTTAAGACACGAGGTTCTACTTTGAACAACACAACGGCCAAATGCCGAAGCTGCTGTTCAAAGTAGAACCCTCTGGGCCGCACCAAGATAGCTTGCCCCTTTACCGCCCAGGTCCAGGCGAGGCCGTCGTGCCCGAAGGGCGCGGGCCATTGCGGTGGGGCGAAGGATGGCGTCGAAGCCGGACACGTCAATTGGTCGAGCAACCCCAGCCGACGTCAGTAGAAACTCTTGCCCAGTGCTAACGTCTGCTCCCCCCTGCCCCTCTGGGGTAGGGGGGCTGGGGGGGTGGGGCAATCGGGGAAACCTCAATCCCCCCTACCCCGCCCGCTTCAACTTCCCCGTCCGCTTCGCCCACACCTCCGCCCGCCCAAACACCAGCAGCCCCAGCGGAATCGTCACCACCCCGAACACCAGCAAAATCCCCAGCTCTGGCAGCACCCCGCCCAGCCCCACGCCGGCCTCAATGGCCGTGCCGGTGCCATTCACCCCCAGAATCTTGCGACACGCCTCCAGCGCGTACGTGGCCGGCGACAGCGCACTGATCGGCTGCAACCACCCGGGCAACACGCTGACGGGGTAGTACACACCGGAAATCAGCAGAAACACCGCCTGAATGATATTGGTGGCCTGCGCGCCGTTTTCGGTGCTCATGACGGGCAGCACAGCGGCCATCAGGCCAATGCCCATGAAGCCCAGGCTGGCCACCATAAACACGACCAGGCACTGCAAGACCTGTCCAAAGCTGGCGCCAATATCCACGAACAGGCCCATGAACAGGAACACCAGTACCCCGCGCAGCAGGGCGTAGGCGCCTGCAAACAGGCTGACCCCCACCAGATGCGTCAGCCGGCTGACCGGCGCCATGAAGGTGTATTCAATCGTGCCTTCCCAGCGTTCGTAGGAAATGGAGTTGGCAATCTCGCCAAACAGGCGGCCCAGAAAGGACCACATGACCGCCCCCAGCAGCAGCGTCAGCGTGAGGCGCGGGCTGCCCGCCGCCACGCCAATCAGCATGATGCTGGCGGCCGAGACCATGTCGTAGAAGGTGAACACCAGCACCCACGACCAGTAGCGCCGGGTGAGGTGAAAGTCGCGGAACACGAAGGCAAAGGCGGCGCGCAACTGGTGGGCCAGCGTGCCGGGCGTGGTGCGGTGGGGATCGGGGGACGGGGCGGGTGGATGGGCTGGGGTGGTCATGGGGGCTCCAGGAGGGGAGGCGGGAAGCGGTGGGCGGGACGCGGGACCAGTTGGGATTACTCGCTCTCCTCTTTTTCGCTCAGCCCTTCGCCAGTCAGTTCAATGAAGGCGTCTTCCAGGCTCTTGCCTTCGCCGGCCAGTTGGCGCAGTTGCTCGGCGGTGCCTTCGGCCACGAATTTGCCGCCGCTGATAAAGGCGATGCGGTCACAGAGGCGCTCGGCTTCGGGCATGTCGTGGGTGGTCAGGATGATGGTGGCGTCGTGCACGTCGCGCAGCTCCAGCACAAACTCCTGCACGTCACGCCTCGACTTGGGGTCCAGGCCGGTGGTGGGTTCGTCCAGCAGCACAATCACCGGGCTGGTCAGAAAGGCGCGGGCAATCGCCACTTTCTGCTGCATGCCCCGGCTCATCTCTTCCAGGGGCTCGAAAAAGGCTTTTTCCTTCAGGCCCAGCCGTTTCAAGGTGGCCTGGGCGCGTCCCTGCGCCACATGGCGGTCCAGGCCGTACAGCTGCGCCGAATACAGCAAATTCTCGCGCGGGCTGAGCTTCTTGTAAAAGGCGGCGTCCACAGAGACGCGGTTGAGCAGCCGCCGCACCTGCGCTTCATCCTTCACCACGTCCAGGCCGAAGATGCCCACGGTGCCGGCGTCGGGAATCAGCAGGGTGCTCATGGCGCGGATCAGGGTGCTTTTGCCGCTGCCGTTGGGGCCCAGCACGCCGTAGATCTCGCCCCGGCGCACCTGAAAGGTCACGTCGTCCACGGCGCGGCTCTCGGTGTACTGCGGGCGCAGCGGGCGGCCACCCTGGCGCTTGCGAAAGGTCTTGACGAGGTGCTGCACGTCAATGGCAATCTCTCGGCCGCTGAGATCACGGGCAGCGGGTACAGAAGAGGGGCTCGCCGCTGGGGGGGCGGTCAGGGTCATGGCAAACCTCCGGGTTGTGAGACAGAACGAGGCTGGGGCCGCGCGCCTGTGCAGGGGGCGACCTCGCGCGGGGCAGTGGGCCTTAACGCAGGCAGCGGACGTCGTCAATCATTGACGCTCAGCGTAGACGCCAGTGTCCCCGGAAGCGATACGCGTCATGGCGTACAGCTGGCCCCCACACATCGCAAGGGGCCGCGCCCAGGCGGCGGCGCGGCCCCTCCCCTCTCCTGCGGGTCTACTCGGCGGGCAGATACCAGTTGCGGTCCCAGCGGTGGGCGCGCAGCTTCTGCACCTGTTCGGCGCTCAGGCCCTGACCGTCGGCCAGCGCGGCGTTGCGCTCCACGTTCTGCACGCTGCGCATACCTACAATCACGGTGCTGACGGCCGGGTGCGAGAGCACAAAGCGCAGGCTGGTCTCGGCCAGATCGCCTGTGGAAATCCCCAGGTCCTGCTCAATGGCGCGCAGGCGGGGCTGCAACTGCGCCTTGCGGTCCCCGCCAAAGTAGGTGTGGCGCCAGTCGCCTTTAGGGAAGGTGGTCTCGGGTGTGATGCGCCCGGTCAGGCTGCCCTCGTCCAGCGCCACGCGCACAATCACACCCACACCGTTCGCCCGGCAGGCGTCCAGCAGGCGGTCCTGCGGCGACTGATCGAACACGTTGTAAATCACCTGCACAGTCTCCACAGCCCCGGCTTCCACGGCTTTCACGGCGTTGTCCGGCTGGTGGTCGTTGATGGAGATGCCAAACGCCTTGATCTTGCCCTGGCGCTTCAGGTCAGCCACGGCGGCCTGCCAGTCGCCCTGGCCCAGCCAGCTGTCGTTCCAGACATGAAGCTGCTGCACGTCAATGTGGGGCAGGCCCAACCGCTCCAGGCTGGCCTCGGTCATGCGGATGACGTAGTCGCCGGGAAATGCCTGCTCGGCGGCCGTGCCGGGTGCGGCAGGCCACTGCATGTTCTTGGGGCTGATCTTGGTGGCCACCAGCGTGCCCGGGTACTCCCGCGCCACCTGGCCCACCAGCCGCTCGGAGTGGCCGTTGCCGTAGCCCATCGCCGTGTCAATAAAGTTGCCGCCCAGTTCCACGTAGCGGCGCAGGGCCTTCAGGCTCTCGTCGTCCTGGGCCCCCACCCACATATCGGCGCCAATGCCCCAGGCGCCGTAGCCGATTTCCGTGACGTGCAGGCCGGTGCGGCCCAAGGGGCGGGTGTGCAGGGTCTGGGACGAGGAGGCCATGGCGCAACTGTAACGATTCAGGCCCCATGAAGCCACTCACCCATTCTTCACGGCGCCGCCGGGCGTAGCCTGCCCGGGTGACGCCTGCCCCGCTGCCGCCCCGCGCCCGCCAGCTGGCCACCACCGGCCTGATCGTGGGGGTCTTTCTGGCCGCCCTGGAAGCCAGCGTGGTCGCCACCGCCATGCCCAGCGTGATCCGCGACCTGGGGGGCGAGCGCCTGTACGCGCTGCCCTTTGCGGTGTATCTGCTGACGAGCACGGTTTCCAGCCCGCTGTGGGGCCGCGCCAGCGACATTGTGGGACGGCGGCGGCTGTATCTGGCGGGCGTGGTGATCTTCCTGCTGGGCTCGGCGCTGTGCGGGGTCAGCACCTCCATGAGCGCCCTGATTGGGGCCCGCGCGCTGCAGGGGCTGGGCGCCGGGGCCCTGTTGCCGCTGACCCTCACCATGATTGGCGAACTGTACGCCCTGAAAGAACGGGGCCGGGTGCAATCGCTGATTTCCGGGGTGTGGGGGATTTCCGGGCTGCTGGGGCCGCTGCTGGGCGGCTGGCTGACGGAGCAGGCCTCATGGCGCTGGACCTTCTATGCCAGCCTGCCCTTTGGGGTGGCGGCGCTGGCGCTGGCCCTGCGCTTCTTGCCGGAAACGGGGCAGCCCCGGCCCGCGCGGCTGGACTGGGCGGGCGCGGCCCTCTTTACGCTGGGCAGCGGGCTGGTGGTCTGGGGCCTGGAACAGCGGCAGTGGGCGCTGGGGGGCATTGGCGCGGCCACGCTGGTGGGCGCTGTGGTCCTGGAACGCCGCCACCCAGAACCGCTGCTGCCCATGAAAGCCCTGCGGCAGCGGCTGCCGCGCGTGGCGTTTGCCGGGAACCTGCTGGGCGGCGCGGCGTACTTTGGCGTGATTGCCTACCTGCCGCTGTACGCCCAGGGCGTGACGGGCGGCGGGGCCACCGCTGGCGGCGCCATCCTGACGCCGATGCTGGTGGGCTGGACGCTGACCGCCATCGTGACCGCGCGGCTGGTAAAAACGGTGCCGCTGGCGCGGATTGCGCAGGTGGGCTTCGCGGTGCTGGTGGCGATGTTCACGGCCCTGACGTTTGCGGTCCACGCGCCGCTCTGGGTCACCAGCGCCCTGGGCTTTGCGGTGGGCACGGGCATGGGCTTTGCCATGCTGAGCCTGCTGCTGGCCGCGCAGGAATCGGCGGCGCGCACGGAACTGGGCGCCGTGACCAGCGGCGTGCTGTTTGCCCGCCAGATGGGCGGCGCGCTGGGCGTGGCCCTGATGGCGCTGCTGATTGGCCCGGCCGCCATTGAAGCGGGCGGGTTCCCGCTGGCCGAGGGGCTGCGCCGCGCCTACCTGCTGGCGCTGGGGCTGGTGGCCGTGGCGTTTGTGCTGAGCCTGGGCCTGCGCGCCGTGATGGTCAGCAAGCCGGCGGAGGCCCAGCCGGCGGATTGAGGCTTCATCCCTGCGGCCCAGCCTCAGGCTCGGGGGACTGAACAACCAAGCGGGGCCGGCGCCGCACCCACACGAGCGTTCCCGTGAACAGGAGGAGCAGCGCCACCAGGGGGCTCCAGAGGGCCACCTGGGCCTGCAGCTTCTGCCCGCTGGTCATCTGAGGGCCGCACTTCTCCACAAACGCCCGCCTACTCCACCACTCCGGCAGGGTCAGGCCCCGGCGCAGGACAAGGTCGGTGAGTTGGCGCTCGGTCTGCGCAACTTCGAGGGCGCGGGCCGCCGGGTGCACCAGCACATAGGCAGGAGATGCCTCGGGACCGGCCACGGCCAGGATGGGTTGCCCACCGGCGCAGCCGAACTTCTGAATCCAATACCGGTCATTGAGTTCGCGCGGCCAGCTGTCCGAGTCGTTCTGACTCATCAGCATGTGGTGTGCGTCCGACGTGCTGGAGGCGAAGAACCCGCCGCCCAGCGGGGTCCAGTGGAACTCGTCACTGCCGGTCGAAAAATCAGCGGTGACTGCTTCATACCAGCTGCCTCCGCCCAGTAAAGCCATGCCACAAAGCAACGGCAAAAGCAGGGCAAAACAGCCCACCCTTTCGGCGCCGCGTCGCCCCCGGGTTGCCCGGCGAATCAGGAGCATCAGGACTGGCCCCAGCACCAGTTGCGCGGCCACCACCAGCATCAGCAGGCCCAGGTAGAACATACGGGCAGTCTTTCCCGGTTGCCCACACGCGCCATCCACCAAAAGGTGGCAACGGACTGTTTACAGCACGTCGTCGGCGCTGCCGCGCTTGCGCAGGTTGTTCTGGGTTTTGCGCCAGCGCAGCGCCTTGACGATGGCGGGCGCGGCCGGGTTCAGGTTCAGGTCGTAAGCGGGGTACCACACGCGCTGCTCGGAGAACTTCAGTTTCATCTTGAACACGCCGAACGAATGCTTGGCCTCGTCCAGCTGGCGCGGAATGCCCCAGAAGTCAAACAGTTCGTAGCCCCGGCGCTTGGCGTCCAGCATGGCGTTCCAGTAAAAGGCGTCGGGGGCCTTGGCGTCCTTGAGCGGGCTGCCGTCGGCATTGGTGCGGTCATCGCGGATGCTGCCGCCGAACAGGTAATAGGTGCCCTTGCCCATCGCCAGGAAAAAGCCCCCGGCCAGCGCGCGGCCCTCCACGCGCGATAGCACGATGTACGCTTCTCCGCCATACGCATTCCCCTCGCGCAGCATGGTTTCGTAGTAGGCGCGGGGAAACGCCCCCAGCTGGGCGCGCTCGTTGGTGGCGGTAAAGATTTCCCAGAAGGCCTCGAAATCATCGTCGCGGCCAGCCACCACGCCCATCTTCTGGGCGGTGCGCACGTTGCGCCGGGCCATGGAGTGCAGGCCAGCGAACAGCTCGTCCTCGCTGCGGGTCAGGTCGGCCACGATGGTGTGTTCGGGTTGCTCGCTCTCGGCGCGGCGAAAGGGGCCGTAGCTTTCTGGCAGCACCACCGAATCGTCGGCCAGAAAGGGCACAGGCGGCTCGATTTTCAGCAGGGCGTCGCCGGGGCGGGCCACTTTTTTCACGGCGTCGGCCACGGCGGGCAGCAGGTCCAGGCTTTCCAGGGCCGGGCCGCGCGGCGCGTACAGCGTGGAAAAGCCGGGCACAAGGCGCTTGCGGATCAGCTGCAGGGCGCCCACGGTGCGGCCATCCGCCGTGATCAGGTAGCGCGCGGGGGTCTGGCCCAGGGTGCGCCGCGCCTCGCCGTAGCCCCAGCCCTGCAGGGCACTGGTGATGGGCAATGACCGCACGGCGTCGTCGTACACGCGCGGATCGGTGGTTTCTTGCAGGCTCAGGCGCACGCGGGGGATTGTAGCAGCAGGGGGCGCGCGCCCCAAGCCGTCATCACGCGCCCATCATGGTGGGGGCGCGGCGGGACGCTAGAGTGCAGGGATGAAACAAGTGCTGCTCACGCTGGCGCTGCTGTCCGGCGCCGCCCTCGCCCAGACTGCGCCCGCCACCCCCACCGCCCCGGCCACCCCTGCGGCGGCCCCCGCTGCGCCCGCCGCCGACCCCAGCACCGTGGTGGCGCGCGTGGGCACCGAGACCATCACCCTGGCCGACTTTGACCGCGCCTTCCGGCTGGCCGCCGCGCGGGTGGTGAACGCCCAGGGCATTCCCTTTGAGAACAGCTATCTGGCCGAATTCGCCGGGGCCCGCGCCGACTACCTGAAGCAGTACGTGCGTGACCGCGCCGTGTACCAGCTGGCCCGCGCCGCCGGCAACAAGGTAAACGCCGCCACCCTGGACGAGCAGATGCAAGAAGCCCGCGCCGACTTCAAGTCCGACGCCGACTTTGCCGAGGCCCTGGAGGCCACGGGCTACGCCAGCGCCGACGACCTGCGCGCCGAACTGGAGCGCCAGGGCATCGTGGGGGCGTATCTGCAGAGCATTCAGAAGCGCTTTACCTTCGGGGACGCGGTGGTCACCGGCTACTACAACCTCAACAAGCCCCGCTTTACCCGCGAGGCCGAAGCCTGCGTGAAGCACATCCTGGTGCCCACCCAGGCCGAAGCCCAGGCCATCGTGAAGGACCTGGCGGCAGGCGGCGACTTCGCCAAGATTGCCGCCGACAAGAGCCAGGACCCCGGCAGCGCGGCGCAGGGCGGCGACCTGGGCTGCTTTGGGCAGGGCGAGATGGTCGAAACCTTCGACAAGGCCAGCTTCACCGGCCCCGTGAATCAGGTGCAGACGGTGCAGTCGCAGTTCGGCTGGCATGTGCTGGTGGTGACCAAGCGCAACGCCGCCGGGCTGGTGCCCCTGGCCGAAGCCGCGCCCCTGATCCGCGAGCAACTGGCCCGCGAGGCCGCCCAGAAGTACCTGGACGCCCAGGTGGCCAAGATTGCCACCGAGGCCTTCCCTGACCGCGTGACGGTGAAGTAAAGCCCTAGGCACGCAGCGGCCCCAGCCAGGTTCGGTGGGGCCGCTGCTGCCATGTCAGGGCCCTCATCAACGCCGGCTTAACGGGCGCCGCGCATCCTATGCCCTGTTCCCCGGAGGTGCTTGCCATGAATGACCCACACAGTCCGCACCCAGCCCCCGTTCACCTGCCCCCGGGCGAAGACCATGACGATGAAATGATCGGCACGCTCCTGAGCCGCCGCCACGCCCTGCGGCTGCTGGGCCTGGGGGGCGGCGCAGCGGCCCTGACGGCAGGCGGCGTGCTGGCCCAGCGGGGGGCAGGGGGCACCAGTGCAGGCAGCGGCGCGGCGCGGCTGCCCGGCTGCGTGGTGCGCCCCGCCATGACGGAGGGCCCCTACTTCGTGGACGGCGAGCCCCGGCGCAGCGACCTTCGCAAGGACAGCCAGACGGGCCGGCTGAGCCCGGGGGTGCCGCTGAAGCTGGTGTTCGTGACCTCCCGCGTGGCGGCAGGCGGCTGCACCCCCCGCGCGGGCGTGCTGGTTGACGTGTGGCACTGCGACGCCCTAGGCACCTATTCCGGGGTGGCGGGGAACAGCGGCGACGCCTTGCGCGGCTCGCAGGTGACGGATGCCCAGGGCCGGGCCAGCTTTACGACCATTTACCCGGGCTGGTATCCGGGGCGCGCGGTGCACATTCATTTCAAGCTGCGGCCCCTGAACGCCGCCGGGCAGGCCACAGGTGAATTCACCTCGCAGCTGTTTTTCCCCGAAAGCGTGAACGCAGCCGTGTTCGCCCGCGCGCCCTACAGCCAGAAGGGCAAGGCCGACACCCCCAATGCCCAGGACGCGATTTACCGCAACGGCGGCTCACAGCTGCTGCTGAGCGTGAAGGGCGACCCGGTGGGGGGCTATACGGCCACGTTCGATGTGGGGCTGAATCTCGGCTAGAGCAGGGTAGGTGGGGCGCGCTGGGGCCCCGGCATGAAGAACGGCAAGGGGCCTAGACATGGTGCGTCCAGGCCCCTTGCCTCTCCCCTTCTCTTTACACCGGCTGCACGAGGCGGCGGATTTCACCGCTGGCGATGTAGCTCTTGCCGTCCGGGGCGGTGTTCACTTCATCCACCACGTACAGGGTGCCTTCCTCGCGGATGGAGCGGGGAAAGCGCATGTTCCAGTCGGGCTCAAAGCCGTCCTGCACCACACGGGCGCGCAGCTTGCTGCCTTCCTTGACGCACTGCACCAGAATGCCGCCCGCGCTGCTGTCGGTGGTGTCCAGGTCGGCGGCGGTGCGCGCGGCCTTGGTCACGCCGGGGCGGCTGGCGGCGCGGGGCGCACCCCGGCCCCCCACGCTCAGGTGCTGCAGCGGGTCGCTTTCCCCGGCGCGCAGCAGGCGGCGAATCTCGCCGGTCACGCGGTAGAAGCTCCCGTCGGCGCTGGGCTCCAGGCCGTCCACCACGTACCTGGCCCCCTCGGCGCGCAGGGCGCGGGGAAACTGCACGTTCAGCCCCTGGTCGTAGCCCGCCGAGCCCACCCGCACCCGCAGCTTGCCGCCCTCGCGCACGCACTGCAGTTCTACGCCGCTTCCAGGCTCGGCCACCACTGGCAGCGCCAGCACGGCGGTGTCCACCGTCACCCCACGGCCGGTCATGTCGGCGCGGGTGCGGGCGCGGCCCTGGAAGGCCTGATCCATCAGTTCCTTGCGGCTGTCACCCACCAGGGTCTGCGCGGCAATGCGCCCGGCGTAGTGCTCCAGTTGCTCGATTTCCTCGGCAATCTCAAAGTGCTCGTGCAGGCCGGCGCCCGTCAGCTCGGCCACCACGCGGCGCAGCAGCGCCTCGCCCTGGGCGTGCTGCCCCTGGTCGGCCAGGGTCACGGCTTCTTCCTTGGCGCGGGCAATCTGCAGGCGGGCAAGGTCCAGCGTCACCTCAATGTCGTTGGTCACGCTGGCGTCCAGCGGGCCAAAGGTGGCCTGCACCGGCAGGGTGCCTTCCAGGCGGGCGATGGCGCCGCCTTGCACGGTGTCGGCGCTGTAGGTCACGGTCAGCAGCTCGTGGAGGCCGGCCCCCCGTTCGGGGAGGTTCAGGCGCAGGCCCAGCAGCTTGTCCTCGTCCTCGTACACGTCGCCCAGGTCCAGGGTCAGCGGCTGGGGGCCGGGGCGGTGCAGGCTCAGGATGTCCGCCACCGTCACGCCGGGCGCCGGAGCGAGGGTCACGGTGAGGTTCTGGGCCACCACGGCCTTCATGGTCTGCAGCTCAAAGCTGAACACGTCCCGGGCGTCGTCGGCAGACTGAATGAAATAGAAATTCCCGCCCGCCGCGCGCGCCATGCCCATCAGCAGGTCCTCGTTAAAGGACGACCCAAAGCCCAGCGTGGTGGTGCCCACGCCAGCCTCGGCCTTCTGCCCGGCGGTCTTGATCAGCACGTCGTCCCTGGTGATGCCCACGTTCGCCTGCCCGTCGGTGAGCACCAGCACGCGACTGACCCGCTCCCCCGAGGCGCCGGCCTGCACATGCTCAATGGCCTTGAGCCAGCCGCCCGACAGGTTGGTGAGGCCGCCCGCGCGGATGCTGCCGATGCGCTCTTTCAGCGCCGCGCGGTCCGTGACGGCCGTGGGGGCAATCAGGGTGGTCACCGAATCGTCGTAGAGCACCACGCTCAGCAGGTCCTGCGCGTCCAAGCTGTCCACCACCGCCTGCGCGGCGCGGATGGCGTGTTTCAGGGGCGAGCCGGCCATGCTGCCGCTGACATCAATGGCCAGGGCGAGGTTCACCGGGCGGCGGGCGCCGCTGCCGGGCAGGCGGAAGCGCACCAGCAGATCGGCGGGGGTGGCGTGCTGCGCCAGCAGTTGCGAGGGGCCAAAGCTGGCGTGGGCGCTGAGGGTGGGGGTCATGGGAAAACTCCTTGAAAGTGAGGGAACAGGAACGGGCCGGCTCAGGCTTCCTGGGTGGGATGGTAGTCGTGCACGGCCAGACCTGCGGTCCAGGCCACCGCCTCGCGGCAGGTGCGCAGGTGGGGCGGCACGCGCAGGGCGTAGCGCCCGCCTGTAGAAGGGCACTGCACCAGCACCGCCACCAGATCCTCGTCGTCGTCAAACGGCACGCGGATCAGGCGGCGTTCACCCCCGGCGTCGCGGTCGCGGTCCAGCACCAGCCCGCCCACGTCCTCCAGAAAGCGGTCAATGCCAATGCGCTCCAGCAGCACCCGGCGCCGCTGCACGTTGCGCACAGCCATGATGTCGCGGCCTGTCAGGCTCTCGGGGTGAAAGGCCACGCGGGCGTCCACGGGCACTCCGTTCCAGCGCAGGCCCGCGCGCAGCTGGCCGGGCAGGCCGCGCAGGCCGCTGCCCGCCACGTCAATGGTCTGGGTGACGTGCAGGCCAGCGTCCAGCGTGGTCAGCGCGGCGCAGCGCCGCACGTCCAGATGCGCCACGCTGACCGCGCCGCCGATGGCCGCCAGGTCGCGGCAGCCGGCCAGGATCAGCCGGGTGGCGTGCAGGTCGGCCTGAATGCGCCGCAGGCCGCTGCCCGAGAGGTTCAGGCCCTCGCGGATGGACAGTCGCCCTTCCAGGTCCTGCAGCTCCGGGCAGCGGCGGGCACTCACGCGGTCGGCCTGCAGATCGGCGGGCAGGGTGCTGAGGTGGGGGCAGTCGTCCACCGTCAGCGCCGTGCAGCGCAGCCAGTCCGGCAGGGTGCGCAGCCAGCGGCTGCCCGAGAGGTTCAGCGGCCCGGTAACCACCAGCGCCGCGAACCCTTCACCCCGGCGCAGGCGGGCGCGCGCGTCCTCGGGGCTGAGGGTCACCGGGGCGGGGGTGACGGGGCGTGCAGGCACCCGGGCCTGGGGCACGGCCGGCGCGGGATCAGGGGTCTGGGCGGCCGGGCGGCGGAAGGTGCGCCCGCCGCTCTGAAAGCGGATCATTAATCCAGCACCACGCGCACGCTGCCGGGGGTGTATTCGCGCTGCTGCCACACCCGGTACCAGCCCGCCGGCAGACGAATGGATGCGTGTTCCTCATGGGTCAGCGTGGCCTGCGGCGCCGTGACGTGCAGAAACTGATCGCGGCCCGGGGTGGGCGTGGGCGTCACGCTGTACAGCACCGCCGCGTGCTGATCGCGAATCTGGTGGCGGTGGCCGGTGACCTCGCCGTGGGCCAGCGTCAGGTGCGGCTGGCGGTGCAGGGGCGTGGCCGGCGCCGAGGTGGCCTGAAGCAGCACATCGCCGTGGCGGTAAAGGGGAAAGGACATGGAACGGACCTCCTGTGCAGGTGGGCGCGGGACAAAGGGTAACACAACAATCAATTACGCCTACAGCATAATGGAAGGGCAGCGATTTGTCAAAGAGGCCACCTTTGGCCAGCGTTTACGCGGCGGCCAGCGCCAGGGCCTGGGGCCAGCGCCGCTGCACCAGGGCCATCAGGTCGTCCAGTGTGGGCGTGGCGCGCAGCTCCTCGGCGGTCAGCCAGGGGTGCAACTGGCCGCCCTGTGCCACGAACGCTGCGGGCAGGGGCAGGTCAGACAGGCCAAACTGGGCCCGCACCTCATCGCGGTGCAGAAAGGTCACCCGGGCGTTCAGGCCCTGCAGGAAGGTTCGCCACTCACGCCGCATGCCCAGCGGGCCGTAGGTCACAGCGCACAGCTGGCAGTCGTAGGTGTGCGGCGAGACGGTTTTGTGCCACAGGTCCTTCAGGCTGTTCAGCAGGCCACCATCGGCGTTGTAGACGAAGACCAGGTGGGGCGCCATGCCTCAGCTTGACACGGCGCCGCTGCTGGCTCCGTGAATGAAGGGTTAGCACACCAGCATCAGCAGGCCGGTCTGGCGTTCAAGGGCAGCGGCCAGTGCCAGTTGCACGTTTGGAAGGACATCCAGGTCCTCGGGGCGGTCAGGCCCCTGTGGCCCAACCACCTGCAGCTGCGAGGCAAGATGCCGCACCTCGTCGGCCGTCCAGAAGGAAAGCCGGAACACACCGTCCTCAGAGTAAAAAGGCGCCTGCTGTGGATCACGCAGGATGGGACGACCAGAAGACAGAAAGGCGAGGAGGGCCGCCGCGTGGGGAAATCCACGGGCCGCCAGCCCAGCCTCCAGGGCTTGGTAGTGGCGAAGATTGACCCAACTGTCCTCCGCAGGTGTCAATACGCCGCGAAAATCGGCGAACAGGCCGTAGTAATCCGTGAGCAGAAGGTCCTCCAGGCGAGGCTGTGTTCGACTCTTCTGCAGCAGTGCGCCTTAGCCGTGGCTGAGCACCTCATCCAGCAGCGCGACCCGGGCTGGATCCACTTCGTCCCCATATTCGTGCTGAATCTCGTCGTACCACGCCCGAAAGTCACGCAGGGGCGAGGCCAGAAAATGCGAGAGCACCCCGTCTGGGGCCGCGAAAGAAAACCCCACCCGAATCCCCATGTGGTCCGCCTCCCAGATCAGCCTAACGCCTGTCTGTGCTTCTCCCCGCCGGGCCTGCCCCCGTGCCGCTACCTTGGGGCATGACGGACACCGCCCGCAAGCACCGACTGAACTGGAACAGCCACCACGTCACGCAGGGCGACGAACGGGCGCCCAACCGCGCCATGCTGCGCGCCGTGGGCTTTGAGGATGGGGATTTCGAGAAACCCATCATTGGCGTGGCGCACGCGCAGAGCAACATCACGCCGTGCAACAACGGGCTGGGCGAACTGGCCGATCACATCACCGGGGCCATCCGCGAGGGCGGCGGCATGCCGCAGATTTACGGCACCATCACGGTCTCTGACGGCATTTCGATGGGCACCGAGGGCATGAAGTGCAGCCTGGTGAGCCGCGAGGTGATCGCAGATTCTATCGAGACGGCCAGCCGGGGCATGTCACACGACGGCCTGATCGTGGTGGGCGGCTGCGACAAGAACATGCCCGGGGCCATGATCGGCATGGCGCGGCTGAATATTCCGGCCATTTTCGTGTACGGCGGCACCATCAAGCCGGGGCACTATAACGGGCAGGACCTCACGATTGTGAGCGTGTTCGAGGCGGTGGGGGCTTATGGGGCCGGCAAGATCAGCCGTGAGGAATTCACCGAGATCGAAAAGCGCGCCTGTCCGGGCAACGGCAGCTGCGGGGGCATGTACACCGCCAACACCATGAGCAGCGCCTTCGAGGCGATGGGCATGAGCCTGCCCTTTTCCAGCACCATGAGCGCCGTGGACGCCGAAAAGGCCGTCTCCAGCGCCGACAGCGCCCGCGCCCTGCTGCGCCTGATTGAACAGAACATCCGCCCGCGCGACATTCTGACCAAAGAGGCGTTCGAGAACGCCATCACCGTCATCATGGCCGTGGGCGGGTCCACCAACGCCGTGCTGCACCTGATGGCCATTGCCCACGCCTGCGACGTGAACCTGACCCTGGACGACTTTGAACGGATCCGGGAGCGGACCCCGGTGTTCTGCGACCTGAAGCCCAGTGGGCGCTATGTGGCCACCGACCTGCATGTGGTGGGCGGCATTCCCCGCGTCATGAAAATGCTGCTCAAGGCCGGGCTGCTGCACGGCGACTGCCTGACGGTCACGGGCCAGACGGTGGCCCAGAATCTGGCCGACGAGCCGGACGCTCCGGACGCGGGCCAGGACGTGATTCTGCCCTTTGATCAGCCGGTGTACACCGAGGGCCACCTCGCCATTCTGCGCGGCAACCTCGCGCCCGAAGGCAGCGTGGCGAAAATCAGCGGCCTGAAGAGCATCAAGATCACCGGGCCCGCGCGCGTGTTCGACTCTGAAGAACAGGCCATGCACGCGATCATGGCCGACCAGATCCGGGCCGGCGACGTGCTGGTGATCCGCTACGAGGGCCCCAAGGGCGGCCCCGGCATGCGCGAGATGCTCTCGCCCACCTCCGCGATCATTGGCAAGGGGCTGGGCGACAGCGTGGGCCTGATCACCGACGGGCGGTTCTCGGGCGGCACCTTTGGGCTGGTGGTGGGGCACGTGGCACCCGAAGCCTACGTGGGCGGCCCCATTGCGCTGGTCCAGGAAGGCGACACGATTGAGCTCAACGCCGAGACCCGGGTGCTAAACCTGCAGGTGGACCCGGCCGAACTGGAGCGGCGCCGCGCCGCCTGGGTGGCCCCGGAACCCCGCTACACGCGCGGCGTGCTGGCCAAATACGCCAAGCTGGTGAGCAGCGCGGCGGTGGGGGCGTACACCGACTGAGGGGGCAGCTGCGGGGCGGGGCAGGCGCTTTGCCCCGCCCCGCGCCTATTCGCGGGTGTAGGTGGTGCCGCCGATATTCAGATTCTTCTTGTCCCTGCTCCAGTAAAAGGCGTAGGTGCGGGTCACCTCAACGCCGCGCCGGAGTTCCAGTGTGTAGCCGCTGAAGGTGTACGTGCCCCCCGCCCGGGTGGACGGCCCGCTGGCCGCGCCTGTGGTCACTGCCGCGCCCGTATTCAGGGTGCCGGCCACCCCGCTGTGGCCCAGCCGGGTGAACTGCTGGCCCGGGCCAAAGCGGTAGGTGTCCTCGCTGGACGCGGTGGCCCCGTTCATCAGGGTGCCCGAGGTGTACGCACTGAAAAAGCGGTAACTGCCGCTGATGGCCTCGTTTTTGCTGGCCGGATACCCCAGCGTGCCTTTGCTGGGCACCCAGCGCCCGCCCTCCAGCAGTTCGTAGCCGCCGCCCTGCCGGCGCCACTTGGTCCAGGCTTTCGGCTCGCCCCTGCGCGAGGCCGCCACGTCCAGATCGTTGGGGCTCCAGCGCAGGTTCAGGTAGGCCGTGCCGTCTTTCAGGAGCAGAATGGTGGTCTCGCGGCCCAGCACGTTGATGCCCACGTACTCGTTCTCGTAGGTGTGCAGCAGCCCCTCAATCTGGGCCAGGGTGGGGCCGGCATTGGACTTCAGGCGGTAGCGGTTCAGCCGCTCGGCCTCGGCCTGCGCCGCCTGCCGGGCCTGGGCCACAGGTGAGGTGCCCTGCGCGGCGCCCGCGTAGCGGCACACGGTCACGCGGCCGTCGCGGTAGCCGTACGCCTGCTGGCCGTAAATCATGGGAGTGCCGCTGCGGTCGGTGAGCACGCGGAAGATGTTGTACAGCGGCTCGTCGTCGCCCACGCCGTCGTAGCGGCCATTGGGGCCCAGCAGTTCTGTCAGGTCATCATTGGCGAAGTCGGCCTGGGCCGAGAGCTCGCCTGTGGCGGGCTGATAGCGGTAGGTGCCCTCCAGGTTCTTCAGGGGGGACACGGCGCCGCTGCTCTGGCTCCGGTACTGCTGGTCGGTCACCCGCACGCCCTGGTCGCTGTACAGGGTCAGGGTGTAGCTGGTCAGCGACAGCAGGGTCTCGAAATCGTTCGTCTGCTGCATCACGCAGCCGTAGGTGCCCGTTTTCAGGGGCCCACCTCCCCGGTAAGGCGGCTGCCCGCCCGCCTTGCCCAGCAGGGCCTGCACCCCGGCGCGGGCCAGGGGACTGAAGGCGGTGCCGGTAATGAAGGGGCCGCCGTCGCCCGAGGCAGAAGATACGGCCGGGGGCGGAGTGACGGGCGCCGCTGGGCCCCGCCGCAGCGCCTGGGTCAGCGCGTACTCCTGCGGGTTCAGGGTGGCCAGATTCACCTGCTCGGTCAGCTGCGCCTGAATGGTGCGGCAGTCGGCGGCCGGGTTCTGGCTGGCCCGGTCCAGTTCGGCGTACAGCTGGGCGCGGCGTTCCTCGGCCGGGGCGCGCAGCGCGGGCAGTTGCGCGGCGGCGTGGCGCTGCAGGTACGCTTCGATGCCCGGCAGCCCGGCGGCGGCGCGCCACGCGGCGTAGCCCTGTTCGGTCGTGGCGCGCTGGGCCGGGGCCACCTTCAGGCACCAGTCACGCACCACGGCGCCCACCTGGGCGGTGGCGTACAGGGTGGCGGCTGCGCGCAGCAGCGCGGGGTCGGGCTCGGGGCTCTGACCGGCGGCGGGCAGCAGCAAACCGCCGCCCAGCAGCGCCAGCAGGCCAGCGCGGATGGTGTGGGATGTGGGCATGAACACCTCGGGGCAAAGTGCAGAGCGGCAGGGAGAGGCAAAGCGCAACTGAGCTGCCGGTCAGCATACCCTGGGCGCGGCCCTGGCCCACCTGCTAAGGTCAGCCGTGCCCACGCTGGTTGACATGGCCACTGGCCGCCTTCAGGGCCTGGACCTCCGGGTGGGCACCCAGGCCGCCCGCACGTGGCTGGGCGTGCCCTACGCCGCGCCCGCCTGTGGCCCGCTGCGCTTTGCGCCGCCCCAGCCGCACCCCGGCTGGACGGGGGTGCGGGACGCGCGGGCCTACGCCCCGGACGTGCTGCAGCCCCTGGACCCCTCGGTCACACTGGCCCGGCCTGCCGAGGGCAGCCTGGCCCTGAACATCTGGGCGCCGCCCGAGGGCTGCGGCCACCCGGTGCTGCTGTGGCTGCATGGCGGGGCCTTTCGCGCGGGCAGCGGGCGCCTGTACGACGGGCGCGAGTACGCCGCCCGGCACGGCGTGGTGGTGGTCACGGTCAATTCGCGCCTGGGGCCGCTGGGCTACGCCAACTTTGGGGGTCTGTTCGGGGACGAGCGGTTCACCCCCAATGCGGGCTACCAGGATCAGGTGGCGGCCCTGCGCTGGGTGGCGGCCAACATCGCGGCCTTTGGCGGGGACCCGGCGCGCATCACGGTGGGGGGGCAATCGGCGGGGGCCGTGGCGGCGGCGCTGATGCTGCGCGATCCCCAGGCCGCCCCCTGGATCGCCGGGGCCATCCTGCAAAGCGGCACGCTGAATCAGGTGAGTCCCTGGGACAACAGCCTTGCGCTGGCGCAGGCGTATGCCGACGTGCTGGGCGTGGGCCCGCGCACCGTGGACCGGCTGCTCACCCTGCCGCCGGGCGCGTTCGTGCGGGCGCTGCACCGCCTGGAACAGGTGCGGCCCCGGCGCCTGAATTCCCGCCCCTTTCTGGACGGCCGGGTGCTGCCGGGCGGCCCAGAGGCCCTGCTGGCGGCCCCGGCGGCCCCTGTGCCGCTGCTGCTGGGCGCCGCCCGCGAGGACTATTCCCTGTTCGTAAAGGTGCCCGACCGCATCTTTCCGCGCACCGACCGCGCCCTGCTGACCCGGGTGATGGTGCCCCACCTGGCGCCGGGGCAGGTGCGCGCGGTGCTGGCCCAGTACCCGGACACCCCGGACGGCCTGGTGGCCCTGGGCACGGATCTGTTTTTCCATGTGGGCAACGACGCCCTGCTGGGAGCCCATCCGCCAGCGGCCCCGGTGTACCGCTACCGCTTCGACTGGGGCACCCGCCTGTTTGGGCTGGGGGCCACGCACGGCATGGACCTGCTGTTTCTGTGGCCGCGCCCGCTGGGCCACGCCTCGGGGCTGCTGCGTGGGGGCGAGGCCGGGCGCCGCACCGACCTGGCCCGCCAGATGCAGACCGCGTGGGCGGCGTTTGTGCATCGCGGTTCGCCGGGTCCAGACTGGCCGGCATACTCTGCCCCGGCGCCGCAGGTGGCCGCCCTGTCGCTCTCGGGGCTCACCCTTTCCACGGCAGGCGAACAGGCCCGGCGCGCCCTGTGGCAGGACACCCTGGTCCCCATGCCCTGAAGGGACCGTGGCCCCGCTGCCCCGCGCAGGGCAGGCTGCTACAGTGGCCGCTGTGAACAGGGCGTGGGGGCGGGTGCTGGCGCTGGGGGCGGCCCTGGGCGGCCTCGCCTGGGCGGCTGAACGTGCGGCGCGCTGGGCCGGGCTGGGCACCGTGCGCCGGGCCCGCAGTGCCCAGCCAGGGGTGGGGCTGCTGCTGCAAGGTGGCCCGGACCCCCAGGTGACGCCCCCCCTGCTGAGCGCCTTGCCGGCGGCCGGCGCCACCGCCACCTTCCTCTTTGACCAGGCAGCCGCCCGCGCCCACCCGGCCCTGGTGCAGCAGGCCGCCCGCGAAGGGCACACGGTGTTGCCCCTGGTGGGACGGGGGCCGTGGACTGGTCCGTGGGCGCTGGCCCGGCAGGTGCGGGTGGCCCGGCATGACTTCGCGGCCCTGCTGGGCACGCCCCCCACCCTGTTCGCCCCCGGCCCCGGGGTGAGCCGGGTGGCCGCCGCCCTGGCTGGGCGCTGGAGCGGCCTGACGCCCGTGGTGGGCCAGCCGGGCGGCGCGTGGGGCGGGCCACTGCGCGGGCGGCGCCCCGGCGCGCTGCTGCAGCGGTCCGGCACCGATCCGGCGGCGGCTGTACACCTGCCCCCACTGCTGGGCAACCTGCAGGCGCGTGGTTACGAGGTCCGGGGCTTGGACGGGTTGCGGGGCGTGCGGCCTGAGAACTGGCGCGACCTGCCCGCCACCGCGCTGCAAGGGGTGGATGTGCTGTACGACCGCCTGGGGGGCATCCACCGCATTGGGGGCCACGTCAGCAGCCTCTTCCGGGTGGGCGCGGCGTCCTATCCGCTGGCCGACGTGACGGTGCCCCATCCCCAGTTGCCCGGGGGCCTCACCATCCGGCGCGGCGAGCGCCTCACCGAGTTTCACCTGGACAGCGCCCGCCTCGTCGAACTGGCCGAGCGGCCACTGGCGGGGCGGCGCATTGTGACGCACTCCATTCGGGACCTCGCCGCCGCCCTGCAGGATGACCCGGCCTGCCGCGAGCACCCGGCGGTGTTCAGCATCAGCATCTTTGCCGACGTGCTGGCGCTGTACGGCTTCACGGTCCTCGACCTGCCGCCCGCGCACCGCCGCCGCCTGACCTGGTGGTCGCGGACCCTGCGCCGCGCCTACGGGGTCTCTGATCCAGAGAAAGTCCACGTGCCGCGGCTGGCGGTCATGGCCCGCGAGGAGCTGATCCGCCGTCACGCCACCCATCGGGGGCATCCAGGGGTGGAAGGCTGAACATCTGGCAGGTTTTGGCTTACTCTAACTGTCATACGGCAGGTCTTTCCCCCCAAGTTCCAGGTGAAACATGACCGTGCCGTATAAATCCTCACAACGGGCTTGCACCGAATCCACCAGCGGTGGGATAGGCAAAACCCCGGCGCATGGCCACAATACAAGCTGGCGTGTTGTTCTCTCTTCCCTCTCATTTCTGGCCTGGAGGCCGCCTGTGAACCGTTTTCTTCCTCTGCTTGGCGTCACTGCCGCCCTGCTGGCGGGCTGCGCGACCTCGACCTGGACCGCGCCGGGGGCCCCCCAGGTGGCCCGGCCCACCACTGTGGCGCGGGTGTCGGTGCTTCCTGGGGACACCCCGGAGACGCTGGCACGCGCCCTGGGCGGCACCGTGCTGTCATGGCCAGAGGCCGACTGCGCCGAGGCCTGCGTGGCCCTCATTGGCTTAGAGGCGCCCCCGGTGCGCGGCCTGCAGGCCCTGGGTGGCCGCACGGTGCAGCAGGAAGCCAACCGCGACGTCTTTGGCGGCGGCGGGGCCGTGACAGCCGTCATGAACGGCTCCATGAGCATGTGGGCGGGCGGCTCCATGAGTATGTGGGCCGGGGGCTCCATGAGCATGTGGGCGGGCGGCAGCTACGCCATGCTGCCCCAGAACACCGCGCTGTGGCAGAAAATCGGGCTGGAACAGGCCCAGGGCATGGCCCGCAATCTGGGGTCGGGCGTCACGGTGGCCGTGATTGACAGCGGCATTGACCTGGCGCACCCGGCGTTTGCCGGCGCCCTGACACCGCCCTCAACCTGGAAGGATTTCTACGGCGGTGACGCGCGGCCCCAGGAAGAAGGCGTGGCGGGCCAGGGCGCCTACGGCCACGGCACCAACGTGGCGGGCATTGTGCTGCAGGTGGCCCCGCGCGCCAAAATCCTGCCGCTGCGGGTGCTGGGCCCCGACGGCTCGGGCGACGTGGTGATGGTCGCGCAGGCCATTGACTACGCCGTGGCCCAGGGGGCGCGCGTGATCAACCTGAGCCTGGGGAGCGACCAGAACTCGCCCACCGTGCAAGACGCCGTGCGCCGCGCCACCGAGGCGGGCGTGCTGGTGGTGTCCTCGGCGGGCAACAACGACATGGACCGCCTGACCTCGCCGGCCAGCCTCGCCGAGACCAAGGGCACGCTGGGCAACCACCTGCTCAGCGTGGGCAGCGTGGACCTGCGCGACCTGAAATCCAGCTTTTCCAACTACAGCACCAACCTGGAACTGGTGGCACCGGGCGAAGCCGTCTCGGCCCCCGCGCCCGATGGCCGCGTGGCGGCCTGGAGCGGCACGTCCATGGCGGCGCCCATGGTGACGGGCGGGCTGGCCCTGGCTCTGGGCGAACCCCTCAAGGTGTCCCTGTCAGACCTCAGCCGCAAGATGGCGGATTCGGCCTTCAACGTGTATGCCAATGGCGCCAACAGCGCCTACAAGGATCGCCTGGGCACCAAGGGCCGCCTGGACCTCCCGGCTTTCCTGACGAGCGTCCTGCGGAACTAGGCGGCGTGGCAGCCCAGACCTCCGATTCTGCGGCTTCCCGCACCCCGCACCCGGTCGAAGCGCTGCTGGACACCAACCCGGCCGGCGCCCTGGCGCTGCTCGAAGAGTTGGACCCCGGGGCCGCCCCTGCGGGGCAGCGGCTGCTGTGGCGCGGGCGGGCCCTGCACGCCACCGGGGATCTGCCCGGCGCCCTGCAGAGCCTGCAGGCGGCCGCCGAGACCCTGGACGCGCAGGCCCACCCCAGCGCGCTGGCCGAGGCCCTGCTGCTGCTGGGCCGCATTCAGCTGGCGCGGGGCGACCTGGACGGCGCCCACGCGGCGCTGCGGCGCGCGCACGATCTGGCGGCCCAGGGCCTGCCGGATCAGCAGGCCACGGCCCTGAACCAGCTGGCGGCCGTGAGCCACCACCGCGGCGAAGCGGCGCAGGCCCTCAAATACCTGCACCAGGCACTGGAAATCCGCGTGCAGCGCGGCGACGTGACCGGGCAGGTGCACTGCCTGACCAACATTGGCACCCAGGAAAGCTGGCTGGGCCAGTACAAAGAGGCGCTGGAGCACCTGAACCAGGCCTACGGGCTGGCGCGCACCCTGCCGGACGATCCGGCGCTGGTGGCGCCCATCCTGAACAATCTGGCGCAGGTGCACCACATGAACGGCGACCACCGGCTGGCCTACGAGGTCATGGGCGCGGCGTATCAGGCCACGGCGGCCGGCCACAACCCGCAGCACAAGGCCATCAGCGCGCTGAACCTGGGGGCGTTCGCGCTGGAGGTCAGCGAGCTGGAGGCCGCGCGGCAGCACCTGGACCTTGCGCTGGAGCACAGCCGCGCCCTGGGCTTTCGCATGGGCGAACTCAATGCCCTGGATTCCCTGGGCATCCTCTATGAGCGCACCGGCGCCGCCCAGGCGGCCCAGGACGCCTTTGGCGCCGCGCTGGCCCTGGCACTGGAAATCGGTCTGGTGCAGGGGCAGGTCGAAGCGCGCCTGCACCTGGGGCGCCTGCACCTGCGCGCCGGTCGCCTGGACGAGGCCGAGGCGCACCTGGCCGAAGCCGAGCGGCTGGCGGTGCAGGCCGAACTGCCCAAGGAGCACGGCGACGCCGCCGAGGCGCTGATGGAGGTGTACGAAGGGCGGGGCGACCCGGCGCGCGCCCTGGCCTACGCCCACACCCTGCGCGGCCTGGAACGCCAGCGCTTTGACAGTGAGCGCGAGCGGCAGACCCGGCAGCTGGCCATCCTGTTCGAGGTGGAGCGGGCCCACCAGGAAACGCGGCTGTACCAGATGCGCACCACCCTGGCCCAGGAGGCGCGCGAGGCGGCCGAGCGGCAGGTGGAAGAACGCACCGCCGAACTGGCCCGCGCCCAGCACGAGGTGGTCACGCGCCTGGCGATGGCCGCCGAGTACCGCGACGACACCACTGGCGACCACACCCGGCGCGTGGGCCGCGCCGCCGCCCGCATTGCCCAGGCGCTGGGCTGGCCCCCGGCCCAGGCCAGCATGCTGGGCATCGCCGCCCGCCTGCACGATGTGGGCAAGATTGGCATTCCGGACCGCATCCTGCTGAAAAAGGGGCACCTGACCCCGGCGGAATACCGCCAGATGCAGCAGCACACCCTGATTGGTGGGCGCATCCTGTCGGGGGGGCAGTCAGCGCTGCTGCGCCTGGCCGAGGAGATTGCGCGCACGCACCATGAACGCTGGGACGGCAGCGGCTATCCCCTGGGCCTGCGCGGCGAGGCCATTCCGCTGACCGGGCGCATTGTGGCGGTGGCCGATGTCTTTGACGCTCTGACGCAGTCGCGGCCCTACAAGGCGGCCTGGACCACCCAGCAGGCGCTGCAGGAGATTCAGGCGCAGGCCGGGCGACAATTTGATCCCACCATTGTCGCCGCGGCGCTGCAGGTGCTCCCCGACGCAGCCCCCGGCCAGGACCACGCCCTGCCACTGCCCGAAGAGGATGTGGCGCCTATTCTGGGGGTCTTTGAGCAGCTGCTGGCCGAACGCACAGCGGGTGATCCCGCCCTCTACGACGTGGAGCCCGACGCCGACTGATCGAGGCTTTGGCGGCTCGGCTACCGCGGCGCTTCTGTCCTTTGTTGGCGTAGTGAAAGAAGTGCGGAACAGAGGTCAGGGCTTGAAAAGCGGGGCAGGAGAAGGGTCCCAAGCGTTTCATAGCGGTAACCACAAGACCTGAAGGGTTCCCCTTCAGGTCTTGTGGGGCGAACGGAGCGAGTGACCGCGACAGACAGCGGTTAGAGTTGAGGGGGTCCCTTCATCCCCAGGGCGGAACGGAATACCGCTGTCAGACGACGTTTTCACCGTTTCGGCCTGCCCGGGTTTGAAACCTGGGCGCACCAGTGATGATCGGCTCGCCGCCCCTGCTCCACAGAACGATTTGGGACCAAGGCACACCGGGGTGTGGGGCCACCGCTGAGGTCAGACGTGACGCCCGTATGCCATGCAGGCCGTCCCTATCGAGACAAAACGAAGCCCCAGGGGAACAGCAAGAAGCAGGTCTGCCGGCCACCCCACCGCCTGAAAACTGGTCCGGACCATTGCGGACACGGCTGGGCAAGCCCGGCCCCTCCCGCACCGCAAGAGGGGGCTCCTTCGGTTACGACGCCCTGGTGTTCAGGGGCGGCGTGCCCTGCGGCTCGGCCACCTCCGCCCAGTCCCAGAGGCCCGCGCGGCTCATGGCGTGCAGGCGGCGGCGCAGTTCGGCGTGCGCGTGCAGGCCTGCCTGAAGTTCGGCGTCGCTTTTCAGGGGCAGACCAGCGCGGCGCAGGGCGCCCAGATCTGGGAAGGGAGGTGGGGGCGGCAGGGGGCCGCCCTGGGTCTCCACGAAGGTGCGGCTCAGGCTGTCCACACTGGTCAGGGCCCGGCGCAGACCGCGCGGAGGCTCAGCGTCCAGCGCCGAGAACAGAATCAGCAGCGCTTCGCCCAGAGCCGGCAGGTGCAGGTCCAGGGCGTCCTGGGCATGGTGGTCGCGCAGGCGGTGCAGGTACGGCGTATTCATGTGGGCGGCGTCCACCCGGTTCAGCACGCTGTGCAGGTCCACCGTCAGGCTGTGCAGGCCCCGGTCATGGTCGGTGTAGGCGTTCAGGATCAGGGCCTGGGCGCCCGGGCCGGCGCGGTGCAGGGCCAGCGCCAGTTCGCGCCGGTCGGCCCGAGCCTGCGCCACGGGCACGATAAAGGTGATGGCAAACGTCAGCAGAAAAAAGCCTGAAATGGCAGCCACGTCGGTCAGGATGCGCCACATGGGCTCGGGGGCGATGATCTCGCCCAGGCCCAGGGTGCTGAGGGTATAGCCCACGAAATAAAACGTGGCCAGGAAGGTGGCGGGCTGCCCACTGTCTGCGCCTATCAGCGCCCCCGGTTGGGACCAGAAAATCAGGGTCCAGCCCAGCCACGTCAGCATGGTCCACACCACCAGCGAGCCAGTGATGAGCACAGGCGTGCTCCAGTACAGCACCCCGCGGCGGCGCGTGCGCTGCGCGATCAGGTGCAGCCCCGCATACAGCAGGCGCTGCGCGGCGCGGTTCAGGCGGCCCTCCCCCGCCTGAATACAGGTGACCAGCAGATCCACGAGCACGCCGACCACCAGAACCAGCCCGGGAATCCACAGGAGTTGGCGCATGGCGGGTATTGTCGCGCTTGGTCAAACAGCCCCGCGAGGTGGGCTCTCTTCATGTTCGGCGCCTGGGCCCTGGGGGGAAGGGAGGCGCGGTCCGAGCACCTGCGACGGTCGGGGCCGTGGGTGCGGGCGCATCCAGAACCGCACGAAAGTTTCTTGGAGCCACCCGCAGCGGTGAGCTTGTGCCACGCATGGGCAGACCCGGCTCTCGCACGGTGGAGCACAGCGGCCCCAACCGCCTTGCCGAACCCCCTATACCCGGGCGGTGGCCTCCACCAGCAGGCATCCGGGGACCCCGTCTTTGCGGCTCTCCCCTGCTGGCGCACCACCGGCGGTGCCGGCGCCCCGCACCGGCCCAGCGCCCGTCAGGTCAGTTCGGCGAACACGGCGCGGCTGATCACCAGCTGCTGAATCTCGCTGGTGCCCTCGTAGATTTCAGTCACCTTGGCGTCGCGGTACAGGCGCTCGACGGGGTACTCGCGGCTGTAGCCGTTGCCGCCGAAAATCTGAATGGCGTCCCGGGTGCCGTCCACCGCCGCCTCGCTGGCAAGCAGTTTGGCCATGCTGGCTTCCTTGCCGTAAGGCTTACCCTGGTCTTTGAGCCACGCGGCTTTCAGGGCCACCAGCCGGGCACTCTCAATGCGCGCAGCCATGCGGGCAATCTTAAAAGACACCCCTTCGAATTCACGCAGTTTCTTGCCAAACTGCTCGCGCTCTGCCGCGTAGTGCGTGGCATGTTCCAGCGCGGCGCGGGCAATGCCCAGGGCCTGCATGGCAATGCCAATGCGCCCGGCGTCCAGGCTGGCCAGCGCGATGATCAGCCCCTGGCCTTCCTCGCCCACCATGTTGGCGTGGGGCACGCGCACCTCCTCAAAGGTGACCGTGGTGGTGTGCGAGGCGTGCAGGCCCAGTTTTTCCTCGGGCTTGCCAAAGGACAGCCCCGGCGTGCCGTTTTCCACGATGAAGCACGACACGCCGCGCGCGCCGCTGCCGCCCGTGCGCGCCATGACCAGATAGGTGTCGGCCTGCCCGCCGCTGGTGATCCAGGCCTTTGTGCCGCTGAGCACCCAGTGGTCACCGTCGCGCACCGCCTGCATGCGGAGGCTGGCGGCGTCGCTGCCCGCGCCGCTTTCCGTCAGGCAAAAGGCGCCGATGTGCTCTCCACTCGCCAGGGGCTGCAGGTAGCGCGCTTTTTGCTCGTCGGTGCCGTAACGCAGAATCATCTGTTCTGGCAGGCCGTTTTGCACCGAGACAATCACGGCCACGCTGGCGTCGGCAGCGGCAATTTCTTCCAGGCACAGGGCGTAGGTCACGCTGTCCAGGCCCGCGCCGCCCCAGCGTTCGGGGACGGTGGCGCCCAGCAGGCCCAGCTCGGCCAGCCCGCGCAGCTGTTCACGCGGGTACTCGCCGCTGCGGTCATACTCGGCGGCCTTGGGCGCCAGTTCCGCGCGGGCGTAGTCGCGCACATGCTGCACGATCAGGCGCTGGTCGTCGCTGAGCGCGAAGGTCATGCCGGGGGCGTCGGTGACGGTCATGGGTGCAGGCTACCAAACGGGCGTTAGGGAGATTGGGGGAAACGAGGGAGGCGGGCCGCAGGGGGCGGTGCGCGGGAAGGGCCTGCGTCCTGTCAGATGGGGTTGCTGTGGTGCCTCGCTCTGGGGTTCACGTTCGTCAGGGCCAGAGACCCCATCAGGCCCGATTGTCCTACACGCTACGGCCCACAGCCTCCGCCAGCGCCTCTTCAATGCCCCGGCCGCGCCAGCCGGTTTCGACGGCAGCGGCCTCGCCGCCGTCCCAGCGCAGGTGGGCGCCAATGACGGTGCCGCCGGCAATCGCCAGGGCGGCGGCGGTCAGATGGGCGGCGGGGGCCTGGGGGCACAGGCGCGCGGCGGCGGCGCGCAGGGCGGGGGCCAGGGGCAGCGGGGGGCAGGTCACGCGAACGCGGGCGGGCAGGGTCACGCGGGGAAGTCTAGCGTTCCCCTCCTTTTAAGTGCCTCACCCCTCCCATTCCAACGTTTCAGAACAGCGCAGAAACGTTTCCATTCTCGGGGTGAGGCACTTTGTTCGCTTCTCGCTCCGCTCGGTTGATCTAAAGATCAACAGCGAGCTACTTGGAGGGCGCACGTCCCGGCCCCTGGCCCTTTACAATGCCCCGCAATGATCGGGGGCGGCACGCAATGGCACAGACGGACGTAAGAGGGCGCGCGGGGCGGGTGCTGGGCTGGGTGCTGTGCCTGCTGCTGTTTGCCCTGACCGGCGTGCTGGGGCTGCTGACCCTGGGGCTGCTGGGCTCGATTTCCGGGGGCGGGCCGCTGTGGCTGCGCTCGCTGGGGGCGTTGGTGCGGCCCCTGGCCGAGGCGCTGGGCGTGGCCCACTGGAGCGGCGTGGCCCAGGCCCTGAGCCTGATGGTGCTCACCAGCCTGGTGGCGGCGGCGGCGGCATATGTCAAGCCCCGGGGGTAAGCGCGGGGCGCGGGTTCGTGCGCTTCTCACGCCGCTTTAGGCGGCCCTCATGGTGCGTGGTACGATTGTGGGGTTTGTACCGGAGGCAAAGTGAGGCTGTCTGAAGACATCGGAATTGACCTGGGAACGGCCACGTTCCTGATTTACAGCAAGAGCCGGGGCCTGGTGCTCCAGGAACCCAGCGTGATTGCCATGGCCCGCGACAACAAGCAGGTCAAGGCCGTGGGGGAAGAGGCGTACCGCATGATCGGGCGCACCCCCGGCGGCATCGTGGCGGTGCGGCCCATCAAGGACGGCGTGATTGCCGACGAGGGCCTGACCGAGAAGATGATTTCCATGTTCCTTCAGAAGGTGCAGGGCAGCGCGGGCCGGCTGTTCGGTTTCAAGCCGCAGCTGATGCTGGGCGTGCCCAGCAACGTCAGCGACGTGGAAAAACGCGCCGTGCTGCGCGCCGCGCTGAACTCCAATGCCAAGCGCGCCTTCCTGATCGAAGAACCCCTGGCCGCCGCCATTGGCGCGGGCCTGAAAATCGCCGAGCCGGTGGGCAGCATGGTCGTGGACATCGGCGGGGGCAGCACTGACGTGGCCGTGATCTCGCTGGGCGGCATCGTGGTCTCCGAGTCCATGCGCGTGGCAGGCAACGAGTTCGACGAAAGCATCATCCGCTACGTGCGGCGCAAGCACAACGTCCTGATTGGTGAGCGCACTGCCGAGGAAATCAAGGTGAAGGTGGGCGCAGCGATGTTGCTCGATGACGCCGAGAACCTGACCGCCGAGGTGCGTGGCCGCGACCTGGTGAACGGTCTGCCCAAGACCATCAGCCTGGATTCCACCGATGTGGTCGAGGCCCTGTCGGAACCCGTCACCAAGATCGTGGAGGGCGTGAAGCGGGTGCTGGAAATCACCCCGCCCGAACTGGTCAGCGACATCATTGACCGTGGCATCGTGATGACCGGCGGCGGTTCGCTGCTGCGCAACTTCGACGAACTGCTGCGCCAGACCACCGGCATTCCGGTGGCGGTGGCCGAAAACGCCGTGGAGGCCGTGGCCGTGGGCACCGGCATGGCCCTGGAAATGATTCCGGTCCTGGGCGACAGCCTGGTCAGCAGCGACAACTACCTGCGGCGGTAAAAAGACAGCCGTGGGCCAGAGGCTCTGGGCCATGAGGTGGGAGAGGGTCGCCCCGGCGCGCTCTCCCCTGTTTTTGCCCATGGCTCATGGCCCAGAGCCCAGAGCTCAAAAGGAGGCTTCATGTCCCCCATCCTGATTCAAGAGGTCCTGCAGACCCTGCCCCACCGCTTTCCCTTTGTGCTGGTGGACCGGGTGCTTTCGGCCGAGGGCGGTACCGTGCATGCGCTGAAAAATGTCAGCGTGAACGAGCCCTACTTTCCGGGGCACTTTCCCCAGGAACCCGTGATGCCCGGCGTGCTGATCGTGGAAGCCCTGGCGCAGGCCAGCATGTTCTGCCTGCACGGGCAACTGGAACCCGGCACCGTGGGCTATCTGGCCGGCGTGGAAGGCGCCCGCTTCAAACGCAAGGTGATTCCCGGCGATCAGCTGCACCTGCACGTCAAGCTGGAATTCCTGCGCCGGGGCCTGGGCAAAACCACCTGCCGCGCCGAGGTGGACGGGGAACTGGCGGCGGAGGCGACGATTCTGTTTGCCGTTGCCAAAGGGTAAGTGGTCAGTGGTGAGTGGGGAGTGGAAACAACGCAGCCCTAGGCCCTTTTTCCAGGCAAAGCGGACCAGGGGAGCTGGTTTTCTGCCTTTCCCCACTTCCCACAACCCACGCCCCACTTCCGGGGCCGAAGGCCCCTCATGACCCGACTCACCCGCCTTGTCACCGCCGAGCTGTGGCCGCCGCTGCTGGCCGGGACGGCGCTGTTCACGGCCATTCTGTGCTTCGGGTACTTTTTCGTGTCCAGCCAGTGGTTGCAGGGCGTGCCGCTGGGGCTGGTGGGGCAATGGATCGCGTATCAGGTGCCCGACACGCTGGTGAAGGTGCTCCCCATGGCGGTGGTGCTGATGACCGTGGTGGCTTTTGGCCGCATGAACACCGAGCGCGAACTGGTGGCGGTGCAGTCGGGGGGGATCAGCCTGGGGCAGGTGGCACGGCCAGCGGCGGTGACTGCCCTGCTGGTCACAGCGCTGAGCGTGTGGCTGAGCCTGTGGGTGGCGCCACGCGCCAATGTAGAGACGCGCGGCCTGTACTGGGACACGCTGACCGGCGCCGGGCTGGGGCAGCTGGCAGGCAAAACGGTGGACCTGGGAGGTGGCCTGACCCTGTACCTGCGCGGCTATGACGCCGCAACGCGCGAGTTGCAGGGCGTGCGGGTGGAGAAGTGGCAGGCGGACAACCACCAGCGCGGCACCCTCATCCTGGCCGAGCGGGGGACCTACGAAGGGCAGCGGCTGACCCTGCGGGACTACGCCACCTTTGCCGTGGATTTCGCAGCGGCCCGGCAACTTACCCGGCTGCCCGAGGGCGACCCGGCGGCCTTTCGCGCGGCGGTGCAGGCGGTGTTTCCCAGCGTGATCGTGCCGGAAAAGACCAGTGATCCCCTCACCGTGGACACGGGCCTGAGCCGCAAGGAGACGCTGGCGAAATACGCCGACGCCATCGGGGCCGATGCCCAGGGATGGCGCGAGCTGACCGCCATCCTGCGCGACCCGGCGGCCAAGCCCGAGGACCGGCAGCAGGCCCGCCTCAGCCTGAACCGCAAGCTGGCGCTGCCCTTTGCCAACCTCGTGCTGGCGCTGGCGGCGCTGCCGTTCGCCCTGCGCTTTGGCCGCACGCTGGGGGTCAGCCTGGGGGTGGCGCTGGCGCTGGCCGTGGCGTATTACCTGCTGTTTCTGGTGGGGCTCACGGTGGCGGGGGCTTCTCCCGCCTTCCCTGAACTGGGTGTGTGGCTGGCGAATATCGCGTTTCTGGCCCTGGGGCTGACCCTGCTGAGGCGCGCGTGACCGCCGGGGACCCGCTGCGCGCGCTGATCGTGTCGGCGTCGTTCGGTAGTGGGCACCACCAGGCGAACGGGGCGCTGGACGCCGCCCTGCGGGCCCGGGGCGTACCGCTGCAGGTGCGCCACGCCGACCTGCTGAAATACATGAGCCCGGTGGAACGCACGGTCACGGCGGGCACCTATGACCTGTGGGTGCGGCACATGCCGGCGGTGTACCGCGCCTTCTACCAGTGGACCGACCGCGAGCAGGCGCCCACCGCGCAGGTGTTCGGCTGGCTGGGCTACCGCGCCATGCGCCGCGACGTGCACGAGGTGCGCCCGGAAGCGGTGGTGAGTTCGTACCCCACGCCCGTGGCCCTGGCCGACAACGTGCGCCGCCGCACCGGGGCCGAATTCCTGAACGCGCTGGTGGTCACCGATTACCGGGTGCACCAGCACTGGGCCCGCGCTGAAGCCGACCTGCTGATGGTGCCCAGCGAGGAGGCGCGCGAGCAGATGCTGGGCTGCCGCATTCCGCCGGAGCGCGTGGCGGTCACGGGCATTCCCATTGCCGGCATCTACCGCGAACTGATAGGCGCGGACAAGGCGGCGCTGCGGGCCAAACACGGCCTGGACCCAGAGTTGCCGCTGATTCTGCTCTCGGCAGGCGGCACCGGCAGCTACCGCGCGCAGGGCCGGGTGCTGACCGAACTGGCAAACCTGGGGGTGCGCGTGCAGGTGCTGGTGCTGGCCGGCGCCGACGGGCACGGAGTGGCGGAGCTGGGCGGGGCCACGCTGCACCGCCTGGGCTTTACCACCTCGTTTCCCGAACTGCTGGCCGCCGCCGATCTGGTGGTGGGCAAGGCGGGTGGGCTGACCGTGGCCGAGGCCACCACCCTGGGCGTGCCGATGGTGATTCACGCGCCCATCCCCGGCCAGGAGGAATACAACGCCCTGTACCTCGAACGCCGAGGCGCGGCCATCTGGGCCCGCACGCTGGCCGAATTGCGCCCGGCCGTGCGGCGCGCCCTGGACAGGGACGAGCACGCCCGCATGTCCCGCGCTGCCCGCGCCGCCAGCCAGCCCGACGCCGCCGACCGCGTGGCCGCCGAACTGCTGCGCCGCCTGGGGCGGGCATGAGGCGCACCCTGGCCTGGGGGGGCGCCCTGCTGCTGGGGTACATCGGCCTGCCGTACCTGCTGGTGCAGCGGCTGAATCTGGGGGTGCTGCGCGAGGGGCCGCCGCGCCCCGGGCAGCTGGCCCTTACCTTTGACGACGGCCCAGACCCCCAGACCACGCCCGCTGTGCTGGACGCCCTGAAGGCGGCGGGGATGCACGCCACCTTCTTCGTGCTGGCCCCCCACGCCGAGGCGCACCCGGCCCTGGTGCGGCGCCTGCTGGCCGAGGGCCACGAGGTGCAGGCCCACGCCGCGCGGCACCTCCATGCCTGGGTGCGGTCGCCGTGGTCGGCGTTTCTGGACCCTGGTGAGGCGGCGCGGCGCATTGCGGCCGTGACGGGGCAGCCGGTCACCCTGCACCGCCCGCCCCACGGGGCCTACACCCTGGCGACCATTCTGGGCCAGCGGACGGCAGGGCTGCGCGGCGCCCACTGGAGCGTGGAGGGCGGCGACTGGCAGAAGGGGGCAACGCCGCAGGGCACGGTGCAGGCCCTTCTTCCCCGCCTGCGCCCTGGCGCGGTGGTCGTCTTGCACGACGCGGGACCCGGCGCGCGGGTCACGGTGCCCATGCTGCCGGACCTGCTGCGGGCCATGCAACAGCGGGGATTGAGGTCAGTGACGCTGAAGGAGTTGGCAACTCACCCATAAGGCTGCCCAGCCCTGCCGTTTCCAGCGACGCCCGCGCCCTACACTGCCCCCATGACCCTTGGGCTGAAACGGGGCACGGTCGAACTGCGGCCCTGGTCGCCGGCCTACCCGGCGCTGTTTGAACAGGAACGCGCCCGCGTGGCCGGGGTGCTGGGGCCTCTTGCCAGCGGTATCCAGCACATCGGCAGCACCAGCATTCCGGGGCTGGTGGCCAAACCGGTGCTGGACCTCGCGGTGGCCGTGCCGGACCAGCAGGCGATAGTCGCCTGTGCGCAACCCCTCGCCACCCTGGGGTACGTCTTCATGGGGGACCCGGTGGGCAAGGGGGAGGCCTTTTTTGCCCGGGGCAGCGACGAGGCCCGCACCCATTACCTGCATGTGCTGAGCGCCGATCACCCGCACTGGCACGCCTACCTGACTTTCCGGGACGCATTGCGCCAGAGTGCGGACCTGCGCGACGACTACGCCCGCCTCAAGCAAACATTGGCCCAGGCCCACCCAGAGCAGCGCCGGGTTTATACCGCTCTCAAAGGCGAATTTATTGAGCAGGTGCTGAAAGGCCGGGTGGCCTCCCCCAGCTGATCACTTCAGAAAAGCGGTGGAGCGCGGCCCTTGGACCACGCTCCACACGCCACGCTTCCCGCTCCTTACATCGCTGCCGGAATCTCAATCCCAATCAGACCCAGCGTGTCTTCAAAGGCCGCGCGCAGACGGGCCACCAGCGCCAGACGGGCCTCGCGCAGCCCTTCAGGGCTCTGCAGCACGTTGGTGGCGGGCTTGCCCTGCTTGTCCTTGGCGTTGTACCAGGCGTTGAAGCTGGTTGCCAGATCCAGGGCATACTGCGCCACCCCGTGCGGCGAGTGGAGGCGCACCGCCTGGGCCACGATTTCCGGCAGTTTCGCCACCTGCTTGGCCAGAATGAGGTCCACCTCGGGCACGGCGTCCCAGTTGGCGCCCGTGCCGTCCACGGCGTACCCGGCCTCCTGAGCCTTGCGCAGAATGTTCGCGGCGCGCACGGCGGCGTACTGGATGTACGGCGCGGTGTCGCCACTGAGACTGCTGGCCTTTTCAAGGTCAAAGTCAAACGAGCGGCTGGGCTCGTTGCGCAGCATGGCAAAGCGCAGGGCGCCCACGCCGATGCGGCGGGCAATTTCCGGGGCGTCGGCGCGGCCCGCCAGCTCAGGGTTCTTGTCGCTCAGTTCGGCAAAGCCGCGCCCACTGGCTTCTTCCAGGGCGGTGTCCACCGCCAGGGTAATGCCCTTGCGCCCGCTGATGGTCTGGCCGTTCAGGTTCACGAATTCGTAGCTCAGGTGAATCGAGCGCGCTTCCTTTTCCTGTTCCCCGGCCACGCCCAGGCTGCTTTTGACCAGCATCTGCGGGTGCTTCTGGCGCGAATCAATGACGTTGATGACCTCGTCGCAGTGCCCAAAACGCTTCTCGGTGTCGGGCTGACCGTCGGGGGCGCTGGTCCAGATGGTGTGGCCGGCCGGGTCCTGCATGAAGGGCCTGAACTTCATGCCTTCAAAGAGGCCAAACTTCCAGAACTGGTAGCCAATGTCCTTGGCCACGTACATGGCGGTGCCGTCGCTGCGGCGCAGCACCACGTTGGGTTCTTCCAGGCCCGGCATGAACTCGGACACGTCCATCACGAAGGCGCCGGCAAACTTGCCCTCTGTGGGGTGCGAGGTGTAGCGGCTGCCCTCCAGAATGTTCATGGCCTGGGCCAGAAAGCCGCTGCCCACCACGTCGGACTCCCACACCAGCAGGTCGTAGGTGGCGCCAATGCGGAAACAGGTGTCCAGCTGGGCCTGAACGGTCTGCTCCACCAGCGGGCGCAGCGCACCTTCTTCCAGCTTGTGCATGACCTCGCGGATACCCGCTTCCAGGCTCTCCTTGGCGGGATCGGCGTTCAGCTGCACGTAGCCTTCGCCCAGCCAGTGGTCGTACTTCTGCGTGCCGTCCCAGGTGCGGCCGTAGTGGTTCATGGCGAACAGGCTCTCGGCGGCCTGACGGCCGGTGTCGTCAATGTAGTTCTGAACTTCCACGGCGAACCCCGCCGCGCGGAAGATGCGCGCCATGGAGTCGCCCAGCACCACGTTGCGCAGGTGGCCCACATGCAGTTCCTTGTTGGGGTTGACCGAGGTGTGCTCAATGACCACCTTGCCGCCCTGCGCGGGCATGGCGAAGGGGGTCTCCACCACGCCGCGCACGAAGGCGGCCGTGTCCACGAAAAAGTTCAGGAAGGGCCCGGCGGCCTCCACGCGGCTGATCCCGGCCGGCAACTGCACCGTCTGGGCCAGGGTCTGCGCCACCTGGGCGGGGTTCTGGCCCAGCATCTTCGCCATCTGAAAAGCGGCGGGGGTGCCGTAATCGCCGGGCTTGTTGGCCGGGGTTTCCTGAATGGCGGCGTCCAGCGGGGCGCCCATCTGGGTGGCCGCCGCTTCCACCGCTGCCCTAAGTTGTGCCTTCAAGTCCATAACTGCGCAGTGTACGGGAGGCGGCTACGGCACCGCCAGCACCGCCGAGGCCGAGAAGCCGAACCAGCCTGCCGTGACCCGGTAACGGCCCGCTGGCACCCGCTCGCCCAGACTGGTGCGGCCGTTCCAGCGGAAGGTCACCGTCTGCGCGGCGCCGGGTGAGAGCCGCACCGTCACGCCCAGGTCGGCGCAGAGGCGGTGGCCGTCCTGCCACACGCGCACGCCGCTGCTCAGCGCGGTCACGGCCAGCGGATGGCACGGGCCGGTCATGCCGGTCAGCGGCCGGGCAGCCCGGTTGGTCACCATGAGGGTCAGCAGGTAGCCCTCCCCCTGGCGCCGCACGGTGAGGGCCGCGCGGTGGGGCCATGCGCGGGCGCCGAAGGTCACAGGGGGGAGAACGGTCAGGTCCAGCGCGGCCGGGTCCAGGCCCCGGCGTTTTAAGGCTTGCAGGAAAGCTACGCGCGACAGGTCGTCCACCACCGTCACCTGCAGGCGGGGGCCCACCATGCTCAGGCCCGCCACCCCGGCGCGGCTTTCGCGCAGGGCGGCGCGGTAGGCCTCTGGGGTGGGGGTGGGGCGGGGGGCCCGGCCGGGACTGACCACCACCCAGACCGGGTTCGCAACCAGCCACGCGCGGCCCGACGCGGGGCGCACATTCCAGCCCACCCGGTACTGGCCCTGCCCGGCGCGGCGCAGGGGCACGCGGCGGTGGTATTCGTAGCGGGCGCCCGGGGGGACAGTCAGCACCTGCCCGGTACGGGTGCAGGTGGGCGCCGCGCCCTGGGGGACCAGACGCGTCTGCCCCGCCCAGCCGGCCGCCGTCCCCAGGTCGCCGCGCAGGATGGGGGCGCCGGGGCTCAGGCAGGTCAGGGTGACGGGGCGCGGGCCGGTGTTGTCCAGCACGGCGCTCAGGGTGATCTGGCCGGTGTCCTCCAGGTAAAGCGGCGAGGGCGGCACCTGCAACGTGAAGCGCTGGGCTGAAGCGACAGGGCCCAGGGCGAGCAGCAGCAGGGCGCTCCGCAAGCCCACACGAAGGAGAGTGGCTGGTGGGCAGAACAGCGGCATAGGGTGAGCTTAGAGCGGCGGCTGACGACAGGAGGCCGCTGTTGCCTTTCGCTGGGGACAAGGCGCGCCGGAGTGCGGGCCGCCTCTCAAGACCAGAGGTCGCGGGCGTCACCCAGAGCAGAACGTAGGCCCGCCCCCCAGGTCCGGCCCCTCCAACCATGAGGCGTCCCGCTCCTCCTCCTTCTCTCCCGTGAAGCCTCTCCTGCCCGTGGCCTCATCCCGGGCCCCCTCCCCCGCAGGCTACGCTGCCCGCATGAACCGCCTCTCGCAGGAAAGCAGTCCGTACCTTCGCCAGCATGCGGACAACCCGGTGCACTGGTGGCCCTGGGGGCCAGACGCCTTTGCCGAGGCCCGCACGCGCGACCTGCCGGTGCTGCTGTCGGTGGGGTATGCCACCTGCCACTGGTGCCACGTGATGGCCCACGAAAGCTTTGAGGACGAGGCCACAGCCGCCTACATGAACGCGCACTTTGTGAACGTGAAAGTGGACCGCGAGGAGCGCCCCGACGTGGACGCGGTGTACATGGCGGCCACCCAGGCCATGACCGGGCAGGGCGGCTGGCCCATGACGGTGTTCCTGACCCCGGACGGCGAGCCGTTCTATGCCGGCACCTACTTTCCGCCGCGCGACGGGTACGGCATGCCCAGCTTTGGGCGCGTGATGGCCAGCGTGGCGCGGGCGTGGCAGGAGGACCGCCCCAAACTGCTGGGCAACGCCCAGGCCCTGACCGAGCATGTGCGCGAAGCCACCCAGCCCCGCGCGGGCGAAAGCGAGGTGGGCCCGGACGAGGTGGAGCGCGCGGCGGCCAACCTGCGCCGGGTGTTCGACGAGACGAACGGCGGCTTTGGCGGCGCGCCCAAGTTCCCGGCCCCCACCACGCTGGATTTCCTGCTGACCCGCCCGGACGGCCGCCTGATGGCGCTGCACACGCTCCGGCGCATGATCGCGGGCGGGATTCACGACCAGCTGGGCGGCGGGTTTCACCGCTACAGCGTGGACGGGCAGTGGCGGGTGCCCCACTTTGAAAAGATGCTGTACGACAACGCGCAGCTGACCCGCACGCTGCTGCGGGCCTTTCAGGTCAGCGGCGACCCGGCCTTCGCGGACGCCGCGCGGCGCACCCTGGCCTACCTGACGCGCGAGATGCGTTCACCCGATGGCGGCTTCTACAGCGCTCAGGATGCCGACACCAACGGCGTGGAGGGCCTGACCTTCACCTGGACCCCGGCGGAAGTGCATGCCGCCCTGAATGACGAAGCCGACGCCGAACTGCTCTGCCGGCACCTGGGCATTCAGGACCCCGGCAACTTCCACGACCCCCACCGCCCGGACGCGGGGCGCCGCAGCGTGCCGTATGTGGCCGTGCCCGCCTCAGACCTCGCCGCCGAGCGGGGCCAAAGCGAGGAAGGCCTGAGCACCCATCTGGAGCGCCTGAAAGCCCGCCTCTTCCTGCTGCGCCAGGGCCGCCCCCAGCCCGGCACCGACGACAAGGTGCTGACCTCGTGGAATGGGCTGGCGCTGGCCGCCTTTGCCGACGCCGCGCGGATTCTGGGCGAAAGGCCTTACCTCACCGTGGCCGAGGGAATCGCCAGCTTCCTGCAGGGCCGGATGCAGGCCCCGGGCGGTGGCCTGTACCACGTCTGGGCGGGCGGGCAGGCGCGGGTGGAGGGCCTGACCGAAGACCACGCCCTGGTGGGCCTGGGGCTGGTGGCGCTGTTCCAGGCGAGCGGCGACGAACGCTGGCTGGCCTGGGCCCGCGAGCTGTGGACCGTGTGCGCGCGCGACTTCTGGCAGGAAGAGGCGGGCGTCTTTCTGGCCTCGGGCGGGCGGGCCGAGGCCCTGCTCACCCGCCCCGCCCCGGGCTTTGACAGCGCCGTGCTGTCGGACAACGCGGCGGGCGCGCTGCTGGGGCTGTGGATGCACCGCTATTTCGGTGACGAGACGGGCGAGGCCAGGGCCCGGCGGGTGCTCTCGGCGTTCCGGGGGGACATGCTGGCGGCGGCCGGGGGGTTTGGGGGCCTGTGGCAGGCGGCAGCCTTCGTGCACGCGCCGCACACCGAACTGGCAATTCTGGGTACGCCCGAGCAGCGCGCGCCACTGGAACAGGTGGCCTCGCGCTTCAGCCTGCCCTTCACCGCCCTGGCCCTAACCGAACCGGGCGGCACCTTACCACTGGTGCAAGGCCGCCCTGGGGACGGCACCGCTTACCTGTGCGTGAACCACGCCTGCGACCTCCCCACCCGCGACCCGGCCACGCTGGAGCGGCAGCTTTCGGCCCTGGGCTAGAAGGGCTGCAGGTGGGGGAAGGGCACGGCGCGGGTCCATCGCCGCGTCTCGATGAACAGAATGGATTTTTTCGCATCACTCGTGGGGAATTCGCAGAACCGCGCTGCCAATCCTTCGAGGTGGGAAAACTGCGCCGCAGGAGGAGATGAACAGGCGTGGCGTCCACCCGCCGCCATGCTCAACTGCCCTTTGACCGGGTTGAGCGAAGGTTCGCATCATTGCCGGTGGCGACTCGGCTTGGATGGTCCGGTCAGCGACCCGGTCGGCATGCCTTTATCACAGTGCGAGGTCGGCCGGCTGCAGGCGCCGCGTCAGGCACAGGTGCTCGGCGGGGTGGCCCAGCCACGGAACCCACAGGGGCGTGACGCGGCGGGCCGTCACCGCAAAGCCCAGCTTGTGGTACAGCCCCAGGGCGGCGCGGTTCTCGGTGGTGGTGGACAGCTGCACCCCCGGCACCTCGGCGCCCGCCAGCACGCGCAGGTGGGCACGCAGCAGCGCCTCACCCGCACCCAGCCCGCGCGCCTGGGGCAGCAGGTTCAGATGCAGGTGGGCCGGAAAAGCATGTTCATCGGCGTGGGGGGCGGGCCAGGACACCGTGCGGCGCAGGTAGGGCAGGCTGGCCCAGCCGCTGGCCCGCGCCAGGGCGGTGGGCAGCACGCGCGCCACCTGGGCCAGCAGCGCGGCGCGGTAACGCCCCGGGTCCGGGGCCCCCAGGATAAAGCCCACCACCTCGGCCCCGCGCAGGGCCACATGGCCGCCAAAGCCCGCGTGCAGATACGGCGCGGTCCACAGCGCGGCGAACAGGGCGGCATCGGGGAAAAAGGCGGCGGCGCTCTCACCGAAAAAGGCGGTGTGGTAGGCCACGGCCGCCAGCGCGGGCCCGTCCTGGGGGCCCACCGGGCGCAGCACCAGCCCGTCAGCGGCCATGACCACCCTGCGGCGAATGGGGATCATCCAGGGCCACGAGTTCGTTCGTCCGCACAAAGGCCTGCAAGAAGCGCGGCATCACCGCCATCTGCGAGCGGTGCGCGGCGATGGCCTGCGCCTTGCGGGCCGTCTCGTCGCGGCTGAGGTCCGCGCGGGTCCAGGTCAGGCTGTGGCCCCGGGGCGGCAGCAGCAGCGGCACCTGGGGATGCAGGCCCTTGGGCAGCGGCCATTCCAGGCCGCCGTGCACCACCCAGTAGCGCGCGCGGGCGGTCTGGCCCCGCGCCTGCAACAGGTCCTGCACCAGCAGGCTGGTGGCCCGGTGGTCGCGGTGGGCGTCCTTGCTGCTGGGCAGCAGCACCACGTCGGGCCGCACGCGGTCAAACACCTCGGCCAGATCGCGGCGCAGGTTGGCCCCGGTGTAAGCGGCGCCGGGGTGCAGGGTCCCGGCATACGGCACCCGGGTGGCCCCGGTGTGCGGCGAGCGCACCACCTGGGCCTGGGGCGCGCGGTACAGCCGCAGCAGGGCGCCGTCCGGGTAGCCCAGGAAGGTCAGGTGGGCCGCCGGCACGCCCAGCACGCGCGCCGCTGCCCGCGCTTCAGCCATGCGGCGCGCGCCCAGGCGCTCGGTGGCCCCGCCGTGGGGCCGGGCGGTGCGGCCCAGGGCGGCGGCGTCCAGCTCAAAGCCGTCGCCACTGGTCAGCCACACCACGTACACCTGCGCGCCGGCCCGCTGCGCTTCCTGCAGCTGCCCGGCGCAGCACAGGCTCTCGTCGTCCGGGTGGGGGCTAACCAGCAGCACGCGGCGGCCCGACGCAAAACCCGGCGCCGGGGGCAGGGCCGCCACCTCGGCCCGGGCGCGCGGATAGAGCAGCCCCACGGCGGGCGTGGCGTTGATGGCAAAGGCGGCCACCAGGCCCAGGATCAGCGCCGCCCCCAGGGCCCAGAACCGCGGGGAGCGGGCCAGCCAGCGGCGCGGGGGGCCTGCAGGTGAGGGACTGGACATGGGGCGCGCGCCTGCTGGTCCCGGGGCCCTTAGCGCGCCGGGGTGAGTTCGGTCACGCCGTCCGGGGCCGCCACAAAGGCCCGCTCCGCCATGCCCAGGAACAGGCCGGTGTCCACCACACCCAGTAGCCCCTTCAAGGTGCGTTCCAGCGCGGCAATGTCCTGGCCCTCCGGAATCTGGGCGTCAAAGATGTGGTTGCCGTTGTCGGTCACGTACGGCTGGGCCCCACTGTGACGCAGGCGACCGGCGGGCAGCACCTCTCGCAGGCGCTCGATGGTGCTCAGGAAGCCAAACCGGGCGATCTCGATGGGCAGGGCCGACTTCTCGCCAAGGCGCGTCACCAGCTTGGTGTGGTCGGCAATCACGAGAAAGCGCCGCGCCTGCACCTCGGTCAGCTTCTCGCGCAGCAGGGCGCCGCCCAGGCCCTTGATCAGGTCGAGGTTGGGGGCAATCTCGTCGGCGCCGTCAATGGCAATGTCCAGGGGGCGGGGGTCCAGCGCCTCCACCGGAATGCCCACCTGCCGGGCCAGGGCGTCGCTGGCCTCGCTGGTCGCCACCCCCACCACGTCCCGCAGTTCGCCGCTCTGCAACTGGCGACCAATTTCCTCAATGGCGTACTTGGCGGTGCTGCCGGTGCCCAGGCCCACCCGCATGCCGCTTTGCACCAGGGCCACGGCGCGCAGGGCGGCTTCTTTTTTCAGGGCTTCGAGGTCGCTCATGCGGGCCCCCGCGCGGCGCGGTCTTTGTCAATGGCGGCGGCCACCTGATCGGCGTGGCCGTCCACCTTCACCGCCAGCCAGCCCTTGACCAGCGTGCCATCCGGGCCAATCAGGAAGGTCTGGCGCTTGATGCCCTCGGTGACCTTGCCGTACATGTTCTTCGTGCCGTACGAGCCGATCTGGCGCAGGAACGCCGCGCCGTCGTCGCTGAGCAGAGGAAAGGGCAGGCTGTACTTCTCGGCAAACTGGGTGTGGCTCTGGGCGTCATCGGCGCTCACGCCCAGAATGGCCGCGCCGTGGGCCTTTAACAGCGCGTTGTCGCGGAAATCGCAGGCTTCCCTGGTGCAGCCGGGGGTGTCGTCCTTGGGGTACACGTACAGCACCACGTAGCGCCCCGCGTAGTCAGACAGGCGGTGCGTCTGCCCCTGGGCATCTGGCAGGGCGAAGTCGGGAAAGGGCTGGCCCGGCTGGGGGCTGGCGGGGGACGCGTCACTCATGGCGTTCAGGGTAGCGCGGGGCGGAGGATTGAGGGTCAAGAGGGCGAGGAGAGTTGACAGGTCTACGAGGTCGCGGCGTGGCGCTGTGTGAGGTCGAGGGGTCAAGGCGTCGAGAAGTCGAGGGGAGGGACGACAGGAAGGTTTTGGAGGGCCTTCCACTTCCCGGCCAATCCCGGTCCCGTCCAGACCCCCTCTCGCAATGGCTCGGACAGTGGCAACAGTTCGCAGGCTGCGAACCGACCAACACGCTGTTTTTCTCCTCCCCCCTTGTGGGGGACTCGCAGAGCTGCGCAGCAGAGGCTGGGGCTTGAAAAGCGGCGCAGCAGAGGGGGGAAGCGGGCATGGCGTTCGGGACGACATTTTCGCAAATGCCGCCCGCCGGGCCCGAGGACTGTCCGCACCATTGGTCTCGACCCCTCGACCTTTCCTCGACTTCTCGACCCTTCCCCGACAGCCGCCTACCCCCGCCCCCAACTCCTCACCAAACCCCTGCCCCCTCCTCCTTTCGGCTCAATCTTTCTCAAGACATCGGGGGTATTCTGGGGGGCGTGAAGCTTGCGCCGTACATTGACCACACCCTCCTCAAAGCCACCGCCACCCGGGCAGACATCATCCAGTTGTGCCAGGAAGCGCGCAAGCACAGCTTCTTCGCCGTGTGCATCAATCCGGTTTACATTCCGCTCGCCAAGGCGCAGCTGGCCGGCAGCGACGTGAAAGTGGCCACCGTATGCGGCTTTCCCCTGGGCGCCGTGAGCCCCGAGCAGAAGGCCGCCGAGGCCCGCGCCAGCGTGCAGGCCGGCGCTGACGAGGTGGACATGGTTATTCACATCGGCGCGGCGCTGGACGGCGACTGGGCCAGCGTGGAGGCCGATGTGCGCGCCGTGCGGGAAGCCACGGCGGGCGCGGTGCTGAAGGTCATCATCGAAACCTGCTACCTGAACGACGAGCAAAAGCGCGCCGCCACCGAAGCGGCCGTGCGCGGCGGGGCCGACTTCGTGAAGACCAGCACCGGCTTTGGCACGGGCGGCGCCACCCCCGACGACGTGCGCCTGATGAGAGACGTGATCGCGGGCCGCGCCCAGATCAAGGCGGCGGGCGGCGTGCGCAGCGCCGAGGACGCCAAGGCGATGATCGAGGCAGGGGCCACGCGCCTGGGCACCTCGGGCGGGGTGGCGCTGGTGGCCGGTGAACAGCTGGGCGAGGGGTACTGAGTGACCCCCCAAGGCAGCGGCGCCGGAGACGCGGGGCCGCAGGTCATTCTGGCGTCGGGCAGCCCCCGGCGCCGGGAATTGCTGGGGCTGCTGGGGGTGCGCTTTACCGTGCAGGTCAGCGGTGAGGCCGAGGACAGCAGTGACACGGACCCCGCCCGGCTGGCGGCCGAACTGGCGCGCCTCAAGGGCCGCGCGGTGGCGCGCACGGCGCCGGGAGCCGTGGTGCTGGCGGCCGATACAGTGGTCGCCATTGAGGGTGAGCTGCTGGGCAAACCCGCCGACCGCGCCGAGAACGAGGCCTTTGTGCGCCGCCTCTCGGGGCGCACCCACGAGGTGTTCACCGGCGTGGCGGTGCTGCAAGGCGGGCGTGAACAGGTGGAGGTGGCGCGCACCGCTGTGACCTTCCGCGCCCTCAGCGACGCCGAAATCGCCTACTACGCCGCCACGGGCGAGGGCCTGGACAAGGCCGGGGGCTACGGCATTCAAGCGGTGGGCATGGCCCTGGTGGCGCGGGTGGACGGCGAATACGCCAACGTGGTGGGCCTGCCGCTGACGGTGACCACCCGCCTGCTGCGCGCCGCCGGGGTGCCGGTGTGGGGGCAGGCCGCCGGGGTGCCCGGGGCGTGAAGGGGCGCGCCGCGCTGCTGACCCTGCTGGGGCTGCTGGCCCTGAGCATGGTCACCACCCGCTTTCAGGTGGTGCCGCCCGGCGCACTGCGCTCGGGCATTGCGCCGCTCTCGCAGCTGGCGGTGGTCTCGGCCGACAACGTGCGCCGCGCCTACCAGACCCTGGTGTCCGAGCGGCATCTGGCGGCGCAGGTGGGCACGCTGCAAAAGGAAAACGACGTGCTGCGCCAGCGCAACGAACTGCTGACCCGCGAGGTCTCGCGGCTGCGTCAGGTGGTGAAAATCACGACCACCCAGGCGCCCAACGCCCTGGGGATTGCGCAGGTGGTGGCGGTGGACCCCAGCCCGCTGCTGGCCCGGCTGGACATCAATAAGGGCGCGCGCGACGGCGTGCGGCTGCGCATGCCGGTCACGGTGCCGCGCGGCCTGGTGGGCCAGATCACGGACGTGAGTGCGGGCCACGCCACCGTGCTGGCCCTGGTGGACCCCGAAAGCACCGTGGGCGTGACCCTGCAGGGCAACCGGGGCGGGCGCGGCGTGGCGCGGGGGGTGCCGCCAGACCGCCTTCGCGCCCAGTTCTCGCGCTCGGTGCCGGTCAAGCCGGGCGACGTGCTGGTCACCAACAGCCTGGGGGGCGTGTTCCCGGTGGGCATTCCCGTGGGCACGGTGGAGAAGGTGCTGCCGCTGGGGCCCAACGACCTGGGCCGCACCGTGATCATCAAGCCGGCGGTGGATGTGGGCGTGGTGGAAGACGTGACGATTCTGGAGGGCCTGTGAAGGGCCGGGGGACAGGGGCATGAGGCGTGACGTTCTGCGGCCCCGGCGGGGCCCCCCGGGCTGGCTGCGCGTCGGCGCCTACGTGCTGCTGCTGCTGCTGGTCCAGGGCGTGCTCTCGCGCCTGGGCGACGCCGCTGGCCTGAGTGCCCCGGACCTGTTCCTGCTGACCGGCGCGGCGCTGGCGTGGCGCCTGAAACCGGCCTGGGCGCTGGCCGGGGCCTACAGCGCCGGGCTTATCCAGGACCTGCTGGGCGGCGGCGTGCTGGGCCTGCACGCGGCGGGCGTGATGGGCGGGGCGCTGCTGGTGCTGGGCGTGCGGCGCTACATGGCGGATTCCGGGCCCCTGCAGGCTGTGTTCACGGTGTTGCTGGCCGTGGCCGGCCAGTGGCTGATGTTCCTGCTGCTCACCTACTGGCTGCGCTCCACGCTGGTCACGCTGGACCTGCTGCGCGGGGCCCTGCCCACGCTGCTGCTGGGCACGCTGCTGGTGTTTCCGCTGTGGGAGCGGGTGGTGAGCTGGGCCTTTGGGCCCCGCACCGGCCCCGAGGAAGGCCTGGGATGAGCCGCGCCGGCGACCTGATCGACCGCCGCAAGCGCGGGCGCCGCGCCGGAACGCCCCGCGCCCGCGCCCGGCGCAAGGCGCGCCAGGGGGCCACGCGGGTGGCCTGGATTGCGCTGGGGTTCAACCTGTGTCTGCTGGGGCTGGGCGCGCGCCTGTACCAGTTGCAGGTGGTGCAGCACGACCAGTTTGCGGTGCAGTCGGCCAGCAACTACCAGCGCGACGAGATCGTGCGCGCCCTGCGCGGCGAGATCCGCACCCGCGACGGCGTGCTGCTGGCCACCAACCGCCTCGCCGTGGACCTCGTGTACACCGGGCGGCGGCGCCCCACCGACCCGGAGCAGGCCATTCCCGCCTGGGACAAGATCGTCTATCTGGCCGGGATTGGGGGCGACGTGCTGGTCAACGGTCAGCCGCGCGAGCCCAATTTCGAGCGCGAAACCGAAACGGTGCTGTCGCGCAACATCCCCCAGGACAAGCTGGCCGCCCTGTACGAATACACCGTGCTGGTGCCCAGCCTGGAACTGCGCGAGCGCGTGGAGCGCGTTTACCCCCAGGGCAAGATGGCCGGGCACCTGCTGGGCTACGTGCAGGAAGCCACCGAGACCCAGGTGAAGGACGACGGCTACGCCCCCGGCGATCTGGTGGGCCGCTCCGGGCTGGAATACAGCCTGCAAAGCACCTTGCAGGGCAAAAATGGCCTGCGCCGCCGCGAAGTCACGGCCGGGGGCAAGCCGCAGACCGAGCGGGTGATTGACCCCGGCACCAAGGGGCAGGACGTGACCCTGACCATTGATTCGCTGCTGCAACGCACCGCAGAGCGGGCGCTTCGAGAAGGTTTGGCAGATGTGAATGCCGGACGTGTCAAGCATGGCAAGCCGCCCGAGCCCTACACACGCGGCGCCATCATTGCCATTGACCCGCGCACCAATGAAGTCCTGGCAATGGCCAGCAGCCCGGCCTACGACCCCAACTGGTTTGCCCGCGTGCCCAGCGCCGATCCGGCCGCCAAGAACTGGGCCATAGACTCCACGCGTCCCCTGGCCAAACTGGACGCCGTGACCAGCAACCGCGTGGTGCAGGAGTACAACCCCGGCAGCGTGTTCAAGATCGCCACCACCCTGATGTATGTGGAAAAGTGGGGCAATTTCACCCTGCCGTGCAATCCGGTCTATTACTACGGGCGCTCGGCCAAACGGAACTGGGCGCGGTTTCCCCTGGGCATGGTGGACGCCCGGCTCGCCATCTCCTATTCCTGTAACCCCTGGTACTACGATTCGGCCGTTCGCGCTGGCCCCAGCGACTACGCGCACCAGCTCAAGACACGCCTGACCGAACTGGGCTACAACAGCCCCACGGGTCTGGAATTGGTGGGCGAAAAGACCGGGCGCCTGATGGTCCCGGAGGAATACACCAACCCGCAGTTTCCCTGGTTTCCGGGGTTTGCCCTCAACATGAGCATTGGACAGGGCGATGTGGACGTGACCCCGGCGCAGGTGGTCTCGGTGATGTCCACAATCATCAACGACGGTCAGAAACGGCCGCTGACGGTCCTCAAGGCCATTGGGGGCAAGGTGCAGCCCCGCAAGCCGGCAGTGAGTGTGGTGCGCAAGGGCAACACGCAGGTGTTCCAATTGGTCAAAGAAGGCATGAGTGGCACCACGGCCGGCACCCGCTACGGCACGGCCCAGCATGAGATCGGCCCACGGCTGTTTCCGGTCCGCACAGGCGGCAAAACAGGCACCGCACAAAACGGTCTGAGTCAGAGAAATGGCCTGGCCTACACCCATGCGTGGTACGAGGGCTATGGCCCCCTGGGCAGCCCCAATTTTGCCGTCGTGGCCTTTTTCCAGAACGGCGGCGAAGGGTCAGGCCCAGCCCTGAAGGCCGTGAAAAAGATGTTCGCCGCGCGCTGGTGCGTGACCCTGGATGACAAAGGCAGCGCCCTGCCGCTGAACACCCAGCAGCCGTGTACGGGCGAACTGGACCAGATGCATCAGGTTTACAAGACCCGGGCCGCACGCGCAAAAGCACCAGCGGCCAAGCCGTAGGCAAAGTGGCGCGCCAGGGGCGGGGCGGTCTTTTACGCTGGAGGAATGCGCCGATCTCTTCTGAGCCTGTGCACCGCGCTGGGCGTTTCGTTGAGCTGCGCCACAGACGCGCCGCCTGTGGTCTTTCCCACCCTGCCTGCCGCTGGCGCCAGTGTACAGGCGCTGGTGCCGCGTGGCTGGGTGATCGAGAAGCGGCTGAACGCAGATTTTAACGGCGACCACATGGCCGATACCCTGCTGGTGCTGCGGATGAATGACCCTCGCAATCTCTTGAGGAAACCCGCCGGCTTTGCGCTGGGCGCGTGGCCGCTGAACACGAATCCCCGCTTGCTGGTGGGCGCCTTCGGCCAGCGTTCAGGCGGATACCGCCTGGCGTTTCAGAGCCGGGTGATTCCCCGCCATGAGGAGGCCACCATGAGTGACCCCTTCGAGGCCCTGAACCTGCGCCCAGGCGGCTTTTCCCTGCTGCTGACTGAGTTTTTCAGCGCCGGCTCATGGACAGAAAGCAGCGTGATCTTCACCGTGCGTTTTCAGGATGGCTGTTTCCGGGTGATCGGCTATGACCGCACCACCCATGAGCGCAACACTGGCCGCACCGACCTGCTCAGCGTGAACTTTCTGACCGGGCGGCAGCAAGAAGTGTTCAGCAGTTGGACGGCCGACATGCGGGAGCAGCGATCAGAACGGTGGTCGGCGTACCCAGGCCCCCGGCGCGTGTGTCTTGAGCAGGTGACAGATGGCCTGAAGTTTCTGCGCGAGTGATAGCGCTCACCACATGACCTGAAGGCGAAGCTTTTAGGTCATGTGGTTCGAGCGGCGCGAGTGACCGCGGTAGAGGGCGATGGGCGTGGCGTAGAGGGGAGGAAAGCACCCCTCAACGGAACGCAAGACCGCTGTCTGTGCGGCGCGGCCCGTCCCTCCACTGCGGCGCAGCTGCTTACCCGGGGCGCGTCGTGCGCTGCTCAATGCGCTTTTCGGGCGCCGGGTTATGCACCACGCGCTGCACGAAAATGCCGGGGGTGTCCACCTCATCGGGGTCCAGCTGGCCGATCTCCACGAGTTCTTCCACCTCGGCCACGGTTACCCGGCCGCAGGTGGCGGCCATGGGGTTAAAGTTGCGCGCGGTCTTGCGGTACACGAGGTTGCCGGCGCGGTCGCCCTTCCAGGCCTTGACCAGCGCCACATCGGCGCGGATGCCGCGCTCCAGGATGTAGGTTTCGCCGTCGAAGTCCTTGTGCTCCTTGCCGTCGGCCACCACGGTGCCCACGCCCGTTTTCGTGTAGAAGCCGGGAATGCCGGCGCCGCCGGCGCGCATGCGCTCGGCCAGCGTGCCCTGGGGGGTGAATTCCAGTTCCAGTTCGCCGGCCAGGAACTGCCGCTCGAACTCCTTGTTCTCGCCCACGTAGCTGGAGATCATCTTGCGGATCTGGCGGGTTTCCAGCAGCAGCCCCAGGCCCCAGCCGTCCACGCCCGCGTTGTTGCTCACGGCGGTCAGGTCCCGGGCCCCGGTCTCGCGCAGGGCCAGGATCAGCTGTTCGGGAATGCCGCACAGCCCGAAGCCCCCCACCGCAATGGTCTGACCGTCGCGCACCACATCGGCCAGGGCCGCCCGAGCGTCTGAGTACACCTTGTTCATTGCCAGACAGTGTACGGCACAACACCTAACGGGCGTTTGGTCTGCCTGGGCGCCCGCCCAGTGCCGGTGACAACCCGGCGTCATGGGCTTGGCGGGCGGACGCCCCTCCACACACCTGCGCCCCGCCCTACTTGGGCAGGCCGCCCACCGTGGTCAGGGTGACACCCCGGGCGCGGGCGTAGCGCAGGAAGTCGCGCAGAACGTCCAGCATCTCGGGGGCGTTGTCGTGCAGCAGCACAATGCCGCCGGGGCGCAGGTGCTGCTGGTAGCGGGCCTGCAACACCTGATCGCCAGGGTTCTGGAAGTCGCCGGGGTCGTTGGTCCAGAACACCGTGGTCAGGCCCAGGGAGCGCGCCACCGCCAGCGTGGTGGGCGTGTAGTCGCCCCCCGGCGGGCGAAAGTACCGCACTGGGCGGCCCGTCAGGCTGCTCAGGAGCGTGTTGGCCCACTGCAGTTCGTCGCGCGCCGCGCCCGGCGACAGGGGCGGCAAGCGCACATGGTGGTAGGTGTGGTTACCCACCTCGTGGCCCTGGGCCACCATGTCGCGCACGAAGTACGGATAGGCCTGGGCATTGCGGCCAATCACGAAAAAGGTGGCGTGCATGCCGCTGCGCCGCAGCAGGTCCAGCAGCAGCGGCTCGTAGAGGGGATGCGGCGCGTCGTCGAAGGTCAGGGCGGCCACATTCGACGCGTCCCGGCGGCCCCGGTACAGCAGGCCGCCGTGGACGCCCCCGGCCACCAGGGCCGTGGTGGCGGTCACCTGCGCCCGGCTGGCCGCCGCTGCGCGGGGGGCCGCTTCGCCGGGCACCAGGGCGGGGCTGGCCTCGGGCACGCGGTCCGGGTCGCGCTCGGTGGGCAGGGCGCTGGGGCCCGGATTCACCCACTGGCGCTCGTAGGCCGCGCGCCCGGCGGTCCACGCCTGAAAATCGGCCAGGCGGGTGCGCGGTACGCTGGCGGTCAGCAGGGGCAGCGGGCCCCCGAAACCGGCGTAGGTGCCGGCGTCGTACACGCTCAGGTCCACCTCGCTCAGGTCCGGGCGGGCGGCCAGCACCCGCGCCGCCACCAGCGCCGACAGCGCGCGCGCCTGATCATGGCGCGCCGCGTTTAGCGTGATCACTGCGTGGGCCACGGTGATAAACCCGTTGCCCAGCACATGCACACTCTGCACCTCGGGCACGGGGGGCACCAGGGTCAGGGTGGGCAGCGCGGGGGCCGGACGGGTGCCCGGGGCCACCGGCTGCACCTGCCCAGGCAGTGGGGGTGCAGCGTGGGCCGGGACCAGCAGTCCGGCCAGCAGCACGCCGAGGAGGGCCCAGCGGCGCCCTCCCCTCACCGGGTCTCCGCAGTGTCCCGGGTCTGTCCGGCCCAGGCCACGTTCGCCTGTACCCCGGCGGGCGTGTGGCCCTGCGCGGCGTACAGCGCGCCAGCGGCGCGGTACTGGGCGCGGGCCTGGGCCGTGCGGCCCAGCTTACGCAGCACCGTGCCCAGCACGCCGGCAGCCAGGGCGTTGCGCGGTTCCTCGCGCAGGGCGCGGCGCAGCAGGGCCTCACTGGTGGCCAGGCCCTGTGGCGTGGCGCGGCCGGTGCCGGTGCCCAGCACGCCGCCCGGCGTCCGCTCGGCGCGGTAGTAGTCGTACTGCGAGCGCAGATACCCCAGGCTCAGGGTGCCGAACTGCTCGGGCTTGACCTCGCCCGCCGCGCCCTGCAGGCGGTAGGCCACCATGCGGTCGCCCTGAAACTGCGGCGCCACGAACCGCCAGCCGCCCGCCACCCAGCCCAGCAGGCCCTGGTGGCGCGCAAACGGGGTGGGCTCGCTGGCGTCCACCTGCACGTCGCCGCCCGGCAGGCGCAGCACGCTGGTCACATGGCCCAGGTTGCTTTCCTGCCCGGTCTGGCTTTTCCAGACCATCACCAGCCCGGCGCGCAGGCCCGTGCCCTGCAGCAGCCCGGCCAGCAGGGTGCTTTGTAGCAGGCACTGGCGCTCGCCGTATTGAACCACGCTGGCAAATTCAAAGCCGCGCTCCAGGCTGAAGCGGGGAATAGCCGCCTTGAGAAAGCGGTGGGCCCAGGCCGCCGTGTCCAGGGCGAGGCGCTCGCGCTCGGCACCGCTGGCGGCCTGCAGGCGGGCGCGGCGGGCGGTCAGCGCCGCGTCCAGGGTGGCGGCGCCCTCCAGCCGCACCGACGAGCGGCGGTAGGCCTCGGCCAGCCACGCGCCGAAATCGCCCTGCAGGCCTGCGCGCGCGTAGGACTCGGCGGTCAGGGCCCGCAGCGCCGGGCTGCCCAGACGCAGATCGGCAGGTGCGGGCGGGGCCACGGGGGCCGCCGCCAGGGCCACCGGGGGGGAAGTCAGTGCCAGCGAGGCCGCCAGTACGGGAAACCACCGAGAACGTCCAAACATGAGGTTACCTCTTTGGGGCACGCGGCCCCGGTCTTTCTAACGCTGAACGGCACCCCACGCTGTAGCGGGCGCCCCATCCATCCTCTGCCGCTTCCTGCCTTCAAGCGGCCACCCTGTGCCCACCACCTCCACCCACTAGAGTTTCAGAATCAAGCCACGCCGGGCAAGGTACGCCAGCCCCAGCCAGACCGCCAGCAGGTAGGCCCCTGTATAGGTCCACCCCCCGCCCACCGGCCCCAGGTGCCGCTGCGCCAGGGTCAGCAGCGCGGCGCCCATGGGCTGCGCCCGCCCGGTCCAGCCCACCAGCCAGTCTTGCAGAATCCACACCTTGACCAGAATGGGCAGCACATAGGCCACCAGGGCGTTGCGCCCCGGAATGGTCAGCGGCGCCAGCACCGCGGCACCCCCGCGCACCCGGCCCGAATCCGCCAACAGCCAGCAGATCAGCAGGCCCAGCATGCCCAGCCCCGCGCAGGTGAAGATGTACGGCGGGGTCCACAGCGTCTTGCTCAGGGGCGGCCCACCCAGCGAGGCCCAGGCGACACCCAGCGCCGCGAGCCCCACCCCCACGGGCAACAGGGCCCAGATCTGCCGGGGCTCGCGCGTGGCCAGGGGGCGGGCGGCCAGGGCGCCCAGCAGCACCAGCGCGGTGGTGGGAATCACCGACAGCAACCCACGCAGCCCCAGCGGCGAGAGCCACTGGTCGTTGACCGCCTGCACAGGGTTACGCAGTTCGTCCAGAATGCCGGTGCCCGCCGGGTGGGTGCCCACGGTCAGGAACGCGGCGTACAGCGCCAGCAGCAGCAGCGCCACCAGCGCCTGGGTGCGCGCGCGCAGGGGGGCCAGCAGCGCCCCGCACAGCGTGGCCAGGGCAATCAGTTGCAGCACGCCCAGCCCCAGGGTGAGGCGGTGGGCGGTCACACTGCTCACAAAGGCCCCCAGCAGGTACAGCAGCGCGGCCCGTTCCAGCACTCGGCGCAGGCGCGCCCCGCCTGTCAGGCCCGCGCGGGTCATGGCGGCCAGCGAGAACGGCAGGGCCGCCCCGGCACACAGCAGGAACCACGGAAACACCAGATCGGTCAGGGTCAGGCCGCCAAAAGGCGCGTGCTGAAGCTGCGCGGGGGTGGCACTCCCCAGCGCCACGTTGTTCACCAGCAGCATCAGCATGACCGTCAGGCCACGAAAGGCGTCCAGGGCAGTCAGGCGCCCGCTGGCCGGGGTCACCCGCCCGGCGCTGCTGGCCAGCGCAGAAGAGGGCACAGAGCCAGTGGGCAGGGTGGGCGCGGCCATACCGCCACTGTAGGCCCGCGTCCCCCGCCCCGACATGACAGCGCGGCGAGGCCCACCTAAGCCCGATGAGAAACGGGCCCCTGTGCCGTGAGCAACTCCCTATCCCCGCTGAGAAACGGAGGGAGGGAGGGGTGGAGCCGAGGTCGAGTGCCCCCCACCACCCGTAGGAAACGCGGCCAGCAACACGGTTGAGTCGCTCATGGCCTGTCCCCTGCTGGCTCTGCCGTTAACGCGGCTGGCTGCTCAGGACCATCACGTAAGCGGTGCCGCGCGACCCCTGGACCACGGCGGCGCCCACATTGGTGTAGCGGCCCTCATTCATCCAGAAGCAGTGCACCGGGGAATTCAGCCACCAGCGGACCGCGCTTTCGGGGTTTACGCCGCTGCCCATGAAGATGATCTCGGTCACACTGACCGCATTGACCCCGGTGCTGGCCGCGCGCACGCGCGGGGTGCTGCCCCCGGCCCCGGTGTGGCTGATGCGCCCGGTAGCGCTCATGTACGCCGCCTGTTGCCGCGCGGCGGCCGCCAGCGCCGGGGTGTACGTTAACCGGCCCGCCACCGGCCGTTTGCCGCTGCCGGGGCAGCTGACCCCCTGGGAACGCACCTCGTTCAGGCGCGAGACAAGCTGGCTTTCGGCCGTGGTCTGGGCTGCAGCGGGCGTTGCCAGCGCCACGAGGGCCGCCAGCGTGCCCAGCAGCCGCTGGGGGGTCACGTTCAGCATGTGAGGGAATCTTAACCCACGTTCATGGAGGAGCATGAGAAAAATTCCGCAAGCATGAGAGGCCGTACGCAGTGGAGCGGCGAGAGGCTGGGCAGGCGTGCCGCATCCGAGTGTCGCAAAGCACAGGCGCTCAGGCAGAAGGCTGTTCGCCTGACACCCGGCCCGCTTGCACCCGCCCTGCAGGCACCAGGACAGAGGCTACTGGCACGGGCGTGCTTGGTGCTTCGCGTTGACCGGGAACGGGGCCAGCTTGCCCAGCGGCCGGGTGGGACGCAGGCAGCTTTGCACAAGGAGAGGGACTTCGCACGAGCCCGGTTGGAACGTCTCCTCTACCGAACGTCCTGAAATCCCCTGGACCTCGGCTTCAGCAGTGGCCCCTGTTTTCATCAGCGCCCCGCCCAGGGCACAGCCAAATCTTTCCCCTTCCCAGCACTAAAAAAGGCTGCGCCTCGCGGCACAGCCTCTGTTCACATCACGCTCAGGGTCAGGCGGGGAGGAGACCGCTGCGGCGCAGCAGGGCGTCGGCGTCGGGGTCGCGGCCCATGAATTCACGGTACAGCTCGGCGGGGTCGGCGCTGTTGCCCCGGCTGAGGATGCTCTGCACGAAGGCGCGCCCGGTTTCACGGTTGAAGATGCCTTCCTGGGCAAAGCGGCTGAAGGCGTCGGCGTCGAGCACCTCGGCCCACTTGTAGGAGTAGTAGCCGGCGCCGTAGCCCACGGGGTTGCTGAACAGGTGGTTGAACGAGGCGATCATGGCGTAGGTTTCGGGCAGCGGCGTGGGCGAGAACGTGGCCATGATGTCGCGGGCGTAGGTGATAGGATCGGCCTCGCCTGTGGGGTCAAACTCCACGTGCAGTGACAGGTCGGTCAGGCCAAACGAGTACTGGCGCATGGCGGCGCTGGCCGCACGGTAGTTGCGCGCCGCGACCATGCGGGCAAACAGATCGTCGGGAATGGCCTCGCCGGTCTGGTAATGGCGGGCAAACAGGTCCAGGGCCTCGCGCTCCATGACCCAGTTCTCCATGATCTGGCTGGGCAGCTCCACGAAATCCCAGGGGACCTGGGTGCCGCTCAGGCTGCGCACCGGCACGCTGGACAGCGCGTGGTGCAGCAGGTGGCCGAACTCTTGGAACACCGTTTCCACCTCGCGGATAGACAGCAGGGCCGGGGTGTCGCCGTTGGGGGGCGTCATGTTGCCGCACATCAGCCCCAGGTGGGGCTCGACGCCGTCTTCGCGGGGGCCGCCGGTGATGAAGGCATTCATCCAGGCGCCGCCGCGCTTGCTGTCGCGCGGGAACCAGTCGGTGTAGAAGCTGGCGAGGTGGGTGCCCGCTTCATCGTGAATGGCGTAGTAGCGCACTTCGGGGTGCCACGCGGGCGCCTGATCCTCGGTCACGGTGATGCCAAAGATGCGGCGGGTAATTTCAAACAGGCCAGCCAGCACGCGGTCCAGCGCGAAGTAGGGGCGCAGGGCTTCCTCGTCAAAGTCGTACTTGGCCTGACGCTGCTTTTCGGCCCAGTAGCCCACGTCCCAGGGGGCCAGCGCGGGGGCGTCTGCCCCGGCCTGCTGGCGGTAGAAAGCGTCCAGTTCGGTGTTCTCGCGCTCGAAGGCGGGGCGGGTGCGGGCGTCCAGATCGCGCTCGAAGGCCAGGGCGCGCGCGCCGCTACCCGCCATGCGGTCTTGCAGCACGTAGTCGGCAAAGTTCTCAAAGCCCAGCAGCTCGGCTTTCTCGCGGCGCAGTTTCAGAATCTCGCGGATCAGGGGGCGGTTGTCGCGGCCCTCTTCCACGCCCAGGCGGGCGCTGGCTTCCCACAGTTCGCGGCGCAGTTCCTGGTCATCGGCGTAGGTCATGACCGGCACCAGCACCGGGGCGTGCAGGGTCAGGCGGTGCTGGCCGCCCTGGCCCTTGGCTTCGGCGTCGCGGGCAGTGGCCTCCTGCACGCGCAGCGGCACGCCGCCCAGACGCTCGGGGCCCACGTAGAGTTCGTAGGCGGCGGTGGCGTCCAGCACGTTCTTGCCGAATTCGCTGGTCACCTGGGCCAGCCGGGTGTTCAGGTCGGTCAGGCGGGCCCTGGCCTCGCCCTGCAGTTCGGCGCCCTCGCGCTGAAACTCCTCAATGGTGAGCTTCAGGTGCCGGGCGCGCACCGGGTCCAGGGCCTGCCCCGCCTCGGTGGCCGCAAAGGCCTTGGCGGCGGCGTACAGGCCCTCGTGCAGGCTCAGGGCGGTGTAGAACTCGCTGACCTTGGGCAGAATCGCCATCTTGGCCTCGTGCCAGCCGTCCGTGCTGCACACGCTGTCCAGGTGGCCCACGATGGTCGTGACCGTGTTCAGCCCCTCGGTCAGGCGGTCCAGATCGTCCATGAAGTCGGCAAAGCCGCGCTCGCCTGCGGCGGCGAGGTGCTCCATGCGCTCACGGGTCTGGGCCAGCAGCGTGTCCACGGCGCCCTCGGCATGCTCGGGCCGGATCTGGTCAAAGGGAATGCGAAAGCCGACGTTCAGCAGCGGATTGCTGCTCGCGTCGGTCGCCGCCGACATGGTTTGCGTCATCACCGGCCAGTATAGGCGCCCCGGCAGGCGCGGCGCCTAAGCATCCTGGCGGGGTGACGGCGGAGCAGCGCCGTGCTTTCTTCCTGTATGGAGCGCCCTGAACCCCTGACCTTTGCGCCGCTGCCCGACCGGGCTTACGCCGAGTTGCTCTCGCAGGCCCACCCCGACCACCCAGTGAGCGAGGACGACCTGGCCCGGATCGCTGCCGGGCGCCAGGGCGACGAGCATTTCACCCGCGAGGGGGCCTTTGTGGGCAGGACGGCTGTGGGCGCCGTGCAGACGGGTGTGCCGCGCATGGACGCCCACGAGGGCTGGCTGGACCTGACTGTGACCACCGCCGAACCAGACCCCGGGCTGGCAGGTGAGCTGCTGCGGCGCGGGCTGACCACGCTGGCCCAGGCGGGCGCCCACACGGCCGTGACGCGGGTGCGGGAACACTGGTGGGACCACGGGTTTTTGCTGGCCCAGGGCTGGCGCGAATTCGACCGGATGTGGCTGAGCACCCTGGACCTGCGCACCCTGGATTTCGCCGCCTATGCGACGGAAGAAGCGCGGGCCCTGGCCGGCGGCGTGACCATTCACCCCCTCAGCGACCTGGGCGGTTGGGACGGTGAACCAGAGCGCCACTACGCCCTGATTCACGCCCTGCTGAGTGACGTGCCCAGCCGCGAGCCGATTGTGGTCTGGCCCTACGAGCTGTGGCGCACCCGCATGGCCGCCCTGAACCCGGACCCGCGCGGCCTGATGATCGCCCTGGGCCCGGACGGCGAGTGGATCGGCACCAGCCAGCTGGCCCAGCCAGTGCCCACGCACCCCGGCATGCTGCACAACGGCCTGACCGGCGTGCTGCCCGCGTGGCGCGGCCGGGGGCTGGGCCTAGCGCTGAAACTGGCCGCCGCCCGCGCCGCCCTGGCACGCGGCTTCACCCACTCGCGCACCGGCAACCACGCGATCAACCGCCCCATGCTGGGCATCAACGGGCGGCTGGGGTTCGTGCGGGAAGCGGCGTTGGTGACGCTGGTCAGGGAAGTGGGCAGTGGGCAGTAGGAAGTGGAAAAACCAGCTGTGGCGAGTGCATAGAGCGTTGGCCCCTACACCCCACTGCCCACTGCCCACTTCCTGTTCTCCAGCAGCATCGCGTCCCCCAGCGAGTAGAACCGGTAGCCCTCCTGCAGCGCGGCGTCGTAGGCGGCGCGGATGCGCTTTTCGCCGGCAAAGGCGGTCACCAGCAGCAATAGGGTGCTGCCGGGCAGGTGTAGGTTGGTGATCAGCAGGTCCGGCACCTGCACCACGGTCCCCGGGGTGATGAAAATGCGGGTTTCGTCCTCGCCGGGCACCACCTCGTGGCCGTTCCAGGCGCTTTCCAGGGTGCGCACGGTGGTGGTGCCCACCGCCACCACCCGGCGGCCCTCGGCGCGGGCGCGGTTGATGGCGCGGGCGGTGTCCTCGCTCACCGCGTAGCGCTCGGCGTGCATCACATGGTCGGCCACCGCGCCCGTGATGGGCTTGAAGGTGCCGGCCCCCACATGCAGGGTGACGTGCGCGCGCTCCACGCCTAGGGCGTCCAGCTGCGCCAGCAGTTCCGGGGTGAAGTGCAGCCCCGCCGTGGGCGCCGCCACGCTGCCGGGGGTGCGGGCATACACCGTCTGGTAGCGCTCGCGCCACGTTTCGTCGCTGTCGCCCGCCTGAATGTAGGGGGGCAGGGGCAGGCGGCCAATCTCGTCCAGGTGAGGCTTGATGTCGTGGTCAAAGCGCAGCAGCCGCGCGCCGTCGTCCAGGGTGCCCACCACCTCGGCGCGGTGGCCCTGCCCCGGCGCGCCGCCCAGCCACAATTCCTTGCCTGCGCGCTTGGCGGGCTTCAGGTAGGCGCTCCACACGTTGTTCTCTTCCTCGCGCAGCAGCAGCACTTCCACCTGTCCGCCACCAAAACCAGCGGCGTCCACGGGCTTGCGGGCCATCACGCGCGCCGGAATCACGCGGCTTTCGTTGAACACCAGCAGGTCGCCGGGGCGCAGCAGGCTGGGCAGCTCGCGGAAAATGCGGTGCTCCAGCGGCTCACCCACCACCATCAGGCGGCTGGCGTCGCGCGGCTGGGCGCCGGTCTGGGCAATGCGGTCCTCGGGTAGCTCAAAGTGCAGCCGCGCCAGCACCGCGTCGGCGCTGTCGGGGGCCGCGTGGGTGCTGTCCTGGGGATAAGAGGCGGCCACGCCTCACTCCTCCGCTTTGCCGCCCCGAGGGGCGCGGGCGGGCATCAGGGCATGCTCAATGTCGGGCAGGTGGGTAAAGCGGTCGGCGGCGTCCACCAGCTTCTGGGCGGTGTGTTCGCGGAAAGCGATCACCTCCACGCGCTTGCCGCGCTCCTGCAGCACCTCCACGATGTCGGTAAAGTCCCCGTCGCCGCTGCCCAGCACAATGATATCAAGGTGGTCCATCAGGCGCACCATGTCGGCCACGATGCCCATGTCCCAGTTGCCCTCGTAGATGGCCTTACCGCCGTCGGTGACGTGGTGCAGGGTCAGGTTCATGCGCCGCACCTTGAAGCCCAGCGTGGAAAGTTTATAGATAAAGGGCCGCGCGGTGGCCTCGTTCTCGCGCTCCACGGTGTAGCTGATGGCGTGGACCAGTTCGCGGCCGTCGGTGGCGCACTTCAGGATGGTTTCAAAGTTGACCGTGCGCTCCAGCAGGTCGCGGGCCGAGTGGTAGAGGTTCTGGGTGTCAATAAAGACGCCCACGCGGGGGCGGTGCACGACGTACTGCATTGTGGGTTCTCCTGTTGGGTGGGACGCGGACGGGGAGGCGAGGTCGGGAAAAAGGCGGCCGGAAAAAAGAGAGCCTGCGCGCAGGCCGGCCGAAGTGTAATACGGAGACTGCCCCTTCCGCCAACTTCTTGGGAAGAGGGCCAAGAGGTTCTCTCTGCGCCTGGAGGGCTGCCTTGGGGTGACGGACTGGGCCCCATCGCCACAGTGGTTACTTCGCCCAAACGGCCACCCCTCCCCTGCTCGCGTGATTTGAACCAAACGGCTGTGGCAAACCACTGCTTTCAATGCATCAGGCCGACTCTGGTAGACACGCCGCGCGCCTGCCCCCTGGCCGCCGGGTAGGGTAAGGCCATGACGAGTGACGTGCAGGCGACCCCCGGCTCGGCCCTGGCCCAGGCGCAGGCGGCCTACGACGCGGTGAAGCGCAAAGGGCTGAAGCTGAACATGCAGCGCGGCCAGCCCGCCGACGCCGACTTTGACCTCAGCAACGACCTGCTGGGGGTGCTGGGCCCGGCCGACACCCACATGGACGGCCTGGACCTGCGCAACTACCCCGGCGGCGTGACTGGGCTGCCGTCCGCGCGGGCGCTCTTTGGGCAGTACCTGGACCTGAAGCCGGAAAACATGGTGGTGTGGAACAACGCCAGCCTGGAACTGCAGGGGTACGTGCTGACCTTCGCCCTGCTGCACGGGCGCGGCGGCCAGCCCTGGGCGGGCCAGCGGCCCAAAATGATCGTGACCACGCCGGGCTATGACCGCCATTTCCTGCTGCTGCAGACGCTGGGCTTTGAGCTGCTGCCGGTGGACATGCAGCCCGACGGCCCCGACGTAGATGCCATTGAAGCCCTGGCGGCGGACCCGGCCGTCAAGGGCCTGCTGTTCGTGCCCACCTACTCCAATCCGGGCGGCGAAACCATCAGCGCCGAGAAGGCCCGCCGTCTGGCCGGTCTGAACGCGGCGGCCCCCGACTTCACGATCCTGGCCGACGACGCCTACCGCGCCCACCACCTCTCCCCCGACCCGGCCGAGCAGGACACCCCCGTGAACTTCGTGGCCCTGTGCCGCGACGCGGGCCACCCGGACCGCGCCTTTGTGTTTGCCAGCACCAGCAAGGTCACCTTTGCGGGCGCGGGGCTGGGCTTTGTGGGCACCAGCGAGGACAACGTGCGCTGGCTGTCCAGGTACCTGAACGCCCAGAGCATTGGGCCCAACAAGCTGGAGCAGGCCCGGCATGTGAAATTCCTGCAGGGTTACCCGGGCGGCCTGGAAGGCCTGATGGCGCAGCACGCCGCGCTGATTGCCCCGAAATTCCGCGCGGTAGACGAAGTGCTGCGCGCCGAACTGGGAGGGAGCGGTGAGTACGCCACCTGGACCACCCCCCGGGGCGGCTACTTTATCGGCCTGGACACCGCCGAGCCGGTGGCGGCGCGCGTGGTGGCCCTGGCCGAAGCGGCGGGCGTGAGCCTCACCCCGGCGGGCGCCACCTACCCCGGCGGCCAGGACCCCCACAACCGCAACATCCGCCTGGCCCCCACCCGGCCCCCCGTTGAGGAGGTGTACGAGGCCATGCGCGCCGTGGCCACCTGCATTCGCCTCGCCACCGAGGAACACCGCGCGCGGCCCGTCAGCGGCGCCTAGATCGTCCACGCCCGCCGGACAGGGAGAGCAGCCCCCCAGCTGCACGGCGCGTCACCTTGACTTCATGAAGACCCACCCGGAGCATAGGCCCCATGCCCAACCGTTACGCTGGCTCTCCCGATGACCGCGCGGCGCTCGACGCGTACGTGAAGCTGTGGCGCGCGGCCCACGCGGTGGAGGTCAGCGCCAACCGGCACCTGGCCGAATACGGCCTGACCATCAGCCAGTTTGGGGTGATTGAGGCCGTGTACCACCTGGGGCCCCTGAGCCAGCGGCAACTGGCCGAGAAAATCCTGCGCTCCAGCGGCAACCTGACCATGGTGATTGACAATCTGGAGCGCGACGGGCTGGTGCGGCGTGACCGCGACCCCCACGACCGCCGCATCATGCGCGTGTCGCTGACCCCGGCCGGCCAGAAGCTCATTGAGCGTATCCTGCCGCGCCACGTGCAGGGCATTCGGGATGTGTTCAGCGTCCTGACGCCAGAGGAAACCGCCCAGCTGAGCCGCCTGACGCGCAAATTGGGCCGCGCGCTGCAGGCCCAGGGCGATGAAGTGGCCGGGGCCGAACGGACGGGGCGGCGGTAGGGAGGCGCGAATGACCCGCGCCCCTTCTCTGTCTCTCACCCAGAATCGCTTAACATTAAGTAATATGGCCGCATGACCACACCGCCCGGCACCACCCCTGTTCAGGGCCTGCACCACGTCACCATCATGGCCAGCGATCCGCAGCGCAACGTGGATTTCTACACGGGGGTGCTGGGGCAGCGGCTGGTGAAGGTCACGGTGAATTTCGACGATCCCGGCACCTATCACCTGTACTACGGCGACCAGACCGGGCAACCCGGCACGGTCATGACCCATTTTCCCTGGCCGGGCGCCCGCCGGGGCACGCGCGGCAGCGGCGAGGTGGTGGCGGTGGCCTACAGCGCGCCCCTGGCTTCCCGCGCCTACTGGGCAGAGCGGCTGCACAGCGCGGGCTTTCCCGCCACGCTGCAGCGGCGCTTTGGGCAGGAGGTGCTGGTCTTCGAGGACCCCGACGGCACGACCACCGAACTGGTCTTTGAGGACGGCGCCGCCGTTGAGCCCTGGCCCGCCTCGCCGGTGCCCGCCGAACACGCCCTGCGCGGCTTTCACAGCGTGACGGCCTGGGTGCGGGACGTGGCCCCGGTGCGCGCGCTGCTGGCCGGGCAACTGGGCTTCACCGAGCACGGCACCGAGGCCGACCCCGCCACCGCTTCGCCCCGCACCCGCTTTCAGGGCAGTGGCGCGGGCGTGGGCCTGTACGTGGACATGGTGGAGCGCCCGGGGCTGGCACGCGGGCACTTTGGCGCGGGCAGCGTGCACCATGTGGCCCTGCGCACGCGGGACGACGCCGAACAGGCCGCGTACCTCTCGGCGCTGGACGCCGCTGGCTACCGGCCCACGCCCGTGCAGGACCGGCAGTATTTCCATTCCATCTATTTCCGCGAACCGAACGGCGTGCTGTTCGAGATTGCCACCGACGCCCCGGGCTTTCCCAGCGATGAGCCGGTGGCCGAACTGGGCCGCCACCTGAAACTGCCGGCGTGGTACGAGGCGCAGCGCCCGCAGATTGAAGCCCATCTGCCCCAGCTGCGCAGCCCCGAATACGGCGTGACGCTGGGCACCCGGCCCCTGGGCGGCGCGGCACCTGCCCCGGCCGAGGCCCCCGGCGTGAACGTGCTGACCGCCGGCCGCCCCCTGGGCGAGGCCCGCGTGGCGGCGGTGCTGCTGCATGGCCGGGGCGGCGCGGCGCAGGACATCCTGAGCCTGGAGCGCGAATTCAACCTCAGCGCCTTTGCGTATCTGGCCCCGCAGGCGCCGGGGAACACGTGGTATCCGCACTCCTTCCTGGCCCCGGTGGAGCAGAACCAGCCGCAGCTGGACGAGGCCCTGGCGACGGTGGACGCGGTTTTTGCCCACCTCGCCGAGCACGGTATTCCCGCCGATCGCGTGGTGCTGGCGGGCTTTAGCCAGGGGGCCTGTCTGGCGCTGGAATACGCCAGCCGCGCGGCCCAGCGTCCCGGCGCCGTGGTGGCCTTCAGCGGCGGCCTGATCACCCTGGACCGCACGGGCGACCTGGGGGGCCTGCCGGTGTTTATGGGCGTGGACCCCCACGACAGCCACATTCCACTGGGGCGCTTTACCGACACCGCCGAGCACCTGCGCGCACGCGGCGCCGCCGTGGACGCCCGCGTGCTGCCGGGCCTGGGCCACAGCATCAACCGCGAAGAGCTGGACGCCGCGCGGGCGCTGCTGGGACAGGTGGCAGGAACGCTGTAAGGCTGGGCGGCACAGGCACCGTAAAACTGTTGATCCGCATACAAGGGCCCCACACCTGGGGCCCTCTGCCATGTTGCAAGCGGGTGGGGCCGCCGCCCCTTCTACCGGCTTTACCCGTCTTCCAAAACGTTGCGCCAGGTGTGCAGGAATCTTCCTCAGCAGAGAAACCTGCAGAACCAGGGACCGATATCCGGTCCTTGGACTTGAAAGGAACAGAAGGTGGGGGCCAGTCAGGGTAGGACTTGATGGTCCAGAAATGAACCGCAGTTCGTCTTACCGTAACGTCACCGCCACGAACACCGGCAGGGCGTCGGGGCCTTCAAAGCCCATGGCGTAGGCGCGTACGGTCAGCAGGGCGCGGTTCCCCTGCACATCTACCCGCTCCAGGCTGTAGCGCGAGGCGCAGCGGCCCCCGGCGGCCAGCTCGCGCCGCACGAGTTGCCCATTCACCCGCAGCTCGAAGCCGGCGGGGCGTTCGCCCGGCAGCAGCAGATCGGGCTCGGCGCAAGCCGAGGCTGGCAGCGGCACCACCTTCAGGCTGACCGGCACCGCGCGGCTCCAGAGGCGCACCGGGGTCACCTGCGCGGCCCCGGGGCGCACCCCGTCTTCCCAGCGCGGGTACGGCGTGGGATACGCGCGCTGATAGCGGGGCACACTGGGCACCCGGCCCAGCAGCCCCAGCCGGCCCAGCAGGCTCTGACTGGACGACAGCAAGGTCTGGCGCGCCTGGGCGGCGGTGGCGTTTTTGTCCTCCACGGTGCGGCTGCCCAGCACCGCCCCGCTGCCCGTGGACAGCACCGTGAGGGCCGCGTAGCCAAACCCGCTGCCATCGCGCTCGCCACTCACCACGGCCAGCACCCGCTCGGCGCCCGCCGAGAAGCGCACGTCGGTGACGGGCAGGCGTTCGTTGGCCTGCGCCCCAGACGCCAGCAAGGCCAGGGCCAGAAGCCCGGCGCGCAGGCCGCCCGCTGCCGGCACCCGTCTCATCGCTTGAAGCGCACGCTGGCCAGCACCTTGCTGAACAGCGCGCTGGCCTGGGCAAAGCGGGCGGGCGTATCGGTCATCTGGAACGAATACAGGTTCTTGGCCCCCACGCCGTACCACACCCGCATGGTGAGTTGCCCCTTGGGGTGGGTCACGGCGTACTGGCGCTCCACACCGCTCACGCCGCCGTAGCTGACCGCGCGGCTGCTGGTCTGCTTGGGGGTGGCGCCGGTGCCCTTGATCCCCGCCTCGAACTTCTGGAACTCGCCCGCCGGGGTGGGCGACGTGCCGTTCCTGGGCGTGAACAGCAGGCGGATCATGGTGGCGGGCGGCGCCTTGGCCGACACCAGGCTTACGCCGCTGGTGCCGTCCTGAAAGTCGGCGCCCAGCCAGCCTTTGGGCAGGCTGACGGTAAAGGGCAGTTGGGGATCGCTGAACGGCACCAGGGTCTGGGCCTGGGCCAGGGGCGAGAGGAGTGTGGCAAGACCAAGCGCGGCAACAACCTTCATGGGGCGCACCGTAGCAGGCCAAGGTGAGTGCTGACCCCAGGGCAGATGGGCACGATCACCGCTCAGCCGTCAGCGGTTCATCAGCCCCGGGTGGGGCCACAGGCGCAGGTTGGCTGGCCCAGCCACGTCCCGCAGGGCCACGAAGCCGTAGGCGCGGCTGTCCAGGCTTTCGCCCAGGCGGCGGTTGTCGCCCAGCACCCACACCTTGCCCGGGGGCACGCGCTGGGCGGCCTGATCTTGCACGAAACCTTCGCTGGCGTAGCTTTCGGCCAGCACCTTGCCATTCACCACCACGCGGCCGTCCTGAACAGCCACGGTGTCGCCGGGCAGGCCCACCACCCGCTTGATGTTGTACGGGCGGTGACGCAGGCCGTACACCGTTTCATAGGCGTAACCGCTGTCCTGCGGCGCCTTGAACACCAGCAGGTCGCCCCGGTGGGGATAGCTGCGCCACAGGCCAGCGGCATGCAGCCAGCGCGGATATTTCAGCAGCAGCAGGGCGTCGCCGCTGTGCAGGGTGGGCTGCATGGAATCGCCGCGCACCCGCGCCAGCGTGAACCCGAAGGTGGTGAGCAGGTAGACAGGCAAAAGGCCCCCCAGCACCCATGCCCGCCAGCCAGAAGAGGAGGAACGGTCGGCCACGACCGCCCAGGGTAGCGCCTCTGGTGGGGGCCGGGCAGACAGGCGCAGTTGTCTAGCCACCGGGGCGAGCGAACGGACGGCCCAGCCCCAGCGCCTCCTGGCAGGTTCCCAACGTGGCAGCGGGCCTTGTGCTGCCTTGCCCGGACCTGCCAAGGCCGGCGCCTCAGGCCCGAACTGGCTTCATGGTCACTTCAGAGTGAACCGGCGACGTGACGGCGCCCCAGCTCAGCCGTTACCCTGTCGCGCATGACCGCTGACGCAGGTGGACTGAAAGTCGAGAAATACCATGAGGGCCACGGCGCCCCCGCCCAGACCGGCAAGATGGTGCGGGTGCACTACACCGGCACGCTGGAAAACGGCCAGAAGTTCGACAGCAGCCGCGACCGGGGCGAACCGATTGAGTTCCCGCTGGGCGTGGGCTACGTGATTCAGGGCTGGGACCAGGGCATTGCGCAGCTGCGCGTGGGCGACAAGGCCAAACTGACCATTCCTGCCCACCTGGGCTACGGCGCAGCGGGCGTACCCGGCGTGATTCCCGGCGGCGCCACGCTGATCTTTGACGTGGAACTGGTGGACGTGCGCTAAGCCCCAGTTCTCAACCGCGCCGGAAAGCCCAGCCGCTTTCCGGCGCTTTTCGTGTGTTGGCAGGCTGGTGGGATCAGCGGGCCCGATCAGCGGCACACCGGCAGCACGACAGGTCCGATGTTTTCCCAGCTGAAGCAAGCATGCCTGGGAATCTGAAGAGCGGGAGGCGGAAGCCCTCTGCTCTGATGACCATTGAGGGGCAGTGCATCACAGCAGGCCCCACGCCGCGATGGAAGGCACATGCAACCTGCACGGTCAGGCCACCAGCCTGCACCTCCCCTTGGCTTCACGACGATCAACGCCGCCCAATCTCTCCGCGTCCAGAGGAAAAAACCCGGCCCCGCCGACCAGCCCTCCTCCCGTTGGGCACGCTTCCAAACACGGCGCAAGGGCGGCCCTGGGCCTTCTCGCAGCCCCAGCACGCCACGCCCACGCTCCCCTCCTCTCCATACCCAGGGCTTGACGGTGAAAAACTTTTCAACATAAGATTCGTAAGTAACGAAACTCACTTCTTTGGGGGCCTCCTTGATCGAATCGCGCAGAAGCGAGATTCTCTCGCTTGTTCATCGCCACGGCGAATTGCCCGTTGCGGAACTTTCGAAACTGCTGGGCGTTTCGGAAGTCACGGTGCGCAGCGACCTGAAAGCCCTGGCCGAAGCGGGGCAGGTGCGCCGCACCCGGGGCAGCGTGCGCCCGCCACTGGAACTGCGCCGCGAGTCGCCACTCGAACAGACGCGGCACGAGCACAGCGCCGCCAAACGCCGCATCGGCCGCGCGGCGGCGGCCCTGGTGCGCGACGGTGAAACGGTCTTTCTGGATGTGGGCAGCACCACCACCGAGGTCGCCCGCGCCCTGTCGCCCACGCTGCAGGGGGTCACCGTGGTCACCAACGGCCTGAACATCGCCCTGGAACTGGAACGCCTCAGCGGCGTGCGGGTGATCGTCACGGGCGGCACGCTGCGCCCGCTGCAGCACTCGCTGGTCAGCCCCTACGCGCTGGACGTCCTGAAACACATTCACGCCGACCGCCTGTTTCTGGGCTGCAACGGCGTGCACCCCGAACACGGCGTCACCAACGCCAACCACGAGGAAGCCGAGGTCAAACGCCTGATGGTGGCCCAGGCCCGGGAGGTGGTGGTGGTGGCCGACCACAGCAAGCTGGGGCAGGTGAGCCGCGCGCACATTGCACCTATTGGCGGCGTCTCGGCGCTGATCACCAACCGCCGGGGCCCCGAACCCCCCCCGGGCCTGGGCGGCGCGGTGCGCGAGTTGCACCTCGTCTGAGCCCCCTGACCCAAGCCCCCCAAACCCCCGCACCCCTTCTCTTCCCACCCGGAGGACCTATGAACAAAGTGCTGATGACCGCCCTGACTGCCCTGCTGGCTGGCTCTGCCCTGGCCGCCGATCCAGCCTTTCCCAAGGCGCCCAGCGGCAAGGTGACGCTGGAAGTCTGGTCCTGGGTGCCCGGCCTGGACAAGACCGTGCAGGCCTTTGAAAAGGCGTACCCGAACATTGACGTGAAGGTGACCAACCTGGGCGGCGGCCCGCAGACCTACACCAAGCTGCTGACCACCCTGAAGGCCGGCACCGGCGCGCCGGACGTGGCGCAGATTGAGTACGGCTTTCTGCCCGCCTTCGTGGACACGGGCGGCCTGACCGACCTGAGCACCCTGGGCGCGAACAATTACAGGAAATACTTTGTGCCCTGGACCTGGGGACAGGTGAGCCCCGACGGCAAGGCGGTGTTCGCCATTCCGCAGGACACCGGCCCCTTTGCGATGGTCTACAACGACGCCGGGCTGAAAAAGTACGGCGTGAGCGTGCCCCGCACCTGGGCCGAGTACGAAAAAGCCGCCGCCACGGTGTACACCAAGAGCGGCGGGCAGGTGAAGCTGGGCAACTTCTACGCCACCTATGCCCCGTGGTTCATGGCGCTGGCCTGGGCCGACGGCGCGCAGTTCTTCAAGCGCGACGGCGACCGCTGGGTGCAGACCCTGAACAACCCCACCGCCAAGAAGGTCCTGAACTACTGGTACGGCATGATCAAGAAGGGCCACGTTGGCACCCTGAACGCCTTTACCAGTGACTACTGGAACGCCGTGGGCGCCGGCAAGGTCCTGAGCAACATGGAAGCGGCCTGGGGGCCGGGCGGCTACGCAGGCAGCCTGAAAGACAAGACCGCCGGGCAGTGGCGCGCGGCCAACCTGCCGCAGTGGACCGCCGGGAGCACCGTGCGCTCTGGCAACTGGGGCGGCAGCTCGAACGTGGTCACCGCCCAGAGCAAGAACAAGGAAGCCGCCATGCTCTTTAGCCTGTGGCTGAACCTGTCGCAGAGCGCCATTTCCAACAACTGGGTCAACGGCGGTCTCTTCCCCGCCAGCGACGCCGGGCTGGACTTCGCCGTGCTGAAAGACAAGACCAAGAACCCTAGCAAGTTCTTCGGCGGCCAGGACATCAGCGCGGTATACGCCCGCGCCAGCCGGGGCGTGAACGTGAACTTCCAGTGGGCGCCGTGGTTCCCCTTCGCCAACGACAACTTCAACAAGCAGATGGACCTGATGCTCAAGGGCCGCCTGACCCCCGACCAGGCGCTGGACGCGTGGCAGCGCGAAACGCTGGCCGAGGCCAAGAAACAGGGCTACGACGTGCGCTGAGCGCCAGACCCGGGGGGCGCAGGACGCGCGCAACAGTCCTGCGCCCCCCGCCTTGAGAGAAGGTGCCTATGACTCACGCTGCCCCCCCGGGGACCCTATGAACCAGATGCTGCCTGTTTCATGGACACCTCGGAACCGAACCGGGGTGTTCATGCCCCGCCTGAAATCCGCTTCTCCTGCTGGCTTCGGCTGGCCTGAACCGCTGTTGCCCGCAAGAGGACCCGAGACCCTATGAAACCGCCGCGCGCTGTACCGTGGCTGTTTCTGAGCCCATTTCTGGTGCTGTTTGCCGCCTTTTACGTGGCCCCGGTGCTGTACGCCGGATACCTGAGCCTGTTCATTAAAAAGCGCGCAGGTTTTGGCCCCGCCAAAGAAGTGTTTGGTGGCCTGACCAACTACGTGCGGGCCTTTCAGGACAGTGATTTCCTGGCCAGCCTGCTGAACATCCTGAAATTTGCGGCCGTGCAGATTCCGCTGATGATTGTGCTCGCCACCGCGCTGGCCCTGGCGCTGGACGCCAGCCGGGGGCGCCTGCAGGGCTTTTTCCGCACCGCCTTTTACCTGCCCTACACCATTCCCAGCGTCATTGCGGGCCTCTTGTGGGGCTACCTGTATTCCAAGAACCTCTCGCCGTTCAACCAGATCACCGGGCGTTCGTTCGACTTTCTGGGCAGCGATGTGGTGCTCTGGAGCATTGCCAACATCGTCACCTGGACCTGGACCGGCTACAACATGATCACCCTGTACGCCGCGCTGCAGAACATCCCCAGCGACCTGTACGAGGCCGCGCGCATTGACGGCGCCGACGGCTGGAACCTCACGCGCTTTATCAAGCTGCCGCTGCTCAAACCCAGCCTGCTGCTGGTGCTGATCTTTTCGATCATTGGCACCATGCAGATTTTCAGCGAGCCGTTCGTGATCCGGCCGCTGGGCTACGTGCCGGACAACATCACGCCGAACACCTACCTGTATCTGGTCGCCACGCGCGACGGCAACTTCAGCTACGCGGCCACGCTGGCGATTCTGCTGGCCCTGTTCACCCTGCTGCTGAGCGCCGTCTTTCTGCGCTTTACCCGCCGGGGAGGTGACCTGTGAGCGCCCGCGCCCGCTTCACGCCGCTGCAACTGCTGGCCCTCACGCTGTTCGCGGTGTACGCCCTGCTGCCGCTGTGGTGGGTCATTGTGACCATGTTCAAGGACAACGGGCAGCTGTTTTCCACCTTTGGGCTGTGGTTTGCCAGCCCCAGCCACCTCGCCGAGAATATGCAGACCCTCCTCACGCGCCAGGACGGGATTTTCCGGCGCTGGCTGCTGAACTCGTTCGTGTATGCCGGGGCCACGGCGCTGGGCAGCGTACTGGTCAGCGCCCTGGCCGGCTACGCCTTTTCGGCCTACACCTTCCGGGGCAAGAACGCGCTGTTTGCGCTGATTCTGGTGACCATCATGGTGCCGGGCACCGCGCTGGTGCTGCCCCTGTTTCTGATGATGCAGAAGCTGGGCCTGCTGAACACCTACTGGGCAGTGATTCTGCCGGGGCTGGTCAATCCGTTTGGCCTGTACCTGATGCGGCTGTTCTGGGACGCCGGGTTTCCCAAGGAACTGATGGAAGCCGCGCGCATTGACGGCGCGGGCGAATGGACCATCTTCCAGCGCCTGGGCCTGCCGCTGGTACAGGGCGGCCTGGTGACGGTGGGTCTGTTTTCGTTCGTGGGCGCCTGGAACAACTTCTTCCTGCCGCTGGTGGCGGTCAGCCGCGACGACCTGTTTCCCCTGACCCTGGGCCTGAGCGTGTGGAACCAGACCAGCAGCACCAGCGGCCAGGAACCCATTTACACCGTGATCGTGCTGGGCGCCCTGGTCAGCATCATTCCCCTGGTGGCCGCGTTCCTGACCCTGGGGCGTTACTGGCAGGGCGGGCTGGCGACCGGCGCGGTGAAAGGGTGATGGCTGAGGGGGAATAGTAGATGGTTGAAAGTTGATGGACAAAATCTCAGCCGCCGCATTTCCTGCTGGACACCTTCAGACCTGCCTGACGCGATTCACGATCCTTCACTCTTCCCCCTTCAGGGGGGAGGCTGGGAGGGGGTGAGCGAGGTCAGCCACTCCTGAGCGCCCCTCCCTTCTCACTTTTAAGGACACCCCTGCATGACTGCCCCTGACCTCCCGTCTCACCTGCTGCTTGGCAGTTGTGACTATCCCGAACACGTCCCCCAGGACCGCTGGGCCCCCTACGCCGCGCAGCAGCGGGCCCTGGGCCTGTCGTATGTGCGCCTGGCCGAATTTGCCTGGAGCCGCCTGGAGCCCGCCCCCGGCCACTACGAATGGGCGTGGCTGGATGAAGCGGTCGAGACCTACGCCGCCGCTGGCCTGAAGATTGTCCTGTGCACCCCCACCGCCACCCCGCCCGCGTGGCTGGTGCGCGCCCACCCGGAGATGCTGGCGGTGGACGCCCAGGGCCGCGTGCGCGAATTTGGCTCGCGGCGGCACTACGATTTCGCCTCGCCGGTGTACCGCGAGCACTCGCGGCGCATCACCCGCGCGCTGGCCGAGCGCTACGGCCGGCATCCCGCCGTGACCGGCTGGCAGACCGACAACGAATTCGGCTGCCACGCCACCAGCCGCTCGTATGGCGGCGCCAGTGCCGAGCAGTTTCCAGCGTGGCTGCAGGCCAAGTACGGCACCCTGGACGCCCTGAACGACGCCTGGGGCAACGTGTTCTGGAGCATGGAGTACAGCGACTGGGCGCAGATTAAGCCCCCCATCCTCACCGTGACCGAGCCCAATCCCGCCCATCTGCTGGACTACGCCCGCTTCGCCTCGGGCCTGATTGCCCAGTTCCAGGCCGAGCAGGTGGCCCTGCTGCGCGAGCTGTCGCCGGGCCGTTTCATCACGCACAATTTCATGATCTTCGAGTCCGGCTTCGACCACTACGAGGTGGCGCGCGGCCTGGATTTTGCCAGCTGGGACAACTACCCCACCGGCATGCTGGAATTCTTTGCCCCCCCCGGCGTGAACGAGGCGCTGAAAACCCACTACGCCCGCACCGGGCACCCGGATCTGGTGGGGTTTAACCATGATCTGTACCGGGGGGTTGTGGGAAGTGGGAAGTGGGAAGTGGAAACAGCGCCAGACCACTCACCACTGCCCACTCACCACTCACCGGGCTTCTGGGTCATGGAACAGCAGTGCGGCCCGGTCAACTGGGCGCCCTACAACGCGCAGCCGGCGCCCGGCGCCACGGCGCTGTGGACGGCGCAGGCGTGGGCGCATGGGGCCGACGTGGTGAGCTACTTCCGCTGGCGGGCGGCGACGATGGCGCAGGAGGTCATGCATTCGGGGCTGCTGCGGCACGACGAAACGCCCAGCCCGGGGCACGCGGAGGTGGGGGCGCTGGAGCAGGCGCAGTTTCCACTGGGGCCGGTGCCCGCGCGGGTGGCCCTGCTGCACGACTACGAGAGCCTGTGGCTGTACGACGCCCAGCCGCACACAGCGGGCCTGACGTACTGGGGCCAGACCGTGACCTACTACTCGGCGCTGCGGTCGCTGGGGGTAGATGTGGACGTGGTGCACCCGGACGCCGACCTGAGCGGCTACGCGGTGGTGGTGGCCCCGGCGGTCACACTGGTGAGTGACGAGCGGGCCGGGCACTGGGCGGCGGCGGTTCAAGCGGGCGCGGCGCTGGTCTGCGGGCCGCGCACGGCCTTTCGCACCCCGGGCGGTGGCACCTGGGTCACCGGGCAACCGGGCCCCCTTGCAGAGTTGCTGGGCGCGCGGCTGTCGCTGTACGACTCGCTGCGGCCGGGGCTGACCCAGGGCGTGACGGGACTGGACACCACCTTTGAGGCCCACACCTGGGCAGAAAGTTACCGGCCCACCGGCGCGCAGGTGCTCGCCACCTACGCGGGCGGGCCGCTGGACGGCGAAGCCGCCGTGGTTCGCCACGGCACCGCCACTGTCATTGGCGCGCACAGCGAGGCCCTGATCCGCGCGGTGCTGGCCGAGGTGGTAAGCGAGGCGGGCGTGCCCGTCACCCCGCTGCCCGAGGGCGTGCGCCTTAGCCGCCGGGCGGGGCGGGTGCTGGTGCAGAACTGGAACCCTACGCCTGCCGAGTGGAACGGCCAGACCCTGCTCCCCGTGAGCTTTCAGGTGCTGCCGGAGGCCGACCATGCGTGAATGGACCCTGAACGTGAATCCCGCCGAAGTGCGCGTGCTGGTCAGCGGGTTTCAGTCGTGGAGCGAGGCCGAACTGCGGCCCCTCACGGACACCCAGGCCGTGCCCCTGATGCGCTGGCGCCACGAACAGGGCCACGACCCCGGCTTTCTGCCCAGCGGTCAGGCGGGCGTGTGGCGCAGTCACACCATGCTGGCGCTGGTGCGCCCGGACGGCAGCGGCTGGGTGGGCATGGCCGGGGACGCCACCCAGACCTTCATTCAGTGGGAGGCTCGCGCGCACGGCGACCACATCACCGTCACCTGCGCCCTGGAAGGCCCCGAGGTTCCCCTGCACTGGGAGGACACCCGGGATGTGATCGCCACCCTCGAAGCGCGCGCCGCCGATCTGGGACAGGCCATGCACGCGCGCACGCCTACGCCGCTGCGGGTGTGGTGCTCGTGGTACTCGTACTACCGCGCCGTCACCCTGGAGGCCATGCTGGACAACGCCCGCCGGGCCAGGGCGGCGGGGCTGCCCTTCGACGTGTTTCAGCTGGACGACGGCTTTCAGGCCGACCTGGGCGACTGGACCGAGCCCAGCGCGCACTTCGGCGGCCACGCCCGCGACTTGCCCGCCCCCCTGCAGGCCCTGGGCTACACCCCGGGCCTGTGGCTGGCGCCGTTTCTGGCCTCGCCCACCTCGCGCCTGTTTGCTGAGCACCCGGACTGGATGCTGCGCGGCGAAGGCGGCCAGCCGCTGCCGGTGGGCCACAACTGGGGCGGGCCGTACTTTGCGCTGGACACCACCCACCCCGAGGTACTGGCGTGGCTGCGCGAATTGGCAGCCACCGCGCGCGGCTGGGGCTACACCTACCTGAAGCTGGATTTCCTGTACGGCGCGGCGCTGCCCGGCGTGCGGCACGACCCCGAGGTGGGGCGCGCGCAGGCCTACCGCATGGGCCTGCAGGCCCTGCGCGACGGCGCCGGCCCGGACGCCTTCCTGCTGGGCTGCGGCGCCCCGCTGGCCCAGAGCATTGGCCTGGTGGACGCCATGCGCACCGGCCCGGACGTGGCGCCCTTCTGGGATGAGGAGTCGCGCCGCGTGTGGCTGGGCGACGCCACCGGCCCCAGCGCCCGCAACGCGCTGCACACGGCGCTGTCGCGCTGGTACCAGCACCCCTGGTATCAGCCCGACCCGGACGTGGCGATCTGCCGCCGCGAACTCAGCCTGCTGGGCCACGACGAGCGGGAGGCCGTGGCCGGGATGCTGGACGTGATAGGCGGCCTGCGCGCCAGCAGCGACCCCATTGAGTTGCTCGACGACGCGGGCCTCGCCCTGCTGCGCCGCTGCCTCACTGTGAGCACGCCGGACCGCCCGATCACGCTTTCTCAGAGTTTTGGTGGGGCCACCACTCATTTTTCGCGCGGCACCTTTAACCTAACCGACACCACGGCGGCGGGGCTGCGCCCACACTCGTACCGTGAAGGCTCACATGGCTGACCCCATTCCGTCCCCCACGGCCCTGTACGCCGCCAATTTCACCAAGCCCGATGGCCGCGCGCTGACGCTCTATGGCCTGCGCCCGGTGAGGGTGACGGGCGCGATTCCCAGCCCCAGCCCGGAGCCGGTGGACGCGCGGCCGGTCCTGCGCTGGCACCCCCTGCGCGGCGAGTGGGTGATGTACGCCGCCCACCGCCTGAACCGCACCTTTCTGCCGCCGCCCGAATACAACCCGCTGGCCCCCACCACCGACCCCGAACACCCCACCGAGTTGCCCACCGGCGAGTACGACATTGCGGTGTTCGACAACCGCTTTCCCAGCCTCAGCCTGGGGGCGCCGGATCCCGAAGGCGGCCCGGCGCAGACCCGCGCGGGGGTGGGCGCGTGCGAGGTCGTGGTGTTCAGCCAGGACGCCCGGGGCCGCCTGGCCGACCTGAGTGAAGCGCAGCTGGACCTGCTGCTCTCGGTGTGGGCCGACCGCACCGCGCGCCTGGGCGCCACCGGGCGCATCCAGAGTGTGCTGTGCTTTGAAAACCGGGGGGTGGAGGTGGGCGTCACCCTGCACCACCCCCACGGGCAGATCTACGCCTACGACCATATTCCGCCCGTGCAGGCGCGCATGCTGGCGCAGGCCGAGGCCTACCACGCCGAGCACGGCCGCCCCTGGCTGGCCGACTTTGTGGCCCAGGAGCGGGAGAGCGGCGAGCGGGTGGTGCTGGACGGCGGCGCGGCCCTGAGCGTGGTGCCGCCCTTTGCGCGCTACTCCTTTGAAACCTGGATTGTGCCGGCCCGGCCGGTGGGCCTGCTGGCCGACCTGACGGCCCCCGAGCGCGCGGCCTTCGCGCGGGTGCTCAAAGACACCCTGCTGCGGCTGGACGGCCTGTTTGGGGTGCGCATGCCGTACCTGCTCACGGTGCATCAGGCGCCGCTGGATGGGCCGCACCCGGCCTTTCCGCTGCACATTGAACTGTACCCGTACCTGCGCGCGCCGGGCCGCATGAAGTATCTGGCCGGCACCGAGCAGGGCGCGGGCGAGTTCGCCAACGACAAGTTTCCCGAAACCGCCGCCGCCGAACTGCGCGCGGTGAACCCCGACGCTGGAGCCGCCCTATGACCACTTTTGAGGCCACCTTTGGCCAACCCCCCGAGCTGAGCGCCCAGGCGCCGGGCCGCGTGAACCTGCTGGGCGAACACACCGATTACCAGGGGGGCTTCGTGCTGCCCACGGCCATTCCGCAGGTCACCACGGTGACCGTGGGGCGCAACGGCACCGCCGAGCACCATGTGTACGCCGCCGATCTGGACCAGCACGCCACGTTCCCAGTGGGTGAAAACGCCCAGGCGCCGTTTGCCCGCTACGTGGCCGGGGCCCTGGCGCTGGGCGGCGCGACTGGCGGGCTGAACGTGCATGTCACGTCCAACGTGCCCATGGGCGCGGGGCTCAGCAGCAGCGCGGCGCTGGAGGTGGCGGTGCTGCGCGCCCTGCGCCTCCTGGGCGACCTGACGGCCGACGACGAACGCATTGCCCTGATCGCCCAGCGCGTGGAACACGACTACGTGGGCGTGCAGTGCGGGATCATGGACCAGATGGCCAGCAGCGTGGCCGACGAACACACCCTGCTGCTGCTGGACACCCGCAGCCTGGAGCGCCGCACCCTGCCGCTGCCGGCCGGCACGCAGGTGCTGGTGCTGGACAGCGGCGTGCCGCGCCAGCTGGCCGAAAGCGGCTACAACGAACGCCGCGCGCAGGTGGAAGAAGCCGCCCGCCTGCTGGGCGTGCCCCAGCTGCGCGACGTGACGGACGTGGCGGCGCTGGACGCCCTGCCCTCACCGCTGCGCGAGCGGGCCCGCCATGTGGTCACCGAAAATGCCCGCGTGCTGGCCGCCGTGGAAGACGGGGTGGACGAGGTGCGCTTTGGCACCCTGATGAACGCCAGCCACGCCAGCCTGCGCGACGACTACGCCGTGAGCCACCCCCGCGTGGACGAACTGGTGGCGGCCCTGCAAGGCCACCCACGCGTGTACGGCGCCCGCATGACCGGCGCAGGTTTTGGCGGCGCGGTGGTGGCGCTGGTGCGCGACGGTCATGCCGGGGCCGTGGCCCAGGCGGTACTGGCCGACTATGGCCCGCAGGGCCGGCAAGTGGTGCCGTAAGCGGTCAGACAGCGGGGCCGGGCGTGCATATGCCCGACCCCGCTTTTTTCTGTTTTAGCCGTCGTTCGTCCGGTCGTTGTCGGGGTCCTTCTGGCGGTTGGGCTCGCCGTGCTCTACCCCAATGTCTTGGGTGCCGGGGCTGTCCTGCCGCACGCCGCTGATGTGGTGCGGCACGTGGCGCAGGCTCTCGGCGTCGCTGTGGCTGTGGTGTTCCTCGGGGCGGGTTGGGCTTTCGTCGCTGTGGCGTCCAGTCATGGGGGCAGGGTAGGCATGGGCGGCAGGGCGCGGGTGTGGAGGGCGTTAAGAGCAGACTGCCCTTTGGCCTTCGGCCATTCCTGGGCGCCTGGTAGGGACACTTTGCCCTCAGCCTCAACGGGTCCGCAGGGGCGGCCCCTCGCCTCTCTTGATTAGTTTTCATAGGCTGACCTGCTCACGGGGCCCCAGGCTCGGGGGCGGCCCCTCGCCTCTCTTGATTAGTTTTCATAGGCTGACCTGCTCTTTGGAACCGCTACAATTCTCTCAACATGAAAAAAATGGCGACCCTGCTAACGGTCGCGCTGGCTGCTCTAGCAGCGGCGCAAAGTGCCTTGCCGGCCAACACCGCGCGCGTGCATTACCAGCGTGCAGATGGCAACTATGCCGGCTGGGGCCTGCATGTGTGGGAGGACACCACGGCCACGGTGGAATGGACCAAACCGCTGACCCAGAGCGGCAAAGACGACTGGGGCGCGTACTACGACATTCCCCTGAAGCCGGGCGCGCAGAAGGTGGGCTTTATCGTCCACAAGGGCGACGACAAGGACCCCGGCGCCGATCTGTGGTTTGACCTGAATAAGGGCCGCGAACTGTTCCTGAAATCTGGGAGTACGAACGTGGCCTACGCCAAGGGCGCGGCGCTAAACGTGGACGCCACAAAACAGCCTGTGGCGCAGGCGGCGCCTGCTACACCCTCTGCGCCCGCCGCTCCGGCCACCACAGCCGCCACTGGAAACACTCCCATTCCCCAGAATGTGCTGCGCGTGCGCTACGTGCGCCCCGACGGCAAGTACGACGGCTGGGGCCTGCATGTGTGGGAAGACACCACCGCCCAGGTGGAATGGGCCAAGCCGCTGGCCCCCACGGGCATGGACGCGGGCGGCGCCTACTGGGACGTGCCGCTGAAAGCTGGCGCCGCGAAGGTGGGCTTTATCGTGCACAAGGGCGACGAGAAGGACCCCGGTGCCGATATGTTCGCCGACCTCTCCAAGGGGCGTGAAGTGACGGTGACCAGTGGCAAGGCCGAGTTCGCCTACGGTGCCCCCGCCGCCCTGAGTGACCCGCCCGTGCCCGCCGGCTTTGCCCGCATCAATTACTTCCGCCCGGACGGCAAGTACGACGGCTGGGGCCTGCACGCCTGGGAAGACACCACGGCGGCGGTGGAGTGGAGCAAGCCGCTGGCCCAGACGGGCACCAACTCGTTTGGCGTGTACTGGGACGTGCCGATGAAAACCGACTGGAAGAAACTGGGCTTTATCGTGCACAAGGGCGACGAGAAAGACCCCGGCCCCGACATGACCCTGACCGCCGACAGGGGCAACCAGGCCTGGGTGGTCAGCGGTAAGCCCGAGGTGTACACCACCCGCCCTGATACCAGCGTGCGCCAGGTGGGCGACCTGATGCGGGCGCAGGCGATCATGCTGTCGCGCGACCTGATTGCTGTGAAGCCGGAACTGGTGCAGCCCGGCGCCTTCCTGACCCTGCATGCGGCGAAGGACGCGGGCCTGAAGCTGACGGCGGCGGGGGTGGACGGCGGCGACAGCCTGACCCTGGAACCCGTGGACGGCGGCCTGAACGCGGCCCTGAAGGCCAAAGCGCCCTATCTGGCCAACTACGCCCTGCTGCGCGTGCGGGCCGAGGACCGCGCCCGCATCCCCGAGGCCCTGCGCGGACAGCTGGCGGTCTCCAGCGTGCTGCCCGACGGCACGGTGCTGGACGCCACCGGCGTGCAGACCGCCTGGGCGCTGGACGATCTGTACACCTACAGCGGCCCGCTGGGCGTGACGTGGCAGGGCAGCGTGCCCACGGTGCGCCTGTGGGCCCCCACCGCGCAGGACGTGAAGCTGCGCCTGAGCACCTCGGGCAATGCGGAAACCACCGTGCCCATGACCCGCGACGCGCAGGGCGTGTGGACCGCCAAGGGGACGGCTGCCTGGAAGGGCGCCCAGTACCGCTATGAGGTCAAGGTCTTTGCGCCCAGTACTGGCAAGATCGAAACGAACCTCGTGACTGACCCCTACTCGGTGGCCCTGACGCGCAACAGCACCCGCAGCGTCATGGTGGACCTGAACGACGCCGCCCAGAAGCCCCAGGGCTGGGACGCGCTGAAAAAGCCCGCGCTGCGCAGCGCGTCGGACCTCAGCTTCTACGAACTGCACCTGCGCGACTTCAGCGCCGCCGATGCCAGCGTGCCGGCGGCCCAGCGCGGCACCTACCTCGCCTTTACCCTGCCCGGCAGTAACGGTAACAAGCACCTGAAAGCCCTGGCCGACGCAGGCCTGAAAGCGGTCCACCTGCTGCCCACCTTCGACATTGCCACCATCAACGAGGACAAGGGGCAGTGGAAGACCCCCGGCGACCTGAGCAGGTTTGCGCCCAACAGCGACGAGCAGCAAAAGGCCGTGAACGCCGTCAAGGACCAGGACGCCTACAACTGGGGCTACGACCCCTACCACTACATGGTCCCTGAAGGCAGCTACGCCGTGAACCCGGACCAGCGCACGCTGGAATACCGCCGCATGGTGGCGGCCCTGAACGGCATGGGCCTGCGCGTGGTGCAGGACGTGGTGTTCAACCACACAGCGTCCAGCGGGCAGGCGGAACGGTCGGTGCTGGACAAGATCGTGCCCGGGTACTACCACCGCCTGAACGTGAATGGCGCGGTAGAAAACTCGACCTGCTGCTCGAACACCGCCACCGAACACGCCATGATGCGCAAACTCATGGTGGACACCCTGGTGCTGATGGCCCGGGCCTACAAGGTGGACGGTTTCCGCTTTGACCTGATGGGCCACCACATGGTGGCCGACCTGCAGGCCGCCCGCGCCGCGCTGGACGCCCTGACCCTGCAAAAAGACGGCGTGGACGGCAAGAGCATCTATCTGTACGGCGAGGGCTGGGACTTTGGCGAGGTGGCCAGCAACGCCCGGGGCAAGAACGCCACGCAGCTCAACCTGTACGGCCTGGGCATTGGCACCTTCAATGACCGCCTGCGCGACGCGGTGCGCGGCGGCAACCCCTTCGGCGGCCTGCAGGAACAGGGCTTTGCCACGGGCGCGTTCGTGCTGCCCAACGGCCTGCCCGTGAATGCCGACAAGGCCAAGGCGCTGGCCCTGGCCGATCTGGTCCGCATTGGCCTGACCGGCAACCTGCGCGACTACCGCTTCACGAACGCGGCGGGACAGACCGTGACGGGCGCCGACCTGAAATACGGCAGTGCCCCGGCCGGCTACGCCGCCAGCCCGCGCGAGGCGATCACCTATGTCAGCGCGCACGACAATCAGACGTTGTACGACGCCGTGCTGCTGAAAGCCCCGGCCAATGCCACCCCGGCGCAGCGCACCCGCATGCAGAACATCGCCAACAGCGTGGTGCTGCTGGGCCAGGGCCTGCCCTTCTCGTACGCGGGCGACGAGATCCTGCGCTCCAAGAGCTTTGACACCGACAGCTACAACAGCGGCGACTGGTTCAACACCCTGGACTACACCCGCGCCAGCAACGGCTTTGGCAAGGGCCTGCCCCCCGCCGAGAAGAACAGTGGCAACTGGGACCTGTACCGCCCGCTGCTGGGCAACGCGGCCCTGAAGCCGGGCTCCGCCGAGATCACCCGCGCCTTTGACCACTACCGCGAGATGCTGCGCGTGCGCTACTCCAGCAGCCTCTTCCGCATGGAAACGGGCGCCCAGGTGCAGCAGGGCCTGACCTTCCTGAACGTGGGCCCGAACCAGACCCCCGGCGTGATCGCCATGAAGCTCAGCGGCGCGGTGAGCCCGACCAACCCCTACCGCAACGTGGTGGTGGTGTTCAACGCCAGCGGCACCAGCGTCACCCTGACGGACGCGGCGCTGGCTGGCCTGAACCTCAGCCTGCACCCGGTGCTAGCGGCCAGCACCGACCCCGTGGTGAAAACCAGCAAGGCCAGCGGCACCAGCGTCACCGTGCCGGCCCTGACCACGGCGGTATTTGTGGGCAAGTAAGCCGGAGTCGAAGGGGGCGGCCTCTCCAGACAGAGGCCACCCTTCATCTGTGGTTCAGGACGCGGGCTCGACCAGATCCCGGGCGTAGTTCGTCACCGAACGCTGGTAGCGCGGCAGGTGGCGGGCCAGGGCTTGCAGGGCCACCGCCAGGGCTTCGCGCTCGCGGCCCATCTCGGAGAGCGCCAGGGCCAGAAAGGCGTCCACGGCGCTGTCCAGGTGGTCCGGGCCTTCCGCACGTTCGGCACGCAGCAGCGCCAGGCTTTCAGGCGCCTGGCCCAGGTTGCGCAGCGAACTGGCGAGCTGAATTACCGCGCGGCGCCGCCGTTCGCCGGTCAGGCCCAGGCTCAGGGCGCGGCGGTACAGGGGCACGGCCCGGTCGGAATGCCCGGTGGAATCAAAGGCGGCGGCCTGCTCGAACGCGGCCACGGCGCTCTCAGACGGCAATTCGCGCAGCAGCTCGGCCATCTGGGCCAGAAAGTCGGCCTCGTCCAGCCCATCCAGCGCGCGCCACAGGGCGGCCAGGCGAACTTCCCAGGCGTTGGTGGGTGGGGTCATGCCCTCCACCATAGGGAGGCGGCGCGGCCCCCACATCGGCCGGATGGCGCAGACGGGCGGACGCCGGCTTTTCGCTATGCTGCCCCCCATGACCCGCGTTCCCCTTCCCGTGATTCTGGACGGCGACCCTGGCCTGGACGACGCCGTGGCGTGGCTGCTGGCCCTGGCCAGCCCCGAAGACGCCGAGGTGCTGGGCGTGACCACCGTGCACGGCAACGTGGGCCTGGACCTGACCACCCGCAACGCGGGCGTGGTGCTGGCCCTGGCAGGCGAGGCGGGTGCCGGGGCGCGCGTCTACCCTGGCGCCGACCGGCCCCTGGTGGTGCCAGCGGTCACTGCCGCCGCCGTTCATGGCGACACTGGCCTGCCCGCCGAGAACCTGCCCGAGCCCGCGCGTCCCCCGGAGGCCGAGCACGCTGCCCTGTTCATCATCCGCACGGTGCGCGAGCGCCCCGGCGAGGTCACGCTGGTGCCCACCGGCCCGCTGAGCAACGTGGCCCTGGCCCTGCGACTGGCGCCGGACATCGCGCCCCTGATCCGCGAGATCGTCTGGATGGGCGGCAGCACCGCGCAGGGCAACCGCACCCCCGCCGCCGAATTCAACGCCCTGGCCGACCCCCACGCGGCGCAGATCGTCTTTCAGGCCGGCGTGCCGCTGAAGATGGTAGGCCTGAACGCCACCATGCAGTGTATTGCCACGCCAGACCGTGTGGCCGCGCTGCGGGCCCTGGGCAACCGCGCCGGGGCGGTGTGCGCCGAACTGCTGACCTTCTACGCCGGGGTGTACCAGCGCCGCTACGGCATGAACGGCGGCGCCCTGCACGACCCGCTGGCGGTGGCGGCGGCCCTGCGCCCAGAACTGCTGGACTGGCAATCCATGAACGTACAGATTGAAACCCAGGCCGGCCTGAACCTGGGCCGGACCGTGTGCGACCTGTACGGCGTGACGGATGAGCCCGCCAACGCCCAGGTGGCGATGGGCGTGCGCGATGAGGCGTTTTTCGGGTGGCTGCTGGAGCGAATCGGGCGTCTGGGGTAAGGAGGCGGGCAGCGGTACACAGGGAGCGGTTTGCCTGCCTCCTGCGCACCGCTGCCTACTCCTCCACCCCCACCTCTTCCCCCCCCGGCAGCAGGTACGCCCGGAGCGTGCCGGTGCTGAGATCCGCAATCAGGTAGGGCACCGGATAGGCGGCCAGCGCCTGATCGGTGGCGCTGGGCCCGGCCGGACCGCGCGGGTGGCTGTGATACAGGGCCACAAGGTCCAGCCCCTCGGCCTGCATGGCCCGCCACGCCCGCAGCAGGTGGCCGGGATCTGCCAGATACGCGCGCTCCGGCGCCGGGTCAATATTGGGCAGTGGATACAGCGTCTGCGCCGCCCAGGTCTCCCCCTCCTGCCGTCCCCCCAGCACGCCCACACACTCACGCGGCGCCTCCGCGCGGGCATGCCGCCACACCTCACGGCGCAGCACCTCCGGCAGCAGCAAGCGCATACCCCGCATTATGCCCCCCAGCACGAAAGAAATGGACGGGGCTAGAAGGCCCACCCCCATCTCGCACTTGTCTTGATCTCTTCAAAAGTAAAACCTTCTAGGCAGCGCCAAGTTCCTTTGCCCCACCACCGCCCAGGTCCAGACGAGGCCGTCGTGCGCGAAGCGCGCGGGCCATTGCGCGTCACCAGCGGATGGCGTCGAAGCCGGACACGTTAACGGATAGAGCGAACCCGCCAACCCCAGTAGAAACTCTTGCCCAGTGCGAACGTCGCTCCCCCCTGCCCCTCTGGGGTAGGGGGGCTGGGGGGGTGGGGCCACCCAGGAAGCGCCACCTCACAACCCAACCCCCCGAAACACCGTCCTGGCCGCCAAGCACACCCCCCCATTTGAGCTACACTGCCCCCTATGGCGAAGGCGAAAAGGAGGGCCGCTCCGGTCAGTCAGTTCGATGGAGAGGCGCTGGGCCTGGTGCTGTTCGCTCTGGGGATCTTTCTGGGGGTGACAGTGTTTCTGCCGCAGCCAGAGGCCGCCCCCGATCAGTTTATGGGGCAGGCGCGGGCGCTGCTGCTCTCGAACCTGGGCTGGGCCGCGTGGCTGCTGCCGGTGGTGCCGGTGGCCTACGGCACCCTGGTCTTTCTGGGCCGCGACCTGCGCAACCTCACCCGCCGGGTGCTGGGCGGCGCAGTGGTGGTGGTCTCCCTGCTGGCGCTGCACGAGGTGGCGCAGCCCGGACAGGCAGGCGAACTGGCCGCGCGGGTCATGGGGCCGCTGCACGCCGTGCTGAACGTGCTCTCAGCGCTGCTGCCACTGATCACCCTGACCCTGGGCGCCGAGCTGATGCTGCGACTACCACCCTTCACGCTGCTCAAAGGCTTTTTCCGGCACACCAGCGTGCTGCTGGGCGGCGGCGCGGCGCAGGTGCAGGGCGCCCTGGAAGCCCGGCAGGGCGGGCGCGAATCGGCGCGGGCGCGCACCGAAGCCCGGCAGGGCCTCTCGGCACTGGGCCGCGAACTGGACGACCTGCGCCGCCTGCGGCCCGAAGACGCGGGCCTGCGCGACCTGCAGCAGGAGCTGCGCGCCGCCTCGCGCGAGGTGCGCGGCCTGGACACGGCCGGGCTGAAGAACCTGGAACGCGATCTGGCGGGCTGGCGCACCCTGCTGGACACCTTTGTGGGCAACGCCGCGCGCGACCTGCGCGAAGAGGTGGCCGCCGAGGCCCCCGAGGCCGGCGCCCTGAGTGAAGCCGCCGCCAACGAGATCCGCGCCGGGCGCCACGAGCTGAGCACGGAACTGCCCAGCACCCAGGCGTGCGGCGCCCTGGAACGCTGGCGCCGCGCCCTGGTGGCCGAGGCCCAGCGCCTCGCCGTGCGGGCCGGACGCCTGGAGCGCGAGCGCAAGGCCGCCGAAAAAGCCCTGAACAAGGCCGACAGCGCCGCACTGGCCCGCGAGTGGCCCGCCCACCGGGCCCGGCGCGAGGAATGGACCGCCCTGGCCCGCGAGGTCACGGCGTGGCGGGGCCGCGCCGCCGCCTACAGCGGTTGGCCGGAACTCACGGCCGCCTTTGACCGCGCCCCCACCGAGGTCGCCACCCAGCTGGCCGACGCCCTGAGCACTGACCCCGAAGGCACCCTGATTGACCCCGCCGGCTGGCGCGCGGTGCTGGCCCAGGCCCAGGAGGAAGCGCGCCGCCGCGTGGAAGCCATGACCATGCCGGTCTCCGGCCTGCCCGCCCTGGACTTCGACTTCACCAGTGACTTTGCTGGCGCGGTGGCTGGCCCCAGCCCCGAATCCGCCACCGCCCCGCTGTGGAGCCCCCCGGCAGGCGCGCGCGCGGCCGTGGTGGCGCCGCCCGTGGTAGAGCAAGCCGACGAGATCCGGCCGCTGGAAACGCCCCACCTCGACCCCAGCCCAGACCGAGCTGCCCCCGCCGCTGGGCCCCGGCCCCCGGCTATCACCCGCCCGGCCCCGGTGCCCACGCCGATGCCCACCCCCGACCCCGATCTGGGCGAACTGCTCCAGGGCGCCCCGGACGGCATGGACCCCTTTTCCGGCTGGGAAGACGACGACCTGCCCTTTGGGCCGCCTGCTTCGGCGGCCCGCCCGGCAGCTGCCCCCACCGCCCCCTGGGAAAGCTCCGCGCCGGAGAAAACGGTCCCTAAACCCACCACCCAGCTCCCCCTCTTCACCGGCGAGCCCAACCCCAGCCCCCGCCCGGTGCAGGGGGCACTGCCGCTGGCCCGGCCCGATGAGCGGCTGCTGGACCCCATTCCGGCCGCTGCGCTGAACACGGCGGCGCTGGACATCTCGGCGCGGCAGCGCGCGGGGCTGATTGACGAGACCCTGCGGCACTTCAACCTGCAGGCGCGCGTGGTGGACTACGCCCGGGGCCCCACCGTCACCCGCTACGAGATCGAGCCGGCCCCCGGCGAAAAGATCAGCCGCATTGCGGGCCTGTCCAACGACCTTGCCCGCGCGCTGGCCGTGGGCGGCGTGCGCGTGGAAGCCCCGGTGCCCGGCAAAAGCGTGATTGGTCTGGAAGTGCCCAACGCCGAGCGCGAACCCGTGACCTTCCACCAGGCCGCCGACGCGCCCAGCTTCAAGAACACCCGCGCCAAGCTGCCCATCATCCTGGGCAAGAGCATTGACGGCGAACTGATGGTGGGCGACCTCGCCAAGATGCCGCACCTGCTGGTGGCGGGCTCCACGGGCTCGGGCAAATCGGTGTGCGTGAATACGCTGATCACCAGTCTGCTGTTCAAGTACCTGCCCACCGAACTGCGCTTTCTGATGATTGACCCCAAGATGGTGGAACTCACGCCCTACGACGGCATTCCCCATCTGGTGCGCGGCGTGGTCACCAACCCGGTGGACGCGGCGGGCGTGCTGCTGGGCGCCGTGGCCCACATGGAGCGCCGCTACAAGATGATGAGCCAGGTGGGCGCCAAGAACCTGGAGCAGTTCAACGCCAAGATGCGCCAGGTGGGCGAAACGGAACTGCCGCACCTCGTGATCATCATTGACGAGCTGGCCGACCTGATGATCACCAGCCCCAAGGAAGTGGAATCGGCCATCATGCGCCTCGCCCAGATGGCGCGCGCCACCGGCATGCACCTCGTGCTGGCGACCCAGCGCCCCAGCGTGGATATCCTGACCAGCCTGATCAAGGTGAACGTGCCTGCGCGCATTGCCTTTGCGGTCAGCAGCAGCCACGACAGCCGCACGATTCTGGACGCCCTGGGCGCCGAGCGCCTGACCGGCATGGGCGACATGCTGTTCTACCAGCCGGGCCTGATCAAGCCGGTGCGCCTGCAGGGCCCGTACATCAGCGAGGTGGAATCCGCCCGCATTGCCGATGAACTGCGCCGGCAGGTGTTCGAGGACACCTTCGTGGAAGCCTACGGCTCGGACTTTGAGGGTGGCGTGGAGGCCAGCGGCCCCAGCAGCGACAAGACAAACATGGATTTCTCTGATCCCCTGCTGCGGCAGGCCGCGCAGATCTGCATTGAGGAAGGCCAGGGCAGCGTGTCGCGCCTGCAGCGCCGCCTCTCGGTGGGCCACGCGCGGGCCGGAAAGCTGATGGACATGCTGGAAGCCATGAAGATTGTCAGCAAGCACCAGGGCAGCAAACCCCGCGAGGTGCTGATCACCGAAGCCGAATTGCCGGAGTATTTTGGCCGCTGAGTGGGCAAATGAGTGGGCAAAGCGGGCAGCGCACGTCGGCTTGGCGCCTGCGCTCTCCAGCACGTTGCCTGAAGTGCCAGCGTACAGCCAAGCGGACCATGACTCGCTGCGGGGTCCGCTCAAGCTGGGCGAGGCGAAAAGGCCTCTGTTGAATGCAACACCTGCCTGCGCTGTGCTGCGCTGATCCACGCGTGCCTGTTCCTCTCCCCTTTCAGGGCAGGCCGTCACCTCATGGGCTTCCTCCACCGCGTTGTTCTGGTGCTCGCGCTCTCCAGCTTGAGCCGGTCCCGCTGGAGGAATAGAGGACGACGGGTGAGCAGGTGAGGTCATCAGCCCCCAACCACGCCCAAGTGACTGAACAGCTAGGACGGAACCTCTTCGGGCGCGCTCCGTCGCCCCGCTGACAGCAGCTATTTCTCTGCCGCCGCACCTGCGTCTCGCTCCTCCCCCACCGTCCTCCCCTCTGAATCCTCAACAAATTCTTCAGGTCATGAATTCAATATGAGATTGACCATAACAGCCCTGTCTTTTTCATTTACATCTCTTGTCTCAATTCTTCCAAAAGTTGCTTTTACAGGCGCCTTGGTGAAGATTAGGGGCCGGATCAGCAGTTCAATATTTCTTTTCGAGGTGATGTCCATGAAGAAGCAGACCAGCTTTGTCACGCTCAGCCTGATGCTTGCCACGCCCGCCCTTGCCGGCGGCGCTGGTGCGCCCGTTGCCGCTCCTGCCAGTGGGCCCTGCCGCAGCATTGCGCAGATCGTCATGAGCGACCCCAACTTCAGCACGCTGGCGACCGCCGTGGAGGCCGCTGGCCTGAGCCAGACCCTGATGGGCGGGCAGTACACGGTGTTTGCCCCCACCAACGCGGCGTTCGCCAAGCTGCCCAGCGACACGCTGGCCATGGTGCTGAACGACGCCACCATGCTGCGCAACATCCTGCTGTACCACGTTGTGGCCGGCAAGGTGAGCGCCAAGCAGGTGATGGGCATGTCCTCGGGCAAGACCCTGCAGGGTTCCAGCTTCCTGGTGACCAAGATGGGCAACAAGGTGATGATTGACAACGCCACCGTCACCCGCGCGGATGTCGCCGCGTGCAACGGTGTGGTGCACGTGATTGACACCGTGCTGATGCCCGCCTTGGACACTGCGATGACCCCGGCCCCCGCGCCGGCCCCAGCCGCCACCGTGACCACGCCTGCCCCAGCCCCTGCACCTGCGGCCACAGCACCGGCCACCACGGCGCCAGCCGCTGTCGACGTGCTGCGTATTCCGGCCACCCCGGTGAGCGTGGGCACCACCACCACGACCAATACGACGACCAACACCACGACCACGACCACCACCACAACGACCACCGATACCAGCGCGACCACCGCCACCACTGAGGTTTCCACCAACACCCTGTACGACCTGATTTCCAATGATGAGCGCTTCACCACCCTGCGCGACCTGCTGAGCGACGCCGAACTGACCGACCTGCTGATCAGCAACGAATACACGGTCTTTGCTCCCACCAACGAGGCCTTTGAGGCGGTGGACCCCGACACCCTGGCCCTGATTGCCAGCGACCCGGAGACCCTGAAGGCCGTGCTGCTGTACCACGTGGTCGGTGGCCGCGTGGCCGGCGCCCAGCTGACCCAGGCCGGACAGCTGCGCAGCGAGCAGGGCGCCAGCCTGGACGTCACCCTGAACGGCACGGACTCCATGATTGGCGACGCCATGGTGACCACCACGCCCATCCAGGCCAGCAACGGCTTCATTTACCCCATCAGCGCGGTCCTGCTGCCCCCCGATCTGGTGCTGCCCCAGCCCCCCACGGGCGACGCGACCACGACCGACACCACCGCCACGACCAGCACGACGGCGACCACCACCATCACGCTGGCCCCGGCCCAAAACGGCGCCAACCTGCTGGAAGTGCTGAGCCAGCCCCAGTTCAGCACCCTGCTGAGCCTCATCCAGCGCGCCAACCTGCTGCCCAGCCTCACGGCGGCCGACGTGACCATCTTCGCCCCCACCAACGACGCCTTTGCCAAGGTGCCCCAGGCCACGCTGGACATGCTGCTGGCCGATCCCGCCAAGCTGGCCCAGGTGCTGCAGTACCACGTGGTCACCGGCCGCGTGGTGGACCAGGGCCTGAACGTGGCGCAGCTGCGCTCGGTGGAGGGCAGCTCCATTGACCTCATGATGGAAACGGGCGGCGGCCTGCGCGCTGGCGTACGCAGCGGTGACACCATCACGGGCGGGATGGTCAGCACCCGCGCCGATGCCGGCACCAGCGTGGTCTACGCCATCGACACCGTGCTCATCCCCCCCACCCTGCGCTAAGACCTACCCTTCACACTGGCCCCGCCTCCTCTGGCGGGGCTTTTTGATGGATAGGGTGAAGCCGAGACTTCGCCGTTCGCGTTGCACGGCTATGAGGCTACAGCGCAGCCGTCGTGATGGAACGCCCTCTGACACAGCGTCCAGCCGGCCTCAGGGGCTGCACCAGCACTTCCGCTTTTCCAGCCAACTGCCGCTCAATGGACCGTTGCGTCCTCAACCGGTAGTGCGGGCGCTGCCAGCGACGAAACGCCCGCGCCGCCCGCTCAGCGGCATTGTTTGTCCCCTGCCAGGTTGGCTCACTCAAAAACGGCACCAAGTGCTCGAACTTGCCAGCCAAACGCTTGACCAAGCCGCTCAGGGCGGGGTCAGTCTGGAAGCGTGGGTCCTTGACCCACGCGTCGAAGTATTGGCGACTCTCTGTCACGGTTGGGCGGGCACCATCCGGGCGGCGCCAGAGCGCCGCCCAGCCTTCGACCAGGGCCCGCACCGTGCGCAACTGTTCGCCTAACGGGGACTCCACGAGCACGGCAAAGCGCGTACGCTGCTCTTCTGTCCATCGGGCCACCTGCCCCAGGAGCCAGCCTTTGTGCCCCATCAGGCTGTTGCGCACCTGCCCCACCTGCGCCCAAGACGTCCATCCCGGCGGGGGTGGACTGGCGGCTTCACTCGACAGTCCCTCTGCTGCACCTTCCGCTGGCCGGGGACCGGCCAGCCACTTTTTCACCGTATTGATGCCATGCCCAGTGAGGCGCACGATGGCCCCCTGAGACAGCCCGGCTTCCCGCAGCCGGAACACCTCGTGAATGGCCGCGGTTTTCCGCTGGGCCAGTGGTGAATCCTGATCGCGCGCCCGGCCCCGCACGGAGGGCTTCTTTGTGGGATTTATCGGCGGGGCGGGTAAGCTGCGCCTCCAGGTGCGCAGCACTTCACTGAGCCGCTCATGCATGTTTTTGGCTACATGGAAGAGGCAGCGCTGATGGGCAACCTCTGGCCAGACCTTCGTGACCACCGCTGGATACAAACGGCTTTCATCCGTCACGAGTTGGCGCGGGGTGATGCCTTGGGATTTCAACTGCTGGAAAAAGGCTTCCAGGTGCGCGGGTTGCAGGTGATCCACGATCACCTGCGTGGCCAGAAAGGGCGCTGGGCTGTGCGGGTCCACCGCCAGGAGAATGGCTTTGTCCCGCTGATACACCTCATCGACGCACAGCACGCCGCTGAAGGTGTGGTGCTGGGGTGCGGCTGACGGTTCATTTCTTGGCGTGTGAAACCAGCGCCGCACCGTGGTGGCCGACGGCTGGACCTGAAAGTCGCGGGCCAGTCGTGCGGGAGTGCGGCAAAACGGCACACCGTCCACTTCAACGGTTTGCAGGGCCTTGTCAAACACCCGCTGCGTGTACGTGGCGCCCTTGCGCAAAAATGGGGGCTGAGCGCGGAAATACCGGCTGCAGGGGATGCACCGGTGGACACTGACCCGCACTTGGAGCACAGCGGGTGTGTCCAAGTGCAGGTCGAGGGCGGTGCGGGTGACGTCCCAGCGGCGTCTGGCCTCTTGCCCGCACTGCGGGCAAGGGGCCACCTTCGTACTGGCGTTAAGCTCCTGTGGCACAGCTAGCCAGCATGCCAGGGCCAGCAGGTGAGGACAGGGTCGAACCCCAGAGTTCCAAGCAAAGGGACCCCTCCGGTAAGGCAGCTGGACAGTTCCTGTCCAGCGTGATGGGGGTATTCCACATTTGCGCCACATGAGAAGAAACGGTTCTATAGCCTGACCTGATGCCAGGCGCGAGACCCGCACCTGCGCGATCAGGAGGCATATGTTCGGAATGAAACTCCCGCAGTGGCGCACCGCCCTGCTCGGCCTGTTGGGGGCCAGCAGTCTCGTGGCCTGTGGCCAGAACACCCCCAGCCCTTCTCCAGCACCTAGTGCGGAGGTGGCGGTCGAAGATGACCTGAACAGTCAAGCGACCGCCACCATTGGCCTGACCGGTGTGTACTACAACAACGCCGATTTCACCGGTACCACCGTGACTAAGGTAGACGCAACCATCAATAAGTCCTGGGGGACAGGTCGCCCTGTTACAGGGATTGATCCTTCTACATACAGCGTGCGCTGGACCGGTCAGTTGACCGCCGCCAACTCAGAGATCTACACCTTTTTCCTCACCTCTTCTGGGAGTGTTCAACTCTTCGTTAACGGACAAATCTTAGTCAACGACCAAAGTGAACATGCTTCTCGGACCGCGACTGCCACGCTACAACTCGTTGCCGGGGAGAAGTACGATATTCGTCTGGACTACTTGCGTGACAAGTCCAGCTCAGGTGCAGTTAAGCTCGAGTGGCAGAGTGCGAAGCAGATACGTCAGATCGTACCTGAAAGAAATCTTTTCAATACGGGCTTAAATTCCGATAGAGCTATAGCGCTCTTAAACAATGATGTACAACTTAAGTCTTATAAAATTGCGCTGGATCCTAATATGATAACAGGCCAGCTTGATGGTAGCGGATATGGACTCTTCGGTCGAGAGTTATCCGGAAGAAACTTCATTAGTGCCACATTTGACTTTAAGACAAATACAGTTAAAAATATCATCGAATACATGGTTGGTGTTGATCAAAAAGTCATTATTAAAAATTTGAAGAGCGGAAGGCAAGTCGATCTAGGGCTCTATTTACAGTACATGAACGAATTAGGAGAAAGCACGCTACCCCAACGACAACTTTTATTAAGAAGGATAGCCCCTGTTTTCTTTGATGACCCACATGTTATAGAAGTGATGACTTCCTCAGCTCAGGGTTTGGGGGTTCAATCTCTTAGGGGGCGCTGCGAGGCGTGTGCCGGCGATATCGAAAAATTTATTACAAGTGCCTCCGAGTTTTCTGCTCGCAAAGCATACGAAATTTACGGTTCGGTCAAGGGCATGCCTGGCATGTCAGTCCTAAGCTGGATGGGGAAGATTGGTGGGCAGGCCTGGAACGCCATTGGACCTAGAAGTCGCGATGCAGATGCCGCCGCCGCACATGCCAAAGCGGTCTACGACTGCACCAAGAAAAATTGTCCGCCCGTCGCGGAGCAGGTCACTTTGACCCCTCAACCCCTTCGCTTGAAGGTCAAACAGCACGGCACAGCAACGCTGACATTTAGTAATAGAGCCAGCGCGCAAATTGATCTTGATTACACTGTTACAGTCTCTGGAAATGGAGGTTTCCTGACACGCTTGACCACCTCAGGCGCAGGAAGTGTTGCTGCAGGTCAGGCAGGATCGGAAACAATAGATGTTGAGTGTCTGAGTTTAACGACGCAAGGGACGCTCACGGCCACCCTTCAGAACAGCGTGACCGGAGTAATTTCGACAGCATCTGTGCAGGTCACTTGTGAAGGAAATACGCTGATCTCAGATGTGCCAGGCATTGCTATCCAAGCGCCTGTTGGGCAAACTGCGAGTGGGAGCATTACATTTGGCAACATTGGCGATCAGTTGTTAACCGTGTACGCAACCTCGACTGACGGTCTGACTGTGACCCCCACAACGACGCAGGATGTCCAGCCGCAGCAAGAGGGCAACATCACCGTGAGTTACCCCTGCACGGCGCCCCTTAAGGATGTGCCATTCACGGTGAGCCTGGTGTCGAATGCGTCGAACAAGCCTTCTCCGTACGTTGTGCCAGTGCAAGTCACTTGCATATTAGGTAATCCCAAACTCCAAGCCCCCGACCAGCTGACAATCTCCGCCCCCGTCGGCCAGACCGCTTCTGGCAGCTTCGAGATCAGCAACGTGGGTGACCCCGGCTCCGTACTGAACTACACCCTCACGCCGAGCGGCGGCTTGAGCGTCAGCCCGCAGAGTGGGAGCTTGCAGAAGGATGAGGTAAGCACAACCAGCTTAAGTTATCTTTGTAGCACCGTCGGTACGAATTCCTTGGACCTATGGGTTAACACGCAAAATACATCAGATGCTAAATTAATTAAAGTGAGCGTGGAATGCAAAGAGGAAGCTCCAAAACCTTTGCGTTTCACCAATCCAGCGCCCTTGTATGGTGGATACCTATTGCAAGCACCCCCTGCCGCTGGTCAAATCCATTTGACTAACGACAACAATATTGCCATGCAGGTGTCTCTTAATAATGCCAACTATATACAAGCGTATGGTGGCATATTTAAAATCACCTCCCCGCTAACATTCTCTATCGCACCAAAAGGTTCCACCTCAATTAAATTTGACGCTCTGTGTCCACAACTCCTATGGGGCAACGATGGAGTCAGGCAGGACAGCCTGGACGTAACGTATACTATAAATGGAACATCTTCAAAAATGAACCTACCCTTGGAGGTTTTCTGTATCTATCCAGGCAGTGCAATGGCGGTTCACGAAGTCGTCTGGGTTAGTACTTATACATTCGATGGATATGCTTACGGTGGCCATTATACACCTGCCTACGACAAGGGTTTGGGAATTAGCGGTCGCGTTCCTGAATACATTACAACCAGAGAACATGCTATTGCCTGGGTTAAGGGTCAATTACAGGCGGGCAATAGTGTCAAAGCCAGCGAGTGGTATAATAACTGTCCAAATTACCCCAACTCAGTAGACACACTCCCTTGCGCACTTAACGATTGGCATGATTATCTAAATTTCTATAAGTCCAAACACAACCTCCCTTGAAGAAAGCCGGGCCTGAAGGCCCGGCTTTCCCATCACTGGCAAGGTGCTCATTACCGCTTGCGCATGTGGAGGTCCACTGACCAGCGCCTGGCTGAGAAAGCGAGAGGAATAGTTCAGCTCCTGATGTCGGCTGGACGATGGCTCAGACGGCATTCCACTACGATGGCTGCCCCGTAACCTCACGGCTGTGCAACGCGAACGGCGTAGTCTCGGTGAAGCCATGTTTTGAGGTGGCCTCGGATGCCATCGGCGGCGCGAAAGTGCAGCCGAGCCCACTCGATGAACACGGCTTTTTCCTCCTCCCTGCCTGGTCGAGGTGACATGAACAGGCGGGGCGGCAGCTTTCAGCACTGCGCCTTCAACGGCCTGAGACACGGTCGTCAGCCTCGATCAGCTGCACACGGCCTGGGTATTCAGGAAGGCTGCCCAGCTGTCTGCTGTCCGGGGGGTGCCAGTCTCCTCGGTCCAGCCCCAGTAGGGCGTGTAGAGGCTGCGGGCCGTGCGCAATTCCTCGCGAAAAATCTCGGCGCTGAGGCCAGTGCGCAGGAGGCCGCTGGTTTCAAAACGGCGCAGCACCCCGCCCTGGTCGTAGGGCACCGCGCGGAAGGTGGGCACCCAGCCGCCAGGGGTGGCGGTGAGCAGCAGGTACTGGGCGCGGGGGTCGTGGTTGGCTGGGGCACCCACGGCCCCGGTGTTCAGCACCAGGGTGCCGTCCAGGCGTGCGTGGGCCGGGCGGTGGATATGTGAGCCCACCAGTACGTCATAGGGAGCGCCGTCACCGTGGGCACGCAGGGCCTGCACCCGTGGCAGCGGGGTCTGCTCGCTCAGGCTTTCGCGGTAGTGCTCGGCGGTGCCGTGGGCCAGCAGAACCCGCCCCACCCCGGGTTCCCACAGTTCGGTGGACATGGGCCACGCGGCACTGGCGTGCAGCAGCCCGGCCCGGTCCAGCGCCTGCGCGCTCCACTCGGTGGCGCCCCAGAAGGGATCGGCAAACCAGTCGGGCGGTAGGGCGTCGCTGCGCGTGTGCCACAGCCGCAGCAGATCGTCGTGGTTGCCCAGGGTAAAGGTCACGTCCGGGCGGCCCAGCAGCAACTCCAGGGCCTCCACCGAATCCGGGCCCCGGTTCACGACGTCACCATTGACAATCAGCCGCTCGGCCCCCTGCGCCTTGGCATCGGCCAGCACGGCGCGCAGGGCGTCGGCGTTGCCGTGAATGTCTGCCAGGACCGCTGCCCTCATCGCGCGGGCATTCTAGAGAGTGGCTGCGGCATCAACCAGGGTGAGCGCAACATTGGGTGAACCGCGCCTGGGGCCGGCGGCGCTGCGGAGATGCGGCGCGGCCGGGCCATGGGCCAAGTGCCAGCCCACACGCGGAGCAGGGGACCGGGGCGCCTCTTGCCGAAGTGGCGGCCATGATGAACGCCACTGGGCACGGTGAAAGGGTGGCCTGGATTATGGTGTCCAAGCCACCCTTCCATCCCGCGCAGGGCTAAGGACCTCGCCCCTCCCATTTCAACGTTTCAGAAGAGCGCCGAAACGTTTCCATTCTCGGTGCGAGGCACTTTGTTCGCCTCTCGCTCTGCGACGCAGCTGTTCCAGCCCGCTCGCTTGATCTCAAGATCAACAGCGAGTGACTTAGTTGCGGAAAATCACTTCCTCACGGCCAAACGAGCGCAGGGCAAAGGCCGCCAGCAGGCCCGCGCCCAGCAGGTTCACCGCCATGGCGAGCAGCACGTGGGCCGCGTCGGGGGCGCCGCGCACCGCGTCGAGAATGGCGATCATGCCGCCCACCACCGGAATGGCGTAGGCCCCCAGCCCAATCTGCAGGAAGTCAGCAAACTGCAGCAAAATGGCCGGCAACACCACGAACAGCGTGATCGGCGCCACGTAAGTCTGCGCTTCCTTGAACGAGCGCGCGAAAATGCCCACCGAAATCAGCAGTGCGCTGACCAGCAGCGCCGCGCTGAGGGCCACCCCCAGCAGTGTCAGGGTGCTCCCCAGGCTCAGGCTCAGCTGCCCGCCCAGGCCCTGGGTCATGACGGCCTGTTGTTCGGGCTGCCCCTGCAGCCACAGCCGCATCGCCAGCCCGCTGAGGACAAAGCCAATGACACTGAACGCGGCGCTGGTCAGCGCGGTCAGGGTGGTGGCCAGCAGTTTGCCCGCCACCACTTCAGCGCGGCGCACAGGGGATACCAGCAGGCTTTCCAGGGTGCCGCGTTCCTTTTCGCCGGCCGTGGCGTCCAGGGCCGTGGCCATGGCCCCCGACAGAATGAACTGCAGCATCAGCATGGGAATCAGGAAGGCCAGCTGCCCGCTGCGCTGCTCCTGCGGGGTGCTGGCGTCCACGGGCTTGAGGGTGACGGCGCGCAGCACCTGCTCGCCCAGGCCCAGCCCCTGCAGGCGCTGCACCGCGAGCCCCCGGTTGTAGGCTTCCACCACCTCCGAGACCTTGCTGTACGCCCCTGTCTGGGCCCGCAGGTTGCCCAGCTTGGCGTGCAGTTCCAGCGTGCCTGTGCCGTCACCTGCCCGCAGCGGCAGGGCGCCCACCGGACGCAGCGCGGCGTCCACTTCACCGCTTTGCACCGCCGCCACCGGGTCCGCGACCGGCTGCAACCGGACCCCGGCGCGCACCACCGTGCCGTCGGGCAGGGTGTCGTCGCGTTCCAGCGCCGCGCGCAGGGCCGGCGGCAGCGTGCCGCTGACCCCCACTTTCTGGCGCTCCTGCTGCTGCCCGCCCACCAGCTGCCCCATCAGCAGCGGCAGGCCCAGGGTCAGCAGCGGAATCAGGATCAGGGGCATGAGGATGGTGGCGTTCAGGGTGCGGCGGTCGCGCACCGTGGCCAGCAGGTCGCGTGTGGCCACCTGCCACACCAGCGCCGGGCGCAGGCCCTTAGCCCGCATGGGCCACCTCCGGGCGCACCAGGGCAAAAAAGGCGCGCTCCAGCGTGCGCTCACCTGTGCGCGAGAGCAGCTCTGGAATGGTGCCGGTGGCCAGCAGCGCGCCTTCATGCAGCACCGCCACCCGGTCACAGACCTCCTCGACTTCGCTCATCACGTGGGTGGAATAGATCGTCAGGCGCCCGGGGGCGCGCGTGGCCTGCACAAAATCCAGCAGGGTGCGCCGCGCAAAGATGTCCAGGCCACTGGCCGCCTCATCCAGAATCAGCACCGGGGGGTCGTGGATCACGGCGCGGGCAATCACCACCTTCTGCTTCATGCCGGTGGAATACTCGCCGGCGCGGGTGCCCAGCGTGCGGCCCAGCTCCAGGTGCTGGTCCAGTTCAGCGATGCGGGCGTCGGCCTGGGTGCGGGTCATGCCGTAGAGCACCGCAAACGAGCGCAGGATCTCCTGCCCCGTCAGCCGGGCCGGCAGCCCCATGCCGCCGTTGACCACCCCCACCACCCGCCGCACCCCTTCAGGGTCACTGTGAATGTCGCGCCCGGCCAGCAGCGCCGTGCCCTGGTCGGGGCGCAGCAGCGTGGCCAGAATGCGCAGCAGGGTGGTTTTGCCCGCGCCGTTGGGCCCCAGCAGGCCAAAGACCTCGTTGCCTCCCGTCTGCAAAGTCACGCCGCGAAGGGCGGTGAACGTGCCGTAGGTCTTGGTGATGTCGCGCAGTTCCAGCATGTGTCTCCTTGCACGCAGTGTAAGCGTGGTTTCAATGCGCTTACGCCTGTGGGTTCGCTGCGGTTCCGCGACGTCGCTAGGGCGACCCACAGGCGCGGTCGGGCCTGCCCGCCTTTCAGGTCCCTCTGGGCACGCCGCCCAAGCCAAGAGCTGGTGCAGAGCGCTGGGAGGCTGGCAGAGGAACACGCAACTCCGCTGCAGAGGGGCGGGGCCGCATCACCGGAACATCCACGAGCTGGAGGCCTGAACCATAGAGGACGGAGTCATACCAGTGGCCTTGGGGCACCCCACCAGCACAAATACGGCTGCGGCCATGTTCAGATGTGGCGTTCCTGAGGCCACAGATCACCTTTAGACGCCGTCCAAAACTGTTCCGCTTCATAGGACAGGGCTAAAAAACAAGTCCCCCGCCGCTCATGCAACATGAGAAAAGATCTGTAACAATAGGAAAGTTGCGCACCAGCGCATCTTTTCCGCCAAAGCGACCCCTGGTTCTACCCACCATTTCGCACTCTGTTTGTCCCGAGTGACGTCGGATCCAACCCACCACTGTTCTGCGGCGGCCCTGCGGCCCGCGCCGCTGTGCACCGCAGTCCGCCTGGAGGCATTCATGTTTAATCCCCCCACCCTTGAAGATCTGCAAGAAACCCGGCGCGCCAACGAGAAGCTGGTGCTGAGGGCGCTGGAAAGCAAGCCCGAGTGGGTTGAAACCGAACTGGCCAAGACCACGGGCCTCGCGTTGTCGCACCTGCGCGCCGCGCTGGCCAGCCTGCTGGACCAGGGCCGCGTGCGCCGTCTGCCCGGCACCGGCACCCGCGCTGTCTATGGTCTGGCCGACCCCGGTCTGGCCGACGTGCCGGCCACCCCGCTGACCGAAAACGCCAAGAAGGTCCGGGATTACCTTGAGGGCCGCGCCGACAGCGCCCTGTACATGAGCGAGCAGTTGCGCCTGACCCGTGAAGAAGTGATGGCGGCCCTGAGCCTGCTCAACGCCCACGGCATGATCACCTGCACCTTCGTGGGCAGCCTGGTGATTTTCCGGCTGAAAGAAACCCAGGCCCTGGGGCAGGAGAACGCCGCCCCCGAAAAGGCCGGGCGCAAGAAGAACGTCGCCTGATTCCCCTGCTGTGCCGCTGCCCCCGCCCCTGTGCGGGGGCTTTGCCATTGGGGAGCAGGCAGCTGACGGCGCCCAAATAGTCGGTCTGGTATTGTGCGGGGCATGAAGCTTGTGCTGGCCGTGATTCAGGATGCCGACGCCACCGCCCTGGTGCGCGTTCTGTCGCAAAACGCCTTTGAAGTCACAAAGCTGGCCAGCACCGGCGGTTTTTTGCGCGAGGGCAACACCACGCTGATGATCGGCGTGAGCGATGAGCGGCTGGACGAACTCAAGCGCCACGTCCAGCGCACTTGCCGCACCCGCACCCGCCTCGTGGCCCCCAGCGTGCCCATGGGCGAGCAGAACGAGGGCCTGGTGAATGACCCGGTGGAGGTGCCGGTGGGCGGCGCCGTGATGTTTGTGATGGGCGTGCAGGAGTTTGTGAAGGTGTAAGAGCTGGGGGCTAGGGGCCGTGGGCTCTGGGCCATGAGCCATGAGGCAGGACCAGCCGAAGACGGCCGAAGAACAGAGCCGCAGGGAAGACAGAAGGCAGCTCTCGCCCAGAGGCTGCGTTTCTTTTGCCGTCCAGATCTTGTACCTGCCGGGCCTATTTGACCGGCCCGGGTACAACCTGTAGACTCGGCACGTTTGTTGCCGCGTGGCAACACTCCGCAGGAACAGAGGGAAGTCCGGTCACGGTCCCCACCCCGGGGGCTTTCAGTCCGGCACGGTCGCGCCACGGTTTTCAGTCCGAACGCTCGCCTCGCGGAGTTCTCGCCCTTTTTCTGCTCCCGCGTCAGGAGCGCAAGGTGGTTGGTTTCGTGGCTATTTAACCCTGGAGCGTGTGTGCCCGCCGGGCCACCCCATCACTGACCCGTTCAACCTGCCGGCCCCCCGTTGGCCCAGGTTCACCTTCGCCGCCCCTGGCCCCAGGGGGCGCTGTTCTGCTGACCCTGCCCCCAGCGGTCAGCCGAGGTCGTTTTGCCTGACGCTGCCCTGCCCACTTCGGCCCCGCCCGCTTTAACACCCCATCTGCGGCCCTTTACCGGCGAAACCCGCGTTACGCACGCTGTGTTCCCCGGCCACACCAACCACCACGGCACCCTGTTTGGCGGTGAGGCGCTGTCCCTGATGGATTCGGCCGCCTTTATCGCCGCCACCCGGTATTGCCGCCGCAAGGTGGTCACCCGCCACCTGGACGCCATGGAGTTCCGCCACCCCATTCCGCAGGGCTCGCTGGTGGAACTCGTGGCCCGTGTGGTTCGCACCGGGCGCACCAGCATGACCGTGCTGGTCGAACTGTTCCGTGAGGCGCTGTACACCGACGAACGCGAACTGGCCTGCACCGGCACCTTTACCTTGGTGGCGCTGGATGACCAGGGACAGCCAGTGGCCGTGCCCGCCCTGGAGCCCCGTGCAGCTGGTCGTTGATTCCCTGACCGGCAACGTGCGGCGCTTTGCGCAGGCGGTGGCCCGTGAAGCCGGCGGCCTGCCCGTGCATGACGTGATCCAGCTTCCGAAACATTCCGTCACACCTGACGGAATGTTTTCGACCGGAGGGAGAGGGAAAAAATGCGGATTTCCGGGAATTGGAGGCACATCCAGCTCTTTTCTGGATGTGCCGGAAATGGACGGAATCCGTATGAGCCACGGCGCGCCTGCCGGGCCCTACCTGCTGCTGACCTACACCTTCGGGCAGGGGCAGGTGCCTGCCAGCACCCAGGCGTTTCTGGCCCAGCACGCCGCTGGCCTGCGCGGCGTGGTTGCCAGCGGCAGCTACCACTGGGGCGCCCATTTTGCGCGGGCCGGCACCCTGATCGCTGCCCAGTACGGCGTGCCGCTGGTGGCCCGCCTGAACAAAGGGGGCACCGCCGCCGACCGCGCGCAGGTGACCGCGTGGCTGCGCGCGCAGGCCCAGCTCACCGACCTTCATTCCCCCAAAAGGACCCCGCTATGGACCCCTGGACCGAACTGAATAACCGCGTGCTCTCGGGCACGGCCGTGGACACGAGCTTTGATCAGGCCGCGCTGGAGAGCTACCTTTCGCAGAAGGTCCGGCCCAACATGGTGGCCTTTCCCAGCCTGCAGGCCAGAATTGACGCGCTGGTGGCGCGCGGCGTATGGGACGCCGGGGTGTTTGCGCGCTATGCGCCGCAGGAGGTGCAGGCGGTCTTTGCGCGGGCCGAGGCGCTGGGCTTTCAGTTCCGCTCGTTTATGGGCGCCCACAAGTTCTATTCGGAGTACGCCACCATGACCCCCGACCGCACGGCGTGGCTGGAGCGCTACGAGGACCGCCTCAGCGTGACGGCCCTGGCCCGCAGTGATTCCGGCGCGGGGGCCCTGGAACTGGTGGAGCACCTGGTCACGCAGACCTTTACCCCGGCCACGCCCACCCTGATGAACTCCGGCAAGGCGAACACGGGGCGGCTGGTGAGCTGCTTTCTGCTGCAGGACTGCACGGACAACCTGGATTCCATCACCAAGACGCTGGCCTTTGTGGCCGAGCTGTCCAAGGGCGGCGGCGGCATTGGGGTGGAACTCAGCAACCTGCGCGCCCGGGGCGAATCGCTGCGGGGCCTGCAGAACGTCACCAAGGGTGTGATGGGCGTGGCCAAGATGCTGGACCACATGCTGCGCTACGCCGATCAGGCCGGGCAGCGCCCCGGCGCCGGGGCCATCTACCTGAACGTGCTGCACGCCGACTTTCTGGACACCCTGAACGCCAAGAAAATTGCCACTGACGAGGACGCCCGACTAAAAACCCTCTCGGTGGGCGCCACCATTCCCGACATCTTCATGATCAAGGCGCGCGCGGGCGAGGACATCTACCAGTTTTACCCGCACTCGCTTTTCCAGGAAACCGGGCGCGAGTTCACCGACATCGACTGGACGCGCGAGTACGAGGCGCTGGCCGCCAACCCCCGCATTCGCAAAAAGCGCGTCTCGGCGCGGCGGGTGCTCGAAGAGATCGCGGTGACGCAGGGCGAGAGCGGCTACCCCTACCTGCTGTTCGAGGGTCACGCCAACCGCGCCAACCCCATTCCCAACGTGGGCACCATCAAGATGAGCAACCTCTGCTCCGAGATTCTGCAGCCCACGCGGCCCAGCACCTTTTACCCCTACGGCCAGGAACACCGCGATCAGGTGGGGCTGGACGTGAGCTGCAACCTCGCCTCGCTGGTGATCGAGCAGAGCCTCGCCAGCGGTGATCTGGGGCGGGTGGTGCGGGCGGCCGTGCGCCTGCTGGACAACGTGGCGCGCTCCACGGCCATTCATGAGGTGCCAGCGGTGAAGCGCGCCAACGACGAGATGCGCTCGGTGGGCCTGGGGGCCATGGGCCTGCATTCGTTTCTGGCGAAAAACGAACTGGTGTACGGCAGCCCGGAAGCGCTGGAATTTGTGGACGTGTACTTCGCCGCCGTACACTACCACGCCCGCCGCACCAGCATGGAGATTGCCCGCGACACCGGCTTTGTGTTCAGCGGCTTTGAAGGCAGCCGCTACCAGAGCGGCGAGCACTTTGCCCAGTACCTGCAGCAGGACTTTGCGCCGCGCACGCCCGAGGTGCAGGCCCTGTTTGCCGGCCACACGCTGCCCACCCGCCAGGACTGGGCGGGGCTGGTGGCCGACATCCAGCAGCACGGCCTGGCGCACTCCTTTGTGATGGCAATTGCGCCCACTGGCTCAATCAGCTATGTCTCGCACGCCTCGGCCAGCATCATGCCGGTGACGGAACGGGTGGAAACGCGCACCAGCAACAAGGCGCGCACGGTCTACCCCATGCCGCACCTGAACGAGCGGACCGAATGGTTTTACGAGGAAGCCTACGACATGGACCAGCGCCGGGTGATTGACACGGTGGCCACCGCGCAGAAACACGTCGACCAGGGCATTTCCTGCACGCTGTTCGTGCCCAGCACCGCCAGCACCCGCACCCTGCAGCGCTATTACCTGTACGCCTACGCGCGCGGCCTGAAAACGCTGTATTACACGCGGCTGAAGAAGGTCAGCGTGGAGAACTGCGCCGGGTGTGCGGTGTAGGGGGGGCCACAGGCCATGAGCCATGAGCCAGCGTACCCGCCCCCTCTTCCCCACTCCCCTTGCCTGAGGTTTCTATGACCCCCCCGTTTACCGCCACGAACTGGAGCGAGCCGGAAGACAGCTTCTCGGTCGCCTTTTACGAGAAATACACCTCGCAGCTGTGGTTTCCTGACGAGATTCCACTGTCCAACGACGCGCTGTCCTGGCAGGGCCTGAGCGAGGACGAACGCTGGACCTACATGCACGCTTCGGCGGGGCTGAACGCGCTGGACACCCTGCAGGGCGAGGTGGGGATGCCCACGCTGCGCGCGCTGGTGGACGGCCACATTCGCAAGGCCACGCTGCAGTTCCAGGGCATGATGGAAGACGTTCACGCGCGCTCCTACAGCCTGATGAACAAGACCTTCCTGACCACCACCCAGGAACGGGCACTGTTCGAGTGGGTCACGCAGCAGCCGCAGTTGCAGGACAAGATTGCCTTTTTGCAGGACGTGTTCGAGGACCCCGACCGCTCTGACTTTGGGCTGTGGCGCAAGATGGTCGTCTCCTGCCTGCTGGAAACGGCCCTGTTCTACAGCGGCTTTTACTACCCTCTGCTGCTGGCCGGGCAGGGGCGGATGGTGTCGGCGGGCGAGATTTTCAACCTGATCATTCTGGACGAAGCGGTGCACGGCGTGTACGTGGCCCTGCTGGCCCAGGAGCGCTTCGCCGCCCTGAGCGACACACAGCAGGCCGACGCGGCGGCGTGGTACGAGGCGGTGGTGTGGCGGCTGTACGAGAACGAACTGGCCTACACCGACATGCTTTACCGCCGCCTGGGCCTTGTTGACGACGCCGCGCGCTTCCTGCGGTTTAACTTCAACGTGCTGGCCGACAACCTGGGGCTGCCGCGCCTGTTCGAGGAAGAGGACGTGAACCCGGTGGTCCTGAACGGCATCCGCTCGCGGGGCACCACCCACGACTTTTTCAGCGCCAAGGGCAGCAGCTACGCCAAACTGCGCGCCGAGCCGCTGACCGACGCCGACTTTGAAGAACTGTGGCCCGAGGAGGCCCCGTATGGCCGCTGAGCGCCCCTTCGTGCTGTTCACGCAGGCGCAGTGCCCGGCCTGCGAGGTGCTGGCCCGGATGCTGGCCCTGCCCCTGCGCGGCGCGTTTGGCGACCAGATTGAGGTGCTGCACCGCCAGGAGCGCCCGGTCGACTTTGAGGCGCTGGCCGGGCGGCACGGCCTGGCCCGCACGCCCGCCCTGCTGCACCGCCCCAGCGGCGAACTGCTGCTGGAGACGGGCAGCCTGGGTACGGTGAAGGCGTTTTTGCAGCGTCCCAGGCCTTGACAGCTGTTCCTCTTGCAACCTGCTACCAAGGGCGGCCTTCCCCAGTTCGCTTACTCCGCTGTCTTTGACGGACATGCCTTTCATTCGCCCTAAAGAGATGAAAAGCGGCCACCCAGGTTGCCCCCAGGCTCCGCTGTGAGGGTCGGCCAGAAAACCCTGGACAGGCCGTCAACCGGGGCGGGAGGCGCGACAACCTCCCGCCCCACCACCTCTCTCCCTCTTTTACTTCGTGTCGTACCAGTTGGGGCCGACCCCCACTTCGACCGCCAGGGGCACGCTCAGTTGCGCGGCGCCTTCCATCACGCGCTTCACCAGCGCGGCGACCTCCTCGGCGCGGTCCTCGGGGGTTTCCAGGAGCAGTTCGTCGTGCACCTGCAGCAGGAGCCGGGCGCCGGTGCCCTGCAGTTCACGGTCCAGCTCAATCATGGCGAGCTTAATGATGTCGGCGGCCGTGCCCTGAATGGGCATGTTGTAGGCCAGCCGCTCGCCGGCTTCGCGCAGGGTGCGGTTGCTGGCCACCAGTTCCGGCACGTAGCGCCGCCGGCCGTACAGCGTTTCCACGTAGCCGTGCTGGCGCCCAAATTCCAGGGTGCGGTCAATGTAGCCGCGAATGCCGGGGTAGGTGGCGAAGTAGGTGTCAATGAACCCGGCGGCCTCGCTGTACGAAATGCCCAGGTCGTTGCTCAGGCGGTGGGCGCTCATGCCGTACAGCACGCCAAAGTTCACGGTCTTGGCAGCGCGGCGCTGGTTGGGGGTCACGGTGGCCTCGTCCAGCCCCAGCACCTGCGCGGCGGTGCGGCGGTGAATGTCGGCGCCCTCCTGGAAGGCCTGCTGCATCAGCGGGTCGTCGGCAATGTGGGCCAGCAGCCGCAGCTCAATCTGCGAGTAGTCGGCGCTGATCAGGCAGAAGCCAGGGTCAGCGATAAAGCCCTTGCGCACCTCGCGGCCCAGTTCGCTGCGGATGGGGATGTTCTGCAGGTTGGGGTTGAGGCTGCTCAGGCGCCCGGTGGCCACCGCGCCCTGGGCAAAGGTGGTGTGCAGGCGCCCGGTGCGCGGGTTGACCAGATTGGGCAGCGGGTCCAGATAGGTGCCGCGCAGCTTTTCCAGCTCGCGGTATTCCAGCAGCGCCGGGATGATGGGGTGCTCGTCCCGCAGCGGTTCCAGCGCCGCCACCGCCGTGGAGCGCTTGCCGGTCAGCTTGGTTTTCTTGCCGCTGGCAAGACCCAGTTCGTCGTACAGCACGGCCTCCAGCTGATCGCGGCTGCGAATCTGGAACTCGCGCCCCGCCAGCGAGTGAATCTGGGCCTCCAGCGCCGAGAGCCGCGCCGCTGTGGCGCCGGAAAGCCCGCGCAGGTACTCGCTGTCCAGCCGCACGCCGCGCACCTCCATGCGCGCCAGCACCGCCGAGAGAGGCCGCTCCATGTCCTCGTACAGCGTGCGCCGGGCCTCGTCCAGTTGGGGGGGCAGCAGCTCCAGTAACTGCGCACTCAGCGCCGCGCGCCCAGCGGCGTCGTCCGGCCAGGGCACGTTCAGGTACCGGCTGCACACGGCGCTCATGGTGGTGTTTGCCGGGTCCAGCAGGTAGGCCATCAGCTGCGGGTCGTCGCCGGGTTCAATGGTCAGCCCCCGCACGCTGAGGTGGGTCGCCAGCGCCTTGGCACTGGCGGCCGTCACCTGCCGCTGCCCCACGAATTCAGCCTCGTCCACCACCGCCGGAAACTGCGCGCGCAGCTTGGCGGCGGCCTTTTCGGCGTCCTTGCGCGCCTTTTCGGCTGCCTTCTGCTGCGCTTTGGTGAGGGGCGCGGCGGCTTCATCCGCATTGAACAGGCCCCCTTCCTCCTTCCCCTGCGGCGCGGCGGCCTGGGCCCACTCGTCGGGCTCCTGGGTGGGGGCCACGCGCACGGTGGCCTGCTCACCCTCACGTTCATAGGTCGCGGCGTCCACCAGCGCGGCCGTCAGGTCGTCCTCGCGCGACAGCACGTAGCCCCACACCACGCCCTCCTTGGGGGTGCGCCAAGGGGCCTGGGTCACAGCCTGGGCCGCGCCTGCCAGGGGGGACGGCGCCCGATCATCAGCGGGCGAGGCGCGGTGGGCCTGGTCCAGCACGCCGTCGGGCATCGCTGCCTCGCGGCCGTCCAGGGCCAGAATGTCGCGCTTGACCGAGTGCAGTTCCAGTTCGTCCAGCAACTCATTCAGCCTCTCCGGGTTGCCCGGCAGACGGCCCGTGCCCAGTTCCACGTCCAGCGGCAGGTCGGTCACCATGCACGAGAGCTGGTGGCTGAACTGCACGGCTTCTTCGGCGTCCAGCAGCTTCTGGCGGGTGCCGTCGGGCTTCAGGGTGCCGGCCTTGGCGGCGGCGTAAATGCCCTCCAAGGTGCCGTATTCCTGCAGCAGCTTGGCGGCCGTCTTGGGGCCAATGCCCTTGGCGCCGGGGATGTTGTCGCTGGCGTCGCCGGTCAGGGCGCGGTAGTCCACCCACTGGGCCACGGTCACGCCGTACTTTTCCAGCACCTCGGCCGGGCCAATCAGCTTGAAGTCGTTGGTGATCACCCGGACGTGGTCGTCCAGCAGCTGGTAGGCGTCGCGGTCGCTGGTCACAATGCGCACCTGCATGCCGGTGCCCTCGGCCTTGCGGGTCAGCGAGGCGATCACGTCGTCGGCCTCGTAGCCGGGTTCTTCCAGGCGCGGCAGGCCCAACGCGTCCACGATGGCGCGAATCCGGTTGATCTGCGCGGGCAGGTCGCTGGGCGTCTCGGCGCGGCCCGACTTGTAGCCCTCGAACTGCTCGTGGCGAAAGGTCTTGACCGGCGGGTCGAACACCACGATCACCTGATTGCTGCGCTGCCGCATCAGGCGCAGCGTCAGGCGCAGAAAACCCACGATGGCGTTCGTGGCCTCGCCCCGGCTGTTGGAAAGCGGCGGCAGGGCGAAGTACGAGCGGAACGCCAGGGCGTGCCCGTCAATCAGCACCAGGGTATCGGGAGCGGCTGTCATGCCCACCATTCTACTGTGGACGTAACGTTCGCCGCCGCGCGCCAGGACCCAAAAAAACGCCGCCCTGGGTGAGGGACCAGGGCAGCGGGCGTGGGGGGCAAGAGCAGGGGCAGGGTCAGTCGCCTGCCTGCAGACCGCGAAGGGGCGCAGGGGCGTCCTCCTGTTCCCGCAGCAGTGCGCGGTCCTCATGCGTGAGGGCCATAAAGGCCACCAGCATGATCAGGAGGGTCAGGGCCGCCATGATCAGGAGAACGTCCATGGGTCCAGTGTGCGCCGCGCCCGGGCGCGGTCCATGACGCCAGCCTCAAGAGGGCGTCACCGCTTCTTGACCAGCCCTCAAGCCAACCCTGAATGAACGTCCATCTTGGGTAGAGGCGGGTGGGCCAGGAAAGGGAACGGCAGAGCGACGCAGCTGATTCAGCAAGCGAATCGGCCGTTCAGACTGCTGGCTCCAATAGACTGGCCTGTCAGGGCCACAGGGCGCGTCTCGCGGCGGGCCGTACCACACGGCGCCAGCCTCCTGCACACCCTCCACGGTTCCCACCCCCAGCGACGCGGGTGGTTGCACCTTGCGGCCAAACAGGGGCAAGACCATCGTTCGGTCTGCCTTCCCCTCTCCCCTCGCCTGGAGCGCGGCGCGGCCAGGACGCCCGTGCCCCAGACGAAACAGAAGCGACTTCAGCGGTCTTGTCACCAGAAAAAACCCCGCGCTTCGGCGGGGTGGCCCTGACCGACTTCACCCGGTCGGCGTTGACTTGTGGGTGACTCCAGCATAGGCAGGAAGTGTGAGCCCTGCACCTGCCTTGCCTACAGGAGACCTGAATGCCGCTCCACATGAAACCATCTTCAAAGGCGGATGGCACCCAGCGAGAACCCCCTGCCGGTCATGGAACGGGCAGGGGGTACAGGGGCGGGCGCCGTATTACATGCCCGGCAGGGCCTTGGCCTCTTCGAGGTGCATCGCCACGGCGGGCTGCATCTTGGCGGCGTAGGCCAGCACCTGGGCATCGGTGCCAATGGTGCGGTAGGTCTTGATCAGGTCCAGGGTCATCTCGTGGCCCTGCACCTGCACCTTCTTGTACATGGCGTCAAAGGCGGCCCCCGAGAGGGTGGTGAGCTTGTTGTACTGCAGGCGCTGGTCGGCGCCGGGCTTGTCGGTCAGCTTCACGCCCTTCATGGCGGCCAGCTGCAGCAGTTCGCGGTGGGCCTGGGTGTGGGCCTCAATCATGTGCTGGGCAAAGGCGCGCACCTGGGCGTTGCTGCTTTTTTGCAGGGCCAGCTGCGAGGTCATGATTTCCGTCAGGTTGCTCATGGCGGCCACTTCCATGAACAGCACGTTGGTGTTGTTGCTCACCTGGGCGGTGCTCACGGGGCCCATGGGGGCCATGCCGGCGCCGCCCGCCAGGGCGAGGGTCGAGGTGAGGGCCAGGGTCGTCATCAGAATTCGCTGCATGGCCGTATGCTGGGGGGCGCAGGGCGCCGGCAGATGCACCCTGCCTTGGGGATTCCCCTATGAGTTCCTAAGCTGCTCTTAGTGCGGTGCTGGGCCGCTGGGCCCAGGCGCTCCATTCGTCAGCACACCGACAAACCATCCGCCGCGCGGCGTGTCATGAAAAGCAAAGGGGCCTGTGACCGCCCCCGCCCGCGCGCCCCTGGTTCCTTCAGAGCGGTGTGACACCCCTGAGCAGCCACTTCTGGAGGGCAGGCCCGCCGACGGCTGCTGCCCACCGCACCAGGGCCAAGCGCTGCCCGCCCGCCCCCTCTCCGAGGTTCCCTGCGATGACCTTTGCGCGTTCCGGATGGTTCCGCATTCTGCTGCTGCTGCTCTGTGGGCTGCTGCTGCCGCTGCTGTGGCCCGGCCTGAGGGCCAACCTGTGGAGCACGGCGGGCTTCAGTGCCGCCCCCCACGACCACTGGGCCCCCGCGCTGGTGGCGCTGCATGTGGGCAGTGACCTGCTGGTGGGCCTGGCGTACACCGTGATTGCTGGGCTGCTGGCGGTGACCGTCTTTCGCAACCGCGAACACCTGCCCTTTGACTGGGTGGTGCTGGCCTTTGGGCTGTTTATCGTGGCCTGCGGCCTGACGCATGTGATGCACGTGGTGGTGCGCGTTTATCCGGTCTACTGGCTGGACGCCTACGTGCGGGCCCTGACCGCCATTGTCAGCGTGGCCACGGCCGCTGCCCTGCCGCCCCTTATCCCCCGGGTGGAGCAGGCCCTGCGCGCCAGCGCCGCGCTGCAGCGCAAGGAGCAGGAACTGCAGCGGGCGCTGCGCGTCAACACCACGCTGCTGGGCATCGTGCAGCTGGCGCAGGAGGGGCGCGTGCCCCTGCAGGTGGCCGAGGCCGTGCTGCTGACCTTTCGGGACGCCCTGGAGGTGGACTGGCTGGGCCTTGCCGAGCAGGACGGCGACGTGGCCCGGGTGCGGGCGGTGTGGCACTCGCCCCGGGTGGCCGGCGAACTGGGCCACCCGGCGCCGCTGGCACGCGGCGAGGGCCTGATCTGGCAGGCCCTGGACCACCAGCGCCCGGTCTATGCCGACCACTCTCCCGCCCATGAACGCGCCCACCCGCTGTATCTGGCGGCGGGGGTATCGGCCGCCGCCTTTTTGCCGCTTGGCCGCGCCAACCACGCCCCCCTGGTGCTGATCGCGGCCAAGGTGGGCGAGAACCGGGGCTGGGCGCCGTGGGAACAGCAGCTGTTTGAAGCCGCCCGCTTGGCGGTCAACGTGGCCCTGGAACGGCAGGGCCACCTTCAGGAACTGGAAGCCGCCGCCCTGCAAGACGTCCTGACCGGGCTGGGGAATCGCCGCGCCTTTGAACTGGACCTGAAAGCCCAGGTGGCCCGCGCTGAGCCCTTTGGCCTGATGATCCTGGATCTGGACGGCCTGAAGCTGGTGAATGACGCCCTGGGCCATGAAGCGGGCGACCGCCTGCTGCAGCTGTTTGGCCGCCACCTGTGCGCCGGGATGCCGCCGGAGGACCGCTGCTACCGGCTGGGCGGCGACGAATTTGCCGTGCTGCTGCAGGCTCTCCCCGGTGCCGAGGCTGGCCTGTATGAACAGGTGCGCGCCCTGACAGCGGGGCTGCGCACCCAGGGCTTCGCCCAAACCGATGTGAGTGCGGGGGTGGCCTTTTTTCCAGCCGAGGCCAGCCGCGCCGCAGCGCTGCTCCGCTTGGCCGATCAGCGCATGTATGCCATGAAGGCCCAGCACCGGCAGGCGGCGGGCGCGGCGCCCCCAGAAACAACGTAAGAGTGGGGCGCCGGGCTCAGGGCGCTCACACCCCGGCTTGAGCGTCTCTGCATCTGGGCGCTGGTGAGCGGCCACGCTGGCCATACTGGCCCCCAAGACCCCGGCGCCCCACTTCGGCGCGCCCACCCACCTTTGTGCAAGGAGGACCACCATGCCGGCCCTGAATACCCTGAGGGACCTGTACGTGCAGCAGCTTCGAGATCTCTATTCCGCCGAAACCCAGCTGCTGGGGGCGCTCCCCCGCCTGGCGGCGGCCGCCAGTGACCCCACCCTGCGCACCAGTCTAGAGCGGCACCTTGACCAGACCCGGGTTCAGGCCCAGCGCCTTGAAAGCCTCTTTCTTGAGCTTGACGGGGCGCCGGGCGGGCACACCTGTCAGGCCATGCGTGGGCTCATTGCCGAGGGCGACGCGTGGCTGCGCCAGACCGCCCCTGCAGCGGTGCGCGACGCGGGCCTGATCGCCTGCGCGCAGCGGGTGGAACACTATGAGATTTCGGCGTACGGGACCGCCGCTGCCCTGGCCGCCACGCTGCGTCTGCACCACCACGCCGAACTGCTGCGGTTCAGTGAGCGCGAAGAGCAGGATGCCGACCTGACCCTGTCGGCGGTGGCCACGCCAGTCAACCGCGCGGCGGCCCAGACCACTGCTGTTTAGAGCCGTTGACATCAAGACGATGTTGGTCCTCGACCCTCTCCCCTCGTCGAAAAGGGCTCCGCACAGCGAGGGGCAAGGTGGCTCTGTGTCAACCGCCCTAAACCGCGCCGTGGAATGAAGTTTGAACCTGCCCAGCATGTTCCGCGGCCATAGGGTACACGGGGTGTTCGGCCTGCTGTGGCATTGCTCCTATCCCTCTTTTTCTGTCTTTCTGTGTGGCCTCTATTCACTAGATTCACGCGTAGTGAAAAGGTTTTTCCCGACAGGTGCCAGTTCCAGAGCCACACATGGGACGCAGCGATCCTGCCGGTCGGCCCGCTCCTCTCTCTTAAGGTGAACCTGGTCTGCAGTGCAAACGCCCTGGACAGGGTGGGCAGCTGTGCCGTCGTTGACAGGGCCCACACCAAGTGGACAGGTGGGGCAACGTCGCCCACTGCACAGGCACCACGCTGGATAGAGCGGGCCGTGCCCAGTGGTCCTAGCCCCTCGGCGGCAGGCCCCGACTGAACTGTCCCGGCAACTGTCCCGCGCCACCGGGATCATGGCGGTATGAACCGACTTGTGACCCTGGCCTGCGCCCTGCTGCTTTCCACAGCTTTCGCCGCCACGCTGGAAGGCACCTACGACGTGACCCAGCAGTTTTCTGGCGGCCAGAAAGCGCGCACTCAGCTGAAAATCACCCGCAGCGGCGAGGCCCTGCGCTTCGAGTGGAACGGGGGGGCACGGGTGGGCTTGGGCCTGCAGATTGGGGACCATGTGGCGGTGGCCTTTGGGGGGCCCAACTGCGGCGTGGCCGCCTACGAGCGCAGCGGGCGCACCTTTTCCGGGATCTGGACCGTCACCGGCAAGGCCAAGGGCACCGAAAAATTCGACTGGGACGGCCGAAAAGCCATGCGGACGCCTGTCAGCGGCGCCAACCCGGACGGCAGCACCTACCGCGGCGAATTGCTGCTGGGGGTTCAGGACGAGTACAGCGCAGTGGAGTGGCAAATTGGCGATGACACCACGCCCGGCGTGGGCCTGCTGAGCGACGACTTCTATGCCGTAGCCTTTGGAAGCGACCAGTGCTCGGTGGGGGTCTACAACGTCCTGGGCGGTGTGCTGGCTGGCCGCTTCTTCCAGGGCGAGGAACAGGATGATGTGCCCCTGGCTGAAGTGGCGACGCCCCGGTAAGGACCTGGGCATTCAAGCAACCCTCCTTTGGCCCAGTGGTACAACGGCGGAGAAGTCCCCGCTGCCCGGCGCACTGGCGCGCCTGCTGCTCAAATTGCTGGGGGGCGTGCTCGTCGGGGCAATGCTGCTCGCGCTCGCCTGGCCCGGAGGACGCGCAGAGGCGCTCGTTGTCGCGCAGGCAGCATGCTGTGGTCTGATCGCCACTGCCGCTTGGTGGAGTTGGCCCCGGCCTTGAAGTGTGGGGGCACGTCACAGGTGAGCCCGCACAGGGTTGGTTGAGGCCTTCTGCTGCAGGGGCAAGTCTGATCCGGACTGCCATCCCTTTCCGGGAACCCGTCTTTTTTCCTTTTCCCTCTGCTGCGCAGCCCGGTCAGTCCGGGCGAAAAAGTTCCGTCAGGTGTGACGGAATTTTTCGGAATCCGTATCAGCCCTCCACAGAGGACAATCTGACCAACACGCTGTTTTTCCCCTCCCCCCTCGTGGGGGAGGTCGGGAGGGGGGAAGCGGATCAAGCGGCCCAGACGACGTTTCTTCCATGGGCCACTCGCCACGCTTGAACACTGTCTGCATTCTTGCTCAGACGGTCGCTGTTCTTTTTCTCCTCGCTGAGGCCGCATGAAACCGTGGTTGGCACTGTTGAACCGAAATCTGTAGAAATCCGGCCGCATGCCCCCACGGGCGCGGCTCAGCGCCGACGCCCAGCTTAGGGTGGCCGAACTGACGGTGCAGTTCCGAATGAACGAAGGCGCCCACTTCTCTGTGGACGCCTTTGCTGGGGGCGAAAGTTACGCCGCCTGGCCGAACTGCATGCGGAAGATGAACTTCGTGACCTCGGCCTTGAGGGTGTCGATCATCTCGTTGAACATGTTCGTGGCTTCAAACTTGTATTCGGTGAAGGGATCGCGCTGGCCGTAGCCGCGCAGGCCAATGCCCTGGCGCAGCACGTCCATGGCGTGCAGGTGTTCTTTCCAGTGCTGGTCCACCACCTGCAGCAGCACGTAGCGCGACAGGCTGTTGAGCATGGTGGGGCTCAGTTCTTCCTTGCGGGCATCGAAGGCGTCGGCCACGGCCTGCAGCAGCGTGTCTTGGGCCTGGGCGGGGCTCATGGCGCGCAGGGCCTCGAAATCAAAGCCTTCGAGCTGCGGCACGGCGTCCAGCACGGCGGCGCGCAGGCCCTCAATGTCCCAGGCGTCGGCGTTCTGGTCAATGGGCAGGTGCGTGGCCAGTTGCAGGTCCACGAAGTCCGCAATCATGCCCTCGGTACTCTCTTCGACGTCCTCATCGCGGCCCAGCAGCACCTCGCGGCGCTGGGCGTAGATGGTGTCGCGCTGCTTGCTCATCACGTTGTCGAATTCCAGCAGCTGCTTGCGGATACTGAAGTTGCGGTCTTCCACGCGCGCCTGCGCCTTTTCGATGGCGCCTGTGACCATCTTGGCCTCAATGGGCTGGCTGTCGTCCATGCCCAGGCGGTCCATCATGCCCACCACGCGGTCATTGGCAAACAGGCGCATCAGGTCGTCCTCGAACGACACGTAGAAGCGGCTGCTGCCCGGGTCGCCCTGCCGGCCCGCGCGGCCTCGCAGCTGGTTGTCAATGCGGCGCGACTCGTGGCGCTCGGTGCCAATGATATGCAGCCCGCCCAGGTCGCGCACCTTCTGGCGGTCGGCCAGGGTGTCGGCCTGCAGCTGCTGGGCCTGCCGGACAAAGTCTTCGGTCATGCCGGGGATCTGCAGCCCCAGGGCCACGGCGCCTTCGTCCTGGCGGCTGATGGCCTTGATGAAGTTCTCAACTTCCGGTGCGTAGCGGCTCAGACCCAGCTGACCTTCAATCGCCTCACCAATCAGGTATTCGGCGTTGCCGCCCAGCATGATGTCGGTGCCGCGTCCGGCCATGTTGGTGGCGATGGTCACGGTCCCCGAGCGGCCCGCCTGCGCCACGATGCTGGCCTCCTGGGCCTCGAACTTGGCGTTCAGCACGCTGTGCCCGATGCCCGCCTGGGTCAGCAGGTCGCTCAGCTGCTCGCTGGTGACGATGCTGGCCGTGCCGATCAACACCGGGCGCCCGGTGGCGTGCATGGTCTTCACCTCTTCCACCACCGCCGCGTACTTGCCCATCTTGGAGCGGTACACCAGATCGTCGGCGTCCTTGCGCAGAATCGGCTTGTTGGTGGGAATCACCAGCACGTCGCTGCCGTAGATGTCGAGGAATTCCTTTTCCTCGGTCTTGGCGGTGCCGGTCATGCCCGCGAACTTGTTGTACAGGCGGAAGAAGTTCTGGTAGGTGATCGTGGCGAGGGTCTGGTTCTCGTTTTCGATCTTCACGCCTTCCTTGGCTTCAATGGCCTGGTGCAGCCCTTCGCCGTAGCGGCGCCCCGGCATCGAGCGGCCCGTGAACTCATCAATGATCACCACTTCGCCTTCCGCGTTCACGATGTAATCCTTCTCGCGGTGGTACAGCTCGCGGGCGCGGATGGCCTGGCTGATCATGTGGGCCTTGTCCATGTTTTCCGGGCTGTACAGGTCCGAGAGGCTCAGCAGGCGCTCAATCTTGGAGATGCCGCCTTCGGTGAGGTGCACCTGCTTGCCTTTTTCGTCAATGGTGTAGTCGCCGGTGGGCTCGGCGCGCACCCCGGGTTCGGCGGGCTCGCCTTTTTGCAGGCGGCGAATCAGCTTGGCGTACACGTAATACAGGTCGGTGGCCTTTTCAGCGGCCCCCGAGATGATCAGCGGCGTGCGGGCCTCGTCAATGAGGATCGAGTCCACCTCGTCCACGATGGCAAAGTTCAGGGGGTGCTCGGCGCGCAGCGACAGCGCCTCGCGGCTCTGGGCCATGTTGTCGCGCAAGTAGTCAAAGCCCAGTTCGCTGTTGGTGACATAGGTGATGTCGCAGGCGTAGGCGGCCTGTTTCTGGTGCGGCTGCAGGTCGCGGCTGGCCAGCCCCACGGTGAGGCCCAGGGTGCGGTACAGCAGGCCCATTTCTTCCATGCCCACCCGCGCCAGGTAATCGTTCACGGTGACCAGATGGCAGCCCCGACCTTCCAGAGCGTTCAGGGCCAGCGCCAGGGTCGCCACCAGCGTCTTGCCTTCACCGGTGCGCATTTCCGCAATGCGGCCCTTGTGCAGCGCGTAGCCGCCGATCAGCTGCACGTCGTAGTGGCGCTTGCCAATCGAGCGGCGCCCGGCCTCGCGGATCAGGGCAAAGGCGGGCACCACCACGTCGTCCAGGGACTCGCCGCCCTCCTGCACGCGGCGGCGCAGGTTCATGAAAGCAGCGGCCAGATCTTCAATTTTCTGGGTTTCTTCTTCCAGCGCGTTCACCGGCTGCACAATCGTCTTGACGATCTGCGCCACATCGCGCTGGTTGTTATCGAACATTTTGTTCAGGACACGGAACATGACAAGCGAGTATAACGCGCCCCGTGCCCGCAGGCGGCTGCGATTTCAGTGAGACAGGCGTAAGCATCTTGAGTCCTGTGGGCTCAGGGAGAATGAACGGTGGCTCTGGGCGCGGTGAAGGTGGGCCCGGTCACGCTCATGCGCCGCCCGTATGCTGCGCGCATGACCAAGCCCGCACTGCTGCTCTCGTTCGCCCTGCTGCCGCTTCTGGCGTCCTGCGCGCCCCTGGCCTCACTGCTGGCGGCCCGCGACGCCGACGGCCCGGCGCCCCGCACCTCTGGGCCCCTCACCGTGGGGCAGACCTGGACCGTCAGCGGGCAACTGGAAGGCAGCCCGGTCACGGCCACCGTGGCGGTGCCGGATCTGGTCAGCGTGAGCGGCGGCACCGCCACCGTGGGCGGGCTGGATCAGGCCGACGCCTTTTCACGCGGGCGCCCAGGCTTCGCCGTGGCCACCTACGACGGGGACCGCCGCGTGCTGAACTTCGAGTGGATTGGCAACAGCGGCGAGCGCTACACCTGCCGTCTGGACACCCTGCTGAGCCTGCCCTACACCGGCCGCCTGACCCGCCTTCAGGGCACCAACGTCGCCACCGGGTCCTGCCAGGCCACCGTTAGCCAGCCCTGATAGGGGCGGGTCGCTTGGCCCCGCTCCTGCACTTCCTCGCCGCTGAAGCCCCGGGCCTCAGCGGCGGGTGTCGTGTGCCGCTGACCAGATATACGCCTCCTGCCAGCCCTCGCCCCGGCGGATCAGGGGCGCGCGGGTGCCCAGCACGCGGTGGCCGCCCTTGACGGCCGCGCGCACGATCAGGCGGGGGTCCAGTTCCGGGTAAAGGCGCCGGGCAAAAGCCACCTCGTCGCGCACGTCCAGCGTTTCGGCGCTGGCCACGGAATCGGTGCCCAGCGCCACCTCCACCCCCGCCGCCGCAAAGGCCGTCCAGGGAAAGACGCCGCAGTCCAGGTGCTGGTTGGAACGCGGGCAGGTCACCACCGCGCAGCCCGCGCGCGCCACCCGGGCGATGTCGTCTGCGGTCACGTTCACCATATGCACCAGGGTGGGCCGGGCGGCCAGCACGCCCAGTTCGTCCAGGTAGCGCACCGGGGTCAGGTCCGGCTCGGGCGCGCGGCCAATCACCTCGGCAAAGGTGGCGGTGTACAGCGCGGGCATCCGGTTGTCCCACAGCGGGCCCCCGCCCGTGGCGAACAGCTCCACCTCGCTGGGGTGCTCGGCCACATGAATCTGCAGGGGCAGGCCCTCGCCGGCCGCGTACTCGGTCACCAGACGCATCAGGCGGTGGCTGACGGTAAAGGGGGTGTGCGGGGTGAGGCCCACGCGCAGTTCACCCGCCCGGGGGTGGCGCCGCCAGCCGTCCACCAGGGCGCGCACGGCGGCAAAGCGCTCCTCGGCCTGCGCCGGAATGGGCCCCAGCACCTCGAAATACAGCACGCCGCGCAGGTCTTCACGGTCCAGCAGGGCATCCATCACGGCCGGAATGTTCACGATGTCGCCCACACCGCCCACCCCTTGCGCGGCCAGGGTCTCGGCCCCGGCCACGGCCCCTTCCACGCCCCGGCGCTCGCGCTGGGCGATGACCACCTCGGGCAACCAGCGGAAATACGGCAGGGCCTGAAACGCATAGGCACTCATGTCCAGGTGGGTGTGGGCGTTCACGGGGGGCGGGGCGATCACGCCGCCCACGCGCTCCTCTTGTGCGTGGGGATAGGTGGCGCGCAGGATGTCCGGGTGCCCGGTGGCGGCCACCGTGCCGCCCACCACCACCACGGCGCCCGGTGCCTGCGCGCCCCCCATGCCGGTGTACAGCACGTCGCACACGAGCAGGCGGGGGGTGAAGGCGGCAGGCGCAGTCATGCGCGCCATGCTAAGGGCCTCGCCCTTCTGTGACAACGGTGCAGGGGAGCGCCAAAACGTTGTTCGGTGCGAGGCATTCTTTTTGCTCCCCTCTCTGCTGCGCCGCTGTCCTCGTCAGCTCGGTTGATGTTCAAACCAACCGCGCACGTTTACCGGGTCTCTGCTTCGCTCCAGAAACGGTCCAGGGCCGCTTTCACCTCGCCCGGGCGGTCAAACTGGGGCAGGCCGTCGGTGCCCTCAATGCGCACGGCCTGCACCCCCGGGCGCCCCAGCAGTTCGGGCAGACGTTCAAAAGAGGTAAACGCGTCCTGGTCGTACAGCACCAGCACCGGCACACTCAGGCGGGCGTACAGGTCACCGTAGGCGTCGGGCGTGAACAGCACGCCGCTGAGAAACGCCAGCGGACCGTACACCGCCCCCGGCTGGCGCGAGGTCTCCAGGGCGTAGGCCAGCAGGCCGTCGTCCACAGGCCCCCGGAACGAGCGGCTCAGGAAGTATTCGATGCTGGGGCGGGTGCGCAGCGCGCTGTACAGCGGCCCCGACACCGCGCGCAGGGCCCGGCCCGTGTTCGGGTTGGGTTCGCCCCGCGCCCGGCCCAGGCCAGTGGGGCTGATCAGGGCGAGGCGGCGGATGCGGGGGTCAGCCAGGGCGGCGCGGGCGGCGAACTCACTGCCCAGGCTCAGGGCCACCACGTCCACTTCGGTGCCCAGGGTGTCCAGCAGTGCCCGGAGGGCCGAGACCATCAGGGCCGGGGTGTAGGGCACGTCGGGGCGGCCACTGCGGCCAAACCCGGGCCACTCCAGGGCGTACAGCGGGCGGCTGCCGGCGTAGGCGTCCCACAGCGGCTTCATTTCGTAGGCACTGGCGGCGGCATTCACGCTGTGCAGCAGCACCAGCGGGCGCCCGGTCCCCCGGGGGTCGGCCGTGTAGGCCACCGCCCCGAAGCCGGGCAGGCTCAGCGTGCGCTGTTCGCCGCTCAGGGCGGGGCGCAGCGCGGCCGTGGGCGCCGCCTGCGCCGCCGCCAGCCCCAAAGCGCCCAGCAGCGCCAGCACCAGCAGGGCCCGAACACCACGCAGCAGCGGCAGTGACCTTGACATGCCCTGCATCTTGGCCGGTCCAGGCGGCGCGGTACTGTCGGCGCGGCTGCACTTGGGGCCCACACGGCGAGGCCGGGCCGCCCCGGCCCCATGCTCTATGCTGCCCGGCGATGCGCCCCGAACTGCTGTCCCGCGTGCTGTCGCTGCTGCCCCAGTCTGCCCAGAGGCCTGAACTGCGCGACTACCACGACATGCTGCGCGACTATCCGCAGCGGGGCGGCAAGGGCCTGCGCTCGGAGCTGCTGCTGCTCAGCGCCCGCGCCCACGGCCTGCAGGTCGGCGGGCCCGGCTGGGAAGGGGCGCTGTGGCTGGCCGCCGCCCTGGAACTGTTTCAGAACTGGGTGCTGATCCACGACGACATTGAAGACGACAGCGAGGACCGCCGGGGCCGCCCTGCGCTGCACCGCCTGCATGGCGTGCCGCTGGCCATCAATGCGGGCGACGGCCTGCACGCCTACATGTGGGCGGCCGTGCACCGCGCCGGGGTGCCGGGGGGCATGGACGCCTTCTTGCAGATGATTCACCGCACCGCCGAGGGCCAGCACCTCGACCTGTGCTGGGTGGAGCGCCGCGAGTGGGCGCTGCGCGAGGCCGATTACCTGGAAATGGTGCGCCTGAAAACCGCCTACTACACGGTGGTGGTGCCGCTCCAGCTGGGCGCGCTGGCCGCTGGGCAGGTGCCCCACCCCGGCTTTGAGGCGGCGGGCCTGGCCCTGGGCACCGCCTTTCAGATCCGCGACGACGTGCTGAACCTGCTGGGCGATCCCCTCAAGTACGGCAAGGAAATCGGCGGCGACCTGCTGGAAGGCAAGCGCACCCTGATCGTGCTGCACTGGCTGCAGAGTGCCCCCGCAGAGCAGCGCGAGGTCTTTCTGGCCCAGATGGCCCGCCCGCGCCCCGACAAGGACCCGGCCACCGTGGCCCAGCTGCAGGCGTGGCTGCTGGAGAGCGGCAGTGTGGCCCACGCCCAGGCCTTCGCCGCCCAGGAAGCCGCCGCCGGCCTGAAGCTGCTGCAAGAGGCTCTGGCCGCCGCCCCCGGGGCCAGCGCCGCCGCCGAGCTGCTGCACACGGTGCGCGACCTCGCCACCCGCGAGGCGTGAAGCCGGGTTAGGCCAGCAGCCCCAGCGCCGCCCCGGCAAAGGCGATAAAGCCCCGGTTCAGGGTGCGCAACTGCTCATCCTGGGGCTGCCCGCCGTGCAGGTACAGCGCCGTATTGAACTCAATGCCGAATGCCGGAATCCCGGCGCGCGCCCCGTGCACGCGGCTGAGGGTATCGGTGCTCCAGGGTTCGCCCACAGTCACCCGGGGGTCGGGGCTGTGGGCCAGCGCTGGGGCAAACGCCTGCTCGGCGGCCTGCTGCAGCGCGGGCCACAAGGCCAGCGGAAAGGTGGGGGCCTCGGCGGTGCCCGGCATCAGGCAGATGGCGGGGCGCGGCTTTCCAGTGTCGTGGCCCAGGGCCGGGCCGTGCGGCGCCATCGCGTGCCCCACGATCATCAGGCGGCTGCGCGGCGCTTCGGCCGAGAGCAGCGCGTCGAACGGGTCCCACAGGCGGCGCAGGCGGTCCTCGCGGGCCTCCTCGCCCAGCACAAAGCCGGGGGGATACAGCGTGTCCCGGTCAAAGCTCGTGAGTTTCAGCACCCCGTTGTCGGCCCGGTCCGCACGCTCGCGGTTGAGGTCGGCGGCAAAGCGGCTCCAGGGGGCCTGTATGTGGCGGGCGCCGGGGAGGTGGTACAGCAGGTCGGTGTAGGGATCGCCGTCCAGAAACACGCGCCGCAGCAGGGCCTCGCGCGCAGCTGTGTCGAACATCGCCTCGCCCAGCATGCCCCACAGCACGTCCGCCGGCAGCTGCCCGGAAGAGTGGGGCGTGACGATCAACAGGTCGCGGAGCGGGGCCATGCGCCAGAGCATAGTGCAGCCTTTCCCAGCCGGGGCGGAGAGCGCCCAAGGGTGCTGCCACCCGTCAGAACCCTCTATCTGGTGAGCCATACCGCATGCAGCGTATGTATCGCTGACTACCAGTCAAAACTCGTGAGGCGTCTTGGAACTGCACTGAAGATCCGCATGAGAAGCACGTAAGTGTTCCGTGACAGCTGAGGCCTAGGATACGTCCAGATGCTTAGAACCTTGGTCACGACCGCCTTCCTGATTTTGCCGACACTGCTCGCAGGCTGTAGGACGGCTACCCCGGTGGTGGATCCACATCTGCCGCCGATCAATCCGGGAGCCATGACCCTCACCGGCACGCTTGATGCGAGCTGGCGTGCCAGCCCTAATGCTCAGATACGGCTTGAAGGGTCAAGGAAGGGGATGGGAGGCGGCGATACGGTCGGAACCGTCACGCTCCAGCCCAATGGCCGGTTCACCGCCATCTTGGAAGAGCGGCCTCTGCATCTCGTGGCTGCACAGCCCAATTTCGGCTCGTTATGCGAAGGAACCGGTGTCTCTGATGTCAAGCGGAGCGGAACCGTAGATTTGAATCGTGTGCGTACCACTTGGCTTAACTTTTCTGTGCTCAAAGACCAGGCCACACAGCCCGAACATGTGTATATTCGGTTGACGCCGAACGAGCTGTCGCGGGCACAGTATCTGGTGTACGCCGTAGGTGAAGGCAGCATTCACCTGGCTGAAAGCTGCCTGACGAACGACCCCACGACGTATGCCGACACCCGATACACCGTGGACATTGATTTCACTCCAGGCTGGAACTTGATTGACATCAACGGCTATCGATCAAAACCGAACTGGTCGAACCTGGAATACCGCAAGTTGCCCCTGCCGGGCGAGCTCTATCTGAAGTAAACGGGACCGCGCGCCGCATAGACAGCTTCCCTGCGCCGCTCACCCCTTCGTTGTCCTGCTCCTTGCTGGCCTGCCCCGTCAGCTGAAGGTTGGCCCTGTGTCTGACGAGCACTCAAAGGCATGAGCACATGTAAAACTCGCCAGGAGACAGGCGAAGGGTGAAGCAACAGATCTTGAAGATGGTCGAGGCCGAGTCGGAACACGGACACCGTGCGGTGTCCGTGTTTCTTCCGTTTCTCGGGCTGTCGAGTGGCGATGATTTGGCCCGTCACGCAAGCCCAGATAAAGGCGGCAGACACGCAGGTGAACAGCGTTGAGACACGTTCAGCCTGCGTCAGGCCGGTGTCTTCCAGATGGAAGCCTCTGGTTTTGAGAGCTGAGTGCAGAGTTTCTGCCTGCCAGCGCTGGGCATAGCGGCGGAGATTCACAGAAGCGTGGCCCCGATAGGCGAGATACAGGACGTCTCCAGCGGCATTCTTGGTGGCACATAGGCGCAACGACACGCCATAGACGACCATCCGGCGATGCCAACAGCGAATCTCACCCGTCTGAAGCTTTTTAAAGCAGGCCCAGACCGGCAGCTTGCCGGTTCCGATGGTGGCTGTTGCTGGGAGACGAATACAGGGCGCGATGCCGTGCTTCTCCAGAAACGTGAACCACGACGTGCCGATGAACTCGCGGTCTGCCAGCAAGCTTCCAATGCGTCGCTCGGGGCAGCACTGAAGGAACCGGGTCAGGAGTGCTTCACGCACCTGTTGCGAACTGCTCCCGCCGTGGGGGAGCAGCACCCACATCAGCGGCAGACTGAAGCCGTCCCAGACGGCAGAAAGCAGCAAGATATTGACATCCTGCTTGCCGAGCTTCCAATTGGTGCGGTCTAAGATCAGGTGCAGCTCACTGTCTGGTAGGAAGGACAACGCGAAACGCGCAAAGAGATGGTCGGGAAATTCAAATCGGACAAAGCGGCGTAACCGTTGGTATCGCGTCTCCAATGAGCCAGGGAGATGTACATGGGTCTTCAGCGTGTACAGCACAACGCTGCGCGCCTGAATCATTGCCAGGATCAGGGCCGCCAGCACCTCGAGGCGGCGGGCATCAATTGGAAACGAAGACCGCAGGGCGGTCTGCAAGGTATCGTGTGGGTGTCGTTTCTGGGTTTTCATCGCAGAAATACCCTACTGGAGCCGATTTTTCCTTGGCTGTTACGAGTTTTGACTGGTAGTCAGATGTATCGGATTGAAAACAGAGAGGCTCGAGACTGCGGTGGCCGTGCTCTATCGCCTCGTGACGCTGACGCTCGCGCACGCCCGCTCTATCTCCAATACCTGCTCTCTATTATCGACCGATCCGTAGCACTCCACCACAATAGGCATGCCAAGCTCTAAAATTTCAGAGGAGTTAACGAAAAATCTCGACCGCTGCCTTCCAATAACAATCTCTCTTTTTCCCACCTTCTTTGTCTCGATAATATTTCTTGACTCCAAATGACCTCCCCTCGATCCAACTGTATGCAAGCCAATCCTAAGATTGATGCGTCGACTCCTATCGTAAATATAGAACCTATCGATATCTTCTTGTATAAATTCAAACGTTTCAGATGCTTCGATCTTTATTTTAAAGTATGGCGAATCGTCCCTGAAATCCAGCGCAGTATCTTGCTCAAAAGGAACAATTTTTGCTCGCAGCGCCACTTCTTGTGCCTTTCTTTCCTGTAATCTTTTATTCGCATTGTGTTGTAAAGCCAAACCCACACCGACGACCCATACCGTAACAACGATGACCAGGAAAGCTTTAGGAGTGAGGGGCATTTTACAAATTCCCGGTCAAGAAGGTATTGCAGAGTTGACCAAAAGCAAAAGCAGAAAGATCGAGCATGCCTTAGATTACCGCATTTTACTGGGACACACAGTTGGGCTGAGGAGTACAAGAGCGTTTAAGTTTCGCCACAGTTACAGAGGAGGATGCAGTACGACAGTCTGTAGTTAGGCCGATTTCCAAGAAAAGACAGAAACTGCGCGATGTCCATGCTCTCTGTACGTGATACCTAGTTTGGCAGCATCGAAACCCTGTGAGTTCAGAGTAGAGTGTAGGTTTTCCCCTTGCTCCGCTGAGCGTCTCGCCTCAGATTTGGTGCTGGTTGACCACTATATGTCAGTTACATCACCTCACCTGCGACATTCGTAGTAGGTGACTGAGCCCGTTGAGCCATCGAAAACACTGCACACCAATATATTCTCGTTCAACGAGCTGACATTGAACGCGACACCCGTGGTAATCCGTGGGGGAGCCCTTTAAAAGCGCTTTCCGTATTCGCTGATCACTCGCGCCGTCATGCATGACCGGTATCCACATGAGCGGGAGGCCTAGCGCTTCTGAACGCCGGAGAGCATCAGGACATCAATGTCCTGCTGGCCGAACTGCCAGTCCGTACAATCCAAAATCAGGCCACAAAATCGTCAAGTAGATAGAAAGGACCATGCAAGGCGCGCGAACATTGCACCTGGCACCTGGTATGGAGTGCAGCACTGGTTAGTACCGGATGGCCGGCTGAGCTTCAAATCTGACGTGATCCTCTGGCCTGTAAGCCTCTACAGTTCTCGCCAAAGTAAGGCGAGAATCAGTGCTGCAGACATTACGCTCTTTCGGACATTAACGGACAACGCAGACCTGAGCGCGGCTGACAACGTATCGTACGGGTGTCAGCTTCGAGTTCGCTGCATCGCAGAAAGACCGTAAGCAGTCGACTTTACGTTGCCCTCCACGGGTTTTGATAGGGAATCACCACAGGGCATTTACCCCTAAGTCCGTACAGACCCGCCTCTCAGCGCGGCCACAGGCGGTTCATCCAGCTGGCGGGATTGGTGCCCTCGCCCCGCACGCGGATTTCCAGGTGCAGGTGGGGGCCGGCACTCAGGCCCGTGCTGCCCACCTCGCCGAGCTTGTCGCCGCGCGCCACTTTCTGGCCCACCTTCACGCTCACCTTGCTCTGGTGGAAATACAGGCTGGTGACTCCTGCGCCGTGGTCAATGACCACGAGGCCGCCGCGCACCGGGTAGCGCCCGGCGATCACCACTGTGCCGTCGTTGACGGCCAGGACGGGGGTGCCGGCTCTGGCCGGGTAGTCGGTGCCGAAGTGGTAGGCCACCGGGCCACCCGCCACGTAGGTGCGCGGCTGCCCGAACGAACTGCTGGTGGGGGCCGTGCCTTTCAGGGCCGGGGCAAAGGGGCGGCTCCAGGCCTGCGGGGTGCGCCGCGCGTAGGCGCCTTCCACCAGGGCGTCTTCGGCCTTGCGGGCGGGGTCCTGCAGCACGCTGCTGATGCGGGGGGGCAGGTTCAGGTGCTGGATAGGCTGATCCAGCCCGGTCACCGGGATGCGCCCGCGCACCAGCGCGCCGTCCAGCGTGACCTCGTAAACCACCGGGGTGGTCTTGCCCAGCACCACGCGCCCGGGAACCACATATTCGCCCGCCGCGCCAACCGGCTTCAGGGCCTCGTTGGGGCGGCGCACATCCTCGCCCACCTCACTGGGAAAGCGCACGGTGGCCTCACCCGCCCGCGCGCCGCTGAGGCGCACCACAAAGGCCTCGCCCATGCGCAGGCTGGCGGGCACGGTGATGTTCACGCCCGCAATGCGCGCGCCGGTGGGTGTGGGGGCCAGCTGCTCCGGGGGGAGGGGCGCAGGCGTGACCGGCGCCGCTGGGGTGGCTGACGCGGCCGGAGTGGCCGCCGTGGCCGCACCCGGCAGCTTCAGTTCCTGGCCCACCTTCAGGGCAGTGCCCTGCAGCCCGTTCAGGCGCGCGAGCACCTCGACGGTGGTGCCGTTGGCACGCGCAATGGAATACAGGGTGTCGCCGGGTTTGACAGTATAGGCCGCCGCGCCCCCCACACAGAGGAGCGCGGCCAGCAGGGCGGTGCGGCGGATCATGCGGCGCAGCATAGGGTGAGCGGCGGTGAGAACAAAGAGGGCCGGGCCGGCACCCTCCCGCCCGTCTTTACGCCACGTCCAGGGTGAGGGTCACCGGGCCGTCGTTGGTCAGGTCGATGACCATGTGGGCGCCGAAGACCCCTTCACCCACGGGCAGACCCAGGTCGCGCAGCGCGGCGTTGAAGACCGCGTACAGGGCGCGGGCCTGCTCGGGCGGGGCCGCGCCGGTGAAACTGGGGCGGTTGCCGCTGCGGGTATCGGCGTACAGCGTGAACTGGCTGATGCTGAGAATACCGCCGCCCATGTCCTGCACGCTGCGGTTCATCTTGCCGGCCTCGTCGCCAAAAATACGGAGTCTGGCGATCTTGGCCGCCATCACCTGAGCCGTCTGTTCGGTGTCGCCGGGGGCCACGCCCAGCAGCACGAGCAGTCCCGGCCCGGTCTCCCCGGTCACCTGCCCCGCCACGGTGCAGCGGGCCTGGGTGACCCGCTGAAGCACGGCGCGCACGCTAGCCCTGGGCGCCGGGCGCCTGCAGGCGGGCGTGCAGGCTGGTGATGGCGTCACTGAGCAGCTCAGCTTCGGTGAAATCCAGGTTGCCCCGGGTTTTTTCGGCCAGCATGGTCAGCAGTTTCAGGCTGCGTTCGGCGGTCTGGCGGGCGCGGCGCTCGTCGAGCAGGCCGTCGCGCGCGGCGCTGGCGGTCGCCGCGTTCAGGTCGCCCAGCGCGGCCTCGGCGGTCGCCTGCAGGGTGTTCACCAGTCCAACAAAATCCGGGTGGGGCATCACGCGCCTTAGTGTAGGGGCCCAGTTACTCGCTCAGGCGGGGGCGCTTGCTGCGGGCCTCGCGCCGGGTCTTGGGGTCCAGGCCCACCAGCAGGAAAAAGTTCTCCAGGGCGTTTTCCTGGCCCTTGATGTCGGGGTGGGCGTGCTCCGGGGTGCCAGTGGCAAAGGGCAGCGCGCGGTACAGCTCCAGCGCGCGGGCAATCACGTCGTCGGGGCCGTGGGTCTCGGCAAAGGTGCCCAACTGGGCGTAGACCTCGCGGCGGCTCTCGGCGTGCTTCAAAAAGGCCTCGGGATGGGGGGTCTCGCTGGCCCGCAGCATGTCCTGGCGCGCAATGCGGCGGTAATGCTTCAGGCCCAGCTGAATCTGCTCGGTCGAGAGGATCTCCTTCATGCTGCCTCCTAGCCTACCGCCTGCGTGCCCCTTCCCCACCTGTCCCCGGCGCGGGGCAGAACAGTGCTGCGGCCTGGGGCGCAGCCCAGGGCACCCCTCCATGCTGCCTCTGATCGGCAGGAGGAGGTCTTGCGCATCCTCCAAAAGAGAACCGCCCAAACCCACCATGAGTAAGATGAGAATATCGGAAACCCGGCATTCAGCGAAAAGTGCCTGAGTCACGGCAGAAGCCCTAAATCTGAAAACATGAGCCTAGACTTGAGAATTCTGAACTTGGGGGGCTCATGAAGGGGCAGGCACTGGTCCCAGAGGACGCATAAAAACCGTATAGGCGCATACCTGACCCCCAGATTTCCAAGAATTAAGGACAACTAAATAAAGAGACGATAAACTGCCCCTGTCGATGAAACTCTCTCGTGCCCTCCTGACCGTCCTGGCGCTTTCGAGCACCGCCAGCGCCGCCACCTACACCGTGAAGCCCGGTGACACCCTGTACTCCATTGCCAAGGCCACCGGCGTGGACGCCCCCACCCTGATGAAGCTGAATAAACTCGGCAGCAGCACCATTCAGGTGGGCCAGAAACTGAGCACCGGCGGCAACGCCCCCAGTGCGGCGCGCCCTGTCCAGGCGGCCCCGGCCCCGGTCGCCCGCAGCGCAGGCAGCGCCTACGTGCGCGCCGCTGCCAGCAACTTCCTGGGCATCCGCTACGCCCTGGGCGGCACCGGGCGCGGCGGCATTGACTGCAGCGGTTACACCATGAACGTGTTCCGCCAGCTGGGCATCAACCTGCCCCGCACCGCCGCCGCCCAGTGGCGCGTGGGCAGCCCCGTGAGCCGCCGCGATCTGCGCGCGGGTGACCTCGTGTTCTTCAACACCATGGGCCGCACCGCCAGCCACGTGGGGATCTACATGGGCGACGGCATGATGGCCAACGCCAACAGCTACCACGGCCGCACGGTCATTGAGCCCCTGTTCAGCAACGCCTACTGGGCCAGCCGCTACGACGGTGCCCGCCGCGTCCTGAACTAACCCCCCCGGCCTAAAAAAGTTTCATCGACACCCCCGCCACACGGCGGGGACTTTTTTGTGGTCTGGGGGTAGAACCCACGGGGCTTGAGGGGGTCACCCTTCACCGCTTTGCGGTGGAGGAAGTCAGGAGGGAGCGCAGACAGCCGGACCAACAGCATTGAAGGGTCAAGAGGCCAGCGCTCCAAGGTACGGGGGGCCGCTTTACAGCTAGACACACGCCACAGCGGTGCGCCCGGAGCCTTGTTCAGACCCCGGGCGCACCCACCTCATGGCGGTTTTTACTGGCGAATAATCTGTGCGTCCTTGGGCAGGGCGCGCAGGGCGGCGGGGGTCAGACCGCTGTTCACGCGGTAGTTGGACACGGTCAGGTCGGCCACGGTCTTGCCCGCGCTGCTGAGCATCTGAATGCGGGTGGGACGCCAGCCCGCTTCGGTGATCCAGACGCGGGTGCGGTCACCGCTGCCGCTCTTGGCGGTGGCTTCCAGCTGGTACTGCCGCGCGCCCGCCGCGCCGCTGGTGCCCAGCAGTTTGACGTTGTAGCCGCTCAGCAGGGTCGCCGTGTTGCTCAGCTGGGTGAAGTCGAAGCCGAAGCCCGCGGCGTCGGCGGCCTTTTTGGTGCTGGTCACGGTGATCTGGTTGGTAAGGTACAGGTACTGCCGCACCTCGTTCTTGTCGGCCACCACCACGTTGTCGGCCAGCGCGTCAGGGGCAGCGAACTGCACGCGGGCCACGCTCTGGGCGGGAATGGCCTTGATGGTCATGTCGATTTTCTGGGTGCTGCTGTCCAGGGCGGCGGTGCCACTGAGCCGGAAGGACACGTCCTTGGCGGCCTTCTGGGCGGCGTCCACTTTGGCAAGGATGTCCTGGGCGGTCTGGGCACCGGCCACCGGCAGCAGGGCGGCCAGCAGGGTCAGGGTGAGGCGTCGGGTCATACGCGGCAGTATCCCGCCCCCACGCATGAGAAGGCACGCGCACACCTGACGGCAGGTTTAGCCTCGCACTGGCGCGGCTTTTTCGTCAGGCCAGGGTCAGGGCTGCGTGCCCAGCGGCAGGGCGTAAGAGACCCGCGCGCCGTAGCCCAGGCCGCCGCTGCGGGTGCGCCCCCCGCTGACATTCAGGGCCAGGGTGCCGGGGCCGGCGGTCCAGGTGGCTTCCAGGCCCGCGCGCAGCGGGGTGCTGGCCGTGCGCCAGGGTTCGTAGGCGGCGTACAGGCGCAGCGTGCTGCCCTCGCCCAGCACCTCGGCGGCCGATACGCTGCCCGTGACCCCGAAGGTCTGCGGGCCCACCAGGGCGTCCAGGCCCAGGCTCAGGCCGCTTTCGGTGGCGTAGCCCAGGCCGCCGCTGAGGCCCAGCACCCCGCGCCCCGCACGGGCCCCCAGGCGCCACGAGAGGGTGCCCACCGTCTCCTGCTCGGGTTCGGCGGCCGGCGCTTCTTCGGCGGGGGCCTCGTCCGCCGGGGCGCTGTCGGTGGGGGCGGATTCGGGCGCGGGCGCCTCGGCTTCGGCGGACACAGCGCGGGTGAGCACGCGGCGGCCCTCCACCCCGGCCAGCAGGTGCGGCTGCGCACCGAACTCGCCGCCAGCCACCGCCACCAGATCGCGCGACAGGCGGTAGCGCACCGCCACGTCGCCGCTCAGCCCACGCTCCCGGAGGTCGGTGGGGGCCTCGGCAAAGGGGGCCAGCGGATCGGCCGCCTGCGCCGCCACCGTAAAGGCACTCAGGCCCAGGTTCAGGGCCACGGGCCCCAGGCTGCCGGTCACGCGGCTGCCGGCGCGCACGCCGCCCTGCCACGTCACCAGCAGGCTGCTGCGCGCGCTCACGGCCCCCAGCGGCGGCAGGGCCAGCCCCCGGCCGTAGCTCAGATCGGCGCCCCGGTTGCCCACGCCAAAGGCGGCGGTGCCACCCAGCACCTCCACATCGCTGATGCCGGCGCGGGCCCACAGGGGGCTGCCGGGCCGGCTGTACGCCACCCCAAACTCCAGCGTGGCCGCCTGGGCCGCGCCCGCCAGCAGGCCAGAGAGAAGGACGGGGAACAGGCGCGGGGCAAAGCGGTGCATGCGGGCAGGGTAGCAGGGCCGCGTGGTGCGGCGGCCGGTCAGGATCGGGCAAGACGGGCGCGTTAAGGTGAGGCCATGCCCGGACGCCGCCTTCTGCCCGTGACCTTCGCCGCTGTGCTGTGTGGGGGCCTGAGCGCCTGCGCGCCGCTGCAACAGGTGTTTCAGGTGCCGCAGGTGGCCGTGGAGAACATCCGCCTGACCCGCCTGACCCTGCCCGGCGGCCTGGGCGCCGCCCCCGTGGCCGACCTGAGCGTGACCCTGCGCGTGACCAATCCCAATCCCCTGCCGCTGCGGCTGGCGAACCTGGGCGGCGCCCTGGTGGTTGACGGGTTTGAGGTGGGACAGGTGAGCTTTCCCAACGTGGCGCTTCCGGCACGCGGCGAGGCCCTGCAGCCCGCCGAACTCTCCATTCCGGTGTCGCTGAACACGGCGGCTTCGTTCCTGAAGGTGGCGCGCGGCCAGCTGGTCACCTACCGCCTGGACGGCCAGTTCAGCGCCGACCTGGGCCCGCTGGGGCTGCAGGCCTTCGGCCCGTTTACTCTGGCACAGGGGCAATGGAAGCAGCCAGCCATTTTGCCGTTCTGAGCACGAAGCGCGGTCGGGGCAGCACTGCACGGCTCTGAGGCCAGTGACCGAATGCAGGTCACAGCGCAGCACTCTTCCAATCAAGTGCGGTAAGAGGCTGCTTGGGATGCCCCAGCTGTTGACCTGTACTCGGCCTCTCACAGCGAGAACTTTCTCCGCGCTCGGCAGGGAGACGGCCCCCACTGCCTTCTTTTCTCCTCCCCCTTGATGGAGGAGGCCAGGTGGGGGTGGACAGGCAGCCTCCACCACGTTTCCCCCTACGCTCAAAGCCTCCCCTTGCCGCCCCAACCAACCCCACCCGGCCTCCCTTACCCTGAAGGGCGTGAGTGCTCTCCCCCTCCCCGATCCCCAGCGCGCCTGGGCCTACCGCCCGGCCTCTCCCCTCCCCGGGGCGGCCCAGGGCCCCCTGGCAGGGCTGACCTTCAGCGTGAAAGACCTGTTCGGCGTGCCCGGTTGGCCGCTGCAGGCCAGCACCCGCGCCCCGGTGCCCGACCCCGGACCCAGCCCCCTGGTGGCCCGCCTGCTGGCCCTGGGCGCCAGCGCCGCTGGCAAGACCCACCTGCATGAAATTGCGCTGGGGATCACCGGCCACAACGGGCACGGCGGCACCGAGCATCCCTTCTGGCCCGGCCATGTGCCCGGGGGCAGCAGCAGCGGCGCGGCCGTCAGCGTGGCGCTGGAGCAGGTGGATTTCGCCCTGGGCACCGATACAGGCGGCAGCATCCGCATTCCGGCGGCGTGGTGTGGGGTCGCCGGCTTCAAGCCCACCAAGGACCATCCGGCGTGGCCCACCCAAGGGATCTTGCCCCTGTCACCCAGCTGCGACCATGCGGGCCCGCTGGCGCGCGACGTGCAGACCATCGCCCGGGTGCACGGCGCCCTGACCGGCCAGCCTGTTCACCCAGCGCCGTGGGCCGGGGTACGGGTGGGGCTGTGGCTCCCCAGCGGCTGGGTGACCCCGGAGGTGGAAGCCGCCACGCACGCCGTGGCCGCGCAGGTGCAGGCCCTGGGGGCTACGGTCGAGCCCGTCACTTTCCCCGAGGTGCTGGACGCCTACTCACCCACCGTGCTGGGCGAGGCGGCGGCGGTGCACCGGGCCGCACTGGCCCAGGGCGACCCGCCTTTCCTGCCCTTCACCCTGGCTGCCCTGCGGCAGGGCGCGGCCCTGACCGAAGCCGAGCGCGGGGCCGCCCAGGCCCGCCGCGCGGCCTACCGCGCCGAACTGGACGCCCTGTTCGCCCGCGCCCAGGTGCTGCTGGCCCCCACCGTGCCCTGCCCGCCACCCCTGATCGGCCAGGAGGAACTGGCATTGCCCGGCGGGCCTGTGCCGCTGCGCCGCGCCGTGCTGAGGCTGACCGCGCCCTTCAGCCTCCTGGGGGTGCCCGTGGTGGCGTGGCCCTCGCCTACCCCTTTCGTGGGCGTGCAACTGGTGGGCCGCGCGGGGCAGGATGACCACCTGCTGGGGCTGGCCCTGGGCCTGGAGGGTGCGCAGTGAAGCGGCTGTTCTGCCTCTCGCTGGCCGCTGGCCTCGCCGCCTGCGCCCCCGCCCCGCAGGCCCAACCAGTGATGACCTATGAGGGTGAGGTGCGGGTCCTGCTGCTGCCCCAGCGCGTGCGCGTGAGCTACACCGTCAATCCCTTGACCCACGAGGTCAAGGGGGCCTACCGCAACCTCAGCAGCGGCGACACCTTTGTGCTGGAAGGCACCCTGCTGCCTGGCCCAGAGGGTGACACCCTGACAGCGCGAATCACCCCCGCCGAGACAGCGCGCCTGAACGCCAGCGTGCTGGGCTTTGGCATCAGCAATATCCCCCTGAAAGCGGGCGCCACCCTCAGCGCGGTGCAGGTGCGCAACCTCCTGACCGGCACCCTCACCGTGAATGCGGTGCGCTATCCCCTCACCCTGAAATGGGTGCCGTAGGGCGCGCAGGGAAACGCGCAGCGGCCCGGCGCACACAGTACAATTCAGCGTTCGCCCCTGCACCCACGCAGGGCGCGCCAAAGGCCCCGGAATCCCTCCGTCAGGCTGAAGGAGTTGATAGGTATCAAGGCGCATCTCATTACATACGGCTGTCAAATGAACGAGTACGACACGCACCTCGTTCAGTCTCAACTGGTCAGTTTCGGGGCCGACATCGTGGATACGGTGGACGAGGCCGATTTCGTGCTGATCAACACCTGCGCGGTGCGGGGCAAACCCGTGGAAAAGGTCCGCAGCGTGCTGGGCACCCTGCGCAAGACCAAGGCGCAGCGGCCCCTGGTGGTGGGCATGATGGGCTGCCTCGCGCAGCTGGACGAAGGCCAGCAGATGGCCCGCAAGTTCGGCGTGGATGTGCTGCTGGGGCCCGGCAGCCTGCTGGATATTGGCAAGGCACTGGAAGGCAACGAGCGCTTCTGGGGCCTGGCCTTCAAGGACGAGCTGCACGACCACATTCCCCCGCCGCCCACCGGCAAATTGCAGGCGCACCTAACGATCATGCGTGGCTGCGACCACCATTGCACCTACTGCATCGTGCCCACCACGCGCGGCCCGCAGGTGAGCCGCCACCCGGACGACATCCTGCGCGAACTGGACACGCTGCTGGCGGCGGGTGTGCAGGAAGTGACGCTGCTGGGCCAGAACGTGAACGCCTACGGCGTGGACGGCGGCGCGCGCCTGGGCGGCTACCCCAGCTTTGCAGGGTTGCTGCGGCTGGTGGGCCAGAGCGGCGTGCGGCGCGTGAAGTTCACCACCAGCCACCCCATGAACTTCACCGAGGACGTGGCCGCCGCGATGGCCGAAACCCCCGCCATCTGCGAGTTCGTGCACCTTCCGGTGCAGAGCGGCAGCAACCGCGTGCTGCGCCGCATGGCCCGCGAGTACACCCGCGAGAAGTACCTCTCGCACATTGACGAGATCCGGAGGCACCTGCCCGGCGCCGTGCTGGCCACCGATATCATCGTGGGCTTTCCCGGCGAGACCGAGGAGGACTTTCAGGAGACCCTCAGCCTGTACGACGAGGTGGGCTACGACAGCGCCTACATGTTCGCATACAGCGCCCGTCCCGGCACGCCCAGCTACAAGCACTTTGAAGACCTGCCCCGCGAGGTCAAGACCGAGCGCCTGAGCCGCCTGATCGCCCGGCAGAAGGACTGGAGCGCGCGCAAGAACGCCGAGAAGGTGGGCACCATCCAGGAAGTCCTGCTGCGCGGCGACGCCCACGACCCCGCTTTTCTGGAAGGGCACACGCGCGGCAACCACCCCACCGTGGTGCCCAAAGCCATTGGGGCCGACCGCGCCGGCATTTACGCCGTGCGCATTGAGCACGCCACCCCGCACATGATGTACGGCAAGATTCTGGATGCCCAGGGCCGCGAACTCCCCGAAGTGCCGCGCCTGGACCCGGCCTCGGCCGCGCTGAGCGCACCGCTGGCGATGGCCTAAACCGAAGCTTTAAGCCCGCCTGAAGCCCAGTTCAGGCGGGCGTCACATTTGCATCAGGTGAAGGCGGCACAGTGGGCCTCATGAAACGACTGGCACTGATCGCCCTGGGCAGCATGACCACCCTCGCCGCGTGCGGGAGTGCAGGCATTGCACCAGATGGAAGTGGTAGTGGCGTCATCAGAGCAGTGAAAACGGAATATGCCACTTCTCTCGGCACAGCCGGTCAACCAGCGCGCCACGTCGGCTGTGACCAAATCACTAACCCGACCACAAACACGACTTCAACTGCAACGCAAGTAGTCGTGGAGTTCGAAGCAGCAGGTGAGATCCAATCCATACGTGTTGAACTCAAGGGCGGCACCGACAGTCAGTATGACTCGTTTTTCGTCCAAGACATTCCCGCAGGGCAATTGAAGACTCGACCCGATGGTTCTTACCTTGCCATCTTCAATGCGAATAGTGCGACTGGGCGATTCCTACCCTCCTCTATCGTTGTTGAGCCTAAACCTGAAGAGCGAAATACCAAGCTGGTGACCACTACTGGCGCTGCTGTGGGGAATTTCTACGCCGACTTAACCATTCGCACCAAGACTTCCAGCTTCCCCCTAACGAGCAAAAACGTGGCCAGAATCCCTGTCTATCGCCAGTGCACGCTGGCCTCGACCGCCCAGCCGCTCAGCCAGTAAGTCACCTTGTTCCAAAGGCGCCCCAGCAGGTTCGGGGCGCTTTATGCATTGTCCTCAGAGACGCTCAATCCACCATCACAAGCCCGTCAGCTTCGACAGGCACAGTGAGAGGCATGAAGAGAGCTGCGCTGGCCGCATTGGGCCTTATGGGTGTTCTGGCAAGTTGTAACGTGACGGTTACGGGGCCGACTGCACAGCCCGTGACTATTACGCAACTGAATAGCTACACCTCTGACTATTACTACGAAACAGTAGAAAACGGTCAGACGAAGCGGAACTACGTTATCTGCAATGACCGTCAGACACGTCTGTATCTGGACGTCAGCTGGTCTGGCCCCCTGAGCCAGCTGGGCGCACGCTTCACCACAACGAGAAATGGCAGCACCTCTTCGAAAGAAGTGTCGACCAATGTCTTTGGTGCTAATACGAGCGGGCGCGATACGTTCACTTACACGATTGGTGCGGGTGCCCTGCCTCTGTCGGCACGTAGCGGCGGCCCTACTTTGGCCGCTCAGAAACTCGCAGCACAGGCTATTGTCGTCACCCCTAGCACGATGGGCAATGTGGCCGTCGACATCTGGGGTTACAACCCAGACGGCCTCAAGAGCCGCGAGTTGCAGGCGCCTGGGACTATTCCTATCGTGGCTTCCTGCGCTTAAAATCCCCATTAAACGAAGTGCCGCTCCTACGATGAGGAGCGGCACTTCTTTACTCTAGCGGCGTCAATCCAGCTTCGATCTGGGCACGGCGCGGCTTCAGGAAGGGGGCTAGGATCAGGGTCTCGCCCAGGTGGGCGGGGTCCTCGTCCACGGCAAAGCCTGGACCATCGGTGGCCAGTTCAATCAACACGCCCTGGGGCTCGCGGTAGTAGATGCTGCGGAACCAGTGCCGGTCCACCTCGCCGCTGGTGCGCAGGCCCAGGCCGCGCAGGTGGGCGTCCCAGGCGTGGTACTGGTCATCTGCCACCCGCAGCGCGAGGTGGTGAACCCCGCCCGCCCCAGGCCGCGCGGGGGGCAGGGCAGGGTCCAGGCGCAGGTGCAGCTCGGCGTGTGGGCCACCCTCGCCCATGCGGTACACCTGAATGGACCGCGCCTCCCCCTCGGGGTCGGCGTAGGTGCCTGCGGCGTGCAGGCCATAGGCTTTTTCCAGCACGCGCCCGGTGGGAAAGAGGTTGGGCAGCGTCAACTCGACTGGCCCCAGGCCCAGGAGCTGGTGCTCGGCCGGCACTGGGCTGTCCGCCCACGGCACGCCAGCCGGGCCCCCTTCCACAAGGCTCAGGCGCTGGCCCTCGGGGTCCTGAAAGTCCAGATGCGGGCGCCCGGCGCGCGTGACCGGGGTAACCCGCAGGCCCTGGCCCTCCAGGCGCGCCTGCCACCAGCCCAGGCTGCCCGGCGGCACCCGCAGGCTGGTGCGGGAGATCGAGTGGTTGCCGGGCTCCTCGGGCGGCACCGGCCACTCGAAAAAAGTCAGGTCGCTGCCGGGACTGCCCTCGGCGTCGGCGTAGAACAGGTGATAGGCGGTCACGTCGTCCTGATTCACCGTCTTTTTCACCAGCCGCAGGCCCAACACGCCCGTGTAAAACCGCAGATTCTCGCGGGCGTTGGCCGTCACGGCGGTCACATGGTGCAGCCCGTGGGGAACGAGGGAGGAAGTCATACCATTACTCTAATCGTTTAACGTTAAGCAAATGTGACCCGCCAGCAGAAAGGGGCCTCCACAGAAGCCCCTTCCCTATGCCCAACAATCCACACCCCTTACAGCACCTCGAACAGCCCCGCAGCACCCATCCCGCCGCCAATGCACATGGTGACCACCACGTGCTTGGCACCCCGGCGCTGGCCTTCCAGCAGAATGTGGCCGGTCAGGCGGGCGCCGCTCATGCCGTAGGGATGCCCCACAGAAATGCTGCCGCCATTGACGTTGTATTTTTCCGGGTCAATGCCTAGGCGGTCTCGGCAGTACAGGGCCTGCACGGCGAACGCCTCGTTCAGTTCCCACAGGTCAATGTCGTCCACACTCAGGCCGTGGCGCTTCAGGAGCTTGGGCACGGCGAATACCGGGCCTATGCCCATCTCGTCGGGCTCGCAGCCGGCGATGGCGAAGCCCTTGAACAGCCCCAGCGGTTTCAGGCCCCGTTCACGCGCCACGTCGGCGTTCATGACCACCACGGCCGCCGCCCCGTCGCTGAGCTGCGAGGCGTTGCCGGCCGTGATCACCCCGCCCTCGAACACCGGCTTGAGTTTGCCCAGGCCCTCTAGCGTGGTGTCGGGGCGGTTGCCCTCGTCCAGCGCGCGCGTGACCGTCTGCTCGCTTACCTCGCCCGTCGCCTTGTCCTGCACCTTCATGCCAGCCGTCATGGGCACGATCTCGTGCTCAAACAGCCCGGCCTGCTGGGCGCGGGCAGTGCGCATCTGCGAGTGGTAGGCGTACTCGTCCTGCTGCTCGCGGGAAATGCCGTAGCGCCGCGCCACGATTTCTGCCGTTTCCAGCATGGGCATGTAGATCTCGGGCTTGTGTTCAGAGAGCCACTCGCCGCGCAGGCGGTACTTGTTCGCGTGCTCATTCTGGGTCAGGGTGATGCTTTCCAGGCCGCCAGCCACGAACACGTCGCCCTGCCCGGCCATCACATGGTTCGCCGCCAGGGCGATGGTCTGCAGGCCGCTGGAGCAGAAGCGGTTAACCGTCATGCCGCTGACCGACACTGGCAGGCCCGCGCGCAGGGTAATCTGCCGGGCAATGTTGCTGCCGGTGGCGCCTTCGGGGTTCCCGGCGCCCATGATCACGTCTTCAATCTCGGCGGGGTCCACGCCCGCGCGAGCTATGGCGTGGGTCACGGCGTGCGCCCCCAGGTCCGACCCATGGGTATCGTTGAGAAAGCCCCGGTACGCCTTGCCAATGGGCGTGCGGGCGGTAGACACAATGACAGCTTCAGGCATAGGTTTGTTCCTCTTTGTGGTCAGGAGGCCTGGGCCTCGAACGTAACGTGTACGCGGGCGTCCAGAGCCTCGGCCACCCGGCGCAGGAGTTCCAGCGAGTGGCCCCAGTAAAACGGATTGAGCAGACGGTGAACGGCCGAACGGCTGGTTCCCATGCGCCTGGCCAGTTCGGCCTGGGAGATGCCGGCGCGGTCCAGGGCCGCCTGAATGGCCAGACTCACGGGATTCATGGGTGCAGGGTCCAGGAACAGCACTTCCTCTGTTCCCGTCAGCTCACGGCGCACTTCAGGAGCCACATCGGCCAACTGATGCACTACAGGCTGGTGGCCGGTTCTGTCCTCCAGGGCCACCGCAAGACTCTCCCGGCTCAGGCGCAGAAGTTCATCCCGACTGCTGGCGGTCACGATGCAATGCAGCTCGGGCACCAGTGCCTGCCAGTTTCGCTCCCCTGCCGATACGATGGTCAGATAGCTCATGAGTCCCTCTCGATGGCGGCCTTTACGGCCTTTTCCTGATAAGGCTTCACGTCGTCGCCCAGGTTGCCACTCAGGATGACGGCAACTGGGCCGCGAACGAACTTCCGGTGACTGCCCCGCACACTCTGCTCCGCGAAGCCGGCCCGCTCCAGATCCCGGATCAGTTCACGGAGCTTGCGCGGCATCCCCCACCCCGGATGTTATCATTTTTGAGAACTGTTGGCCCGTTCGCGGTCAAAGTCAGCGAACGTCTTGCCTTCCCGGGCCAGCCGTTCCAGCAGCGGCGCGGGCGTATGTCCGTACTGCTTCAGGGCGTCCACCACCTTTTGCAGGCCCTGTTCGCCGGCGTAGTGCATGGGGCCGCCCCGGTAGGCCGGGAAGCCGTAGCCGTAGATGTAAATCACGTCTATGTCGCCTGCGCGCTGGGCAATGCCCTCATCCAGAATCCGGGCGCCCTCGTTGATCAGGGTGCCGGTGAGGCGGCGGGTGATCTCATCGGCGCTGATGGACCGGGGCGTGATGCCCTTCTCGGCGCGGTAGGCCTCGATCAAGGCCTGCATGTCCGCGTTCGGGCGGGGCCTGCGGGTCTCGTCGTAGTCGTAGATGCCGCCGCCGGTTTTCTGGCCCTTGCGCCCGGTCTTCACGATGCGGTCCAGCCAGCCGTCGGGCTCTGGCTCGCCGCGCTGCCGGGCGCGGTGCACGCGGATGGCGTAGCCAATGTCCAGGCCGGCCATGTCGGTCATCTGGAAGGGGCCCATCGGCAGGCCCAGGGCGTTCATGGCGGCGTCCACGTCCGCTGGGCTGGCGCCTTCGTCCACCAGGCGCCGGGCTTCTTCACCGTAGCGGTGCACCATGCGGTTGCCCACAAAGCCGTCGCACACGCCCACCACCACGCCCACCTTGCCAATCTTTTTTGCCAGCGCCATGCAGGTCGCCAGCACCGTGTCGCTGGTGTTCTCCGCGCGCACGATCTCCAGCAGCTTCATCACGTTGGCAGGGCTGAAAAAGTGCAGACCGATCACCTGTTCCGGGCGCGAGGTCACGGCGGCAATCTCGTTCACGTCCAGGGTGCTGGTGTTCGTGGCCAGGATGGCGCCGTCCTTGGCCAGCGCGTCGAGGCGCGTGAAGATGTCCTTTTTCACCCCCATGTCCTCGAACACGGCTTCAATGATCAGGTCGGCGTCCTTCAGGTCGCCCATGTCCAGGCTGGGGGTCAGCAGGGCCATGCGCCGTTCCACGTCGTCGGCACTCAGGCGGCCCTTTTTGGCACTGCTCTCGTAGTTGCGGCGAATCACGCCCAGGCCCCGGTCCAGCGCCTCCTCGGTGGTCTCCACAATGGTCACGGGCAGCCCAGCGTTCAGGAAGTTCATGGCGATCCCGCCACCCATCGTCCCCGCGCCGATCACGCCCACGCGGCGGATGTCCAGCAGGGGCGTGTCCTTGCCCAGGCCCGGAATCTTGGCACTCTCGCGCTCCGTAAAGAAGAGGTGGCGCAGGCCACGCGACTGCGGCGACTCGCGCGCTTCCATGAACTTCTGCGCCTCGGCCTGCCAGCCTTCCTCGAAGGGGCGGTTGACGGCCATCTCGGCCAGATCAATGATGAGCGAGGGCGACAGTTGTCCCCGGTGCGTTTTCTTGATGGCCTCGCGGGCGGCGGCGAAGACCTCGGGCGAGCCGCCGTCCACAGCCCGCTCGCTGATGCGCGGCAGGGGACGCACCGCCGCCACGCGGCGGGCGAAGGCCAGCGCGCCCTCTAGCAGGCCCCCTTCAATCAGATCATCAACCAGCCCCAGTTCCTTGGCTTCGGTGGCCTGGATGGGCGCGCCGCTCAGCATCATGTCCAGGGCTTTTTGCGCCCCCACCACGCGGGGCAGGCGCTGGGTGCCGCCAGCACCGGGCAGCACGCCCAGTTTGACCTCGGGCAGGCCCAACCGGGCGTCCGGCACCGCCACGCGGTAGCTACACGCCAGGGCCAGTTCCAGACCGCCGCCCAGCGCCGTGCCGTGCAGCGCGGCCACGGTGGGCTTGGGAAAGGCGTCCAGCTGCTGCACAGTGCCGCGCAGGTCTGGGGCCTGCTCGCGCGGCAGGCCAAAGGTCTTGATGTCGGCCCCTGCCACGAAGGTGCGCCCCCCGCCAATGAGGACCACGGCGGCAATGCGGTCGTCGGCGGCAGCGGCGCTGAGGCCCGCTTTCAGGCCCTCGGGCACACCGGGCGAAAAGGCGTTCACGGGCGGGTTGTGGATGGTCAGCACCAGAATGTCATCGTGGCGGGACTGCTCGACCAGGGGGGTCTGGGTCATGAGTGGGCCTCCTTGCCGGAAAACGAGTGTTAGGCGGGCCACAGCTTTTCACGGCCCCCTTGGGGTGGTCAAACACGCCCACGTTCAGAATGCACGTTGACGTTCACTTTTGGCGGCGCTGGGGTATGCTGCCCCCATGACCGAGCTGATGAAGGCCATCCGGGTGGAGCGCCTGGGCCCGCCCGACGTGATGCAGCTGCAGGACGTGCCCGTGCCGCAGCCTGGGCCCGGCGAGGTGCGCCTGCGCGTGGAAGCCGTGGGCATCAACTTTGCCGACGCCCTGGCGGTGGCGGGCGAGTACCTGACCCGCACCCGCCTGCCCTACACGCCCGGCATGGAATTTGCCGGCATCGTGGACGCGCTGGGCGAGGGCGTGCAGGGCGTGCAGCCTGGGCAGCGCGTGGCGGCCCTGGGCGGCAGCGGCGCGCTGGCCCACTACGCGACCGTGAACGCCGCCGGCCTGATTCCCGTGCCCCAGACCCTGAGTGCGGCCCAGGCAGCGGCCTTTCCGGTGTCGTACTTCACGGCCTACCACGGCCTGAAAACGCTGGGGCGCGGTCAGGCCGGCGAGTGGGTGCTGGTGCAGGCAGCCGCCGGTGCCCTGGGCACCGCCAGCGTGCAGCTCGCCAAGGCGCTGGGCCTGCAGGTGATCGCCCTGGCCAGCACCGAGGAGAAGCTGGAGATCGCCCGCCGCCTGGGCGCCGACGTGACCCTGCTGCAAGACGACCCCGAACGGGTGCAGAAGGTCCGCGAGGCCGCCGGGGGCAAGGGCGTGCCGCTCATTCTGGAAGTCGTGGGCGGCAAACGCTTTCAGGAGAGCCTGGATATGGCCGCCCACCGGGGCCGGGTCATCGTGATTGGCAACGCCAGCCGCGAGCAGGCAGGGCTGCGCCCGGTGGAGCTGATGAAGCGCAACCTCACTGTGACTGGCCTGTGGTTGACCAGCCTGATGAGTGACCGCGACGCCACCGCCGAGGCCGCGCAGGTGCTGGGGCAGCTGGTGGCGAGTGGACAGGTGGTGCCGCAGGTGGGCCCCACCTACGCCCTGGCCGACAGCGCCCGCGCTTTTCAGGACCTCTTGGACCGCAAAACGACCGGCAAGGTGATCATCGAACCGGGGCGGTGAGGGTGCAGAAGTTGTTCCCCACACGAGAACACCCGGCAGGGGCCTTTATTTACTTCATTTTTAACTCAGTGTAAATTAATCCCAGAGTCAAGGCCAACGGTGGCAGCTGCTCCCGTTGGCCTTGTCATGTGTCAAGACAGCCGGTCACGGAGCGATCACGCCCGTGGGTGCACTCTGCAATTCCATTCCCCCGGTCTCTGTAGGCCGAGATGAGGTCTCTATGTCGCAACAGCTGTCTTCTTCCACCCCAGACCGTCACGCCGTCGCCTTTCTGGTCCACCCCCGGACAAACGTTTCGCGCGACCTGGGCGATATTTGCCGGCCGTTTGGTTGGATCCCCAACCGCGCCTATGAGACCGCACTTGGCCGCCTGTCCTTGCCAGCCCCGGTGACAGGCACCCTGCGCTACAGCGACAAGCCTGAACAGGTGGCCGCTTACCTGCTCACCGTGCCGCTGACACCGAAAGCCCTGCTTGAAGGCGGACGCCGCGTGGAGAGCATCATTGACCGGGCCGTGACCAAGGCCGTGGGACTGGGCGCCAAAACGGTGGGGCTGGGGGCGCTCACGGCGCCGGCCACTGCAGGCGGCATGGCGCTGCGCCACCGCACCGACGTGGGCATCACCAACGGCAACGCTTTTACCGCTGCCATGACTTTCCTGGGCGCCGAGCGGCTGCTGAGCCTGTGCCCTAGCAACGCCACCATCGCGCTCGTGGGCGCCAGTGGCAGCGTGGGCAGTTGCCTGACCCAGTTGCTGGCACGGCGCACCGCGCAGCCGCTGCTGCTGGTGGCCCGCAACGAAGAGCGCCTGCGTACCCTGCAGGCCACCCTGCCCGCCGGCCGGTCCCAGATCACCACCGACATGACCCGCGTGCGTGAAGCCGATCTGGTGATTCTGCTGACCAGCGCCACCGACGCCGTGCTGCGCAGCGAGCACCTGAAAGAGGGCGCCGTGGTGCTGGATGACACGCAGCCGCGCAACACCCGCCCCGAACTGCTGCAGGAGCGCCCCGACATCCGGGTGGTGGACGGCGGGCTGGTCAGTGTGCCCGGTGTGCAGCGCAAAGGCTTTATTGGCCTGCCGCAAGGGGTGGCCTACGCTTGCCTGGCCGAAACGCTGCTGCTGGGGCTCAGCGGCCAGCAGGGCCACTTCTCGCTGGGCTGGCCCAGCGTGGAGCAGGCCGAACACATGCTGGCGCTGGCGGCCCGCTTTGGGCATCTGGGCTTCACCCTGGCCGAGCCCCACTCGTTCGGCCAGCCCGTGACCCTGGAAGACGCGCCAGCCCCTCTCCCTGCGCTGGGAGCGCTGAGCGGAGCCCAGGCGTGAGCGGCGCGGCGCAGGTCGTCATTGTGGGCGGGGGCTATGTGGGCCTGGACGCCTACCGCGCGCTGATGCGGCGCCTGGGCCGGCAGGTCAAGCGCGGCCAAGTGCAGATCACCGTGGTGAGCCCTCTGCCCTACCACACCTTTCACGGCTTTACCGGCGAAGGCCTGGGCGAGCTGGTCCCTTTGGCCCATACCCTCACGCCCCTGCCGCCCCTTATGCCCCACGCCCGCTATCTGCAAGGCACGGTCACACGGGTTGACGCCCAGCGGCAGCAGGTGGAGGTTCACAGTGAAGAGGGCCAGGTGCAGTTGCTGACATACGAGCACCTGATCCTGGGCGTGGGCTCAGTGGACCCGTTCGACCGCCTCCCAGGGCTGCGCGAACACGGCCGCTGCCTCAAGGACGCGCGCGATATGCGGGCGTTCCGCGCCGAACTGCACGCACGCTTTCAGGCCCGCCAACCCACCACGATCAATGTCATTGGGGGCGGCTACGCGGGGGTCGAGATGGCCGCCGCCCTCCGGGAACGGCAGCAGCGCGAGGGCCTGGGCGGCGAGATTCATCTGCTCAGCAGTGGCCCGGTTCTGGAAACGCTGGGGCCAGCACTGGCCCCACTGGCAGCGCATGCCCGCCAGTCCCTGCAGGGGCTGGGGGTTCAGCTTCACGAGGGCGTGCGAATCCGTGAGGTGACCAGCGGCGGGGCTCACGCCCAGGATGACCGTTTCTTCCCGGCCGACCTCACCCTTTTCGCGGCCGGCATCGCGCCAGCAGTTCTCCCCGGCACCGAGGCCATGCGCCACCCACACAGCGGCCGGCTACTGACGGACCAGTACATGCGTGTGCCGGGCCACACAAACATCTGGACGGGCGGAGACGCCGCGCACGTGGCACACCCGAAGCGGCCCGGCGACTGCCCGGTCAACGCGCTATGGGCCATGAAACATGGCATGTGCGCCGGCAACAACGTGGCGCGCAGCCTGCGCGGCCAGCCTCTGCGCCCCTTCGCCTACGGCGGCCTGGGGCAAAGCGCCAGCCTGGGGCACTTCAACGGCATTACCGAGTTGCTGGGGCTGCAGTTCAAAGGCCCGGTAGCTTGGGTGCTGCGCCTGGCTTTCTTTGCGTGGTACATGCCCAGCAAGCGCCAGGGCGTCCGGGTGGTGGCCGACCTGCTGTGGCGGCGGCCCCGGGCCATGCAGGGGAAAGCACCCGTAGTCCCCACCAGCGCGGCCCCCTGAATCTGCTTTACAGCGTCTGCGGCAGGTCCTGGATGGCCACCACCGGCAGGGTGCTGCTGCCCTGCCGGAAGGCCGCCAAGTAGCCGCTGACCGTCCCGCCCGCCCGCTCCACCAGCCGGGCCAGGGCCTGCGCCGTGCCGCCCGAGGCCACCACGTCCTGCACAATCGTCACGCGCTTGCCCTTCAGGCGGGCGGCGTGGGGGCCGTCCAGCCACAGGGTTTCGGCCACGCCCAGGGTCATGCTGGGCACATCCTGAATCAGGGGCTCTTGCATGTAGGTGCGCCGTTTCTTGCGCGCGCACACGTAGGGCAGCCCAGAGCGGTCGCTGAGTTCGTGGGTCAGGGGCAGGGCGTTGGTCACCACCGTCAGCAGCAGTTCGGTGCCTTCAGGAATCAGCGCGACCATCTCCTGCGCCACGGCGTTGGTGAATTCGCTGTCGCCAATGAATTCCACCAGGGGCACGCGGCCCAGGTTGCCCGCGCGCACTGTGGGCAGGGTGCGCGACACGCCGCCGATACTTACCGTCAGTTCCTGCGTCTGGGTGGTCATGGCGCACAGGCTAACGCACCTGTGTCAGGGGCGGGGCAGCACAGCAGCGCGGCGGCCCCCTACTGCAAGACCGCCGCGCCGTTTTAGGGCTGGAACTGAATTACTCGAACAGCGGCAGGTGCCCCAGCGCCGTCACTTCGGGGCGCTCCTGGCCTTCGGTGAACACGGCCACCACGGCCGCCACCTCTCCGCCCACCTCTTCCAGAATCTGGCGAATGGAATGCAGCGTGCCGCCGCTGGACACCACGTCGTCCACAATCGCCACCTTGCGGCCCCGGATCTTCTGCACGTCAAAGCCGTCGAGCACCAGCAGTTGCGGTTTGCCAGTGGTGATCGATACCACCTCGCGCGCCACCGGGTCCACCATGTAGGGCTTCTGGGTCTTGCGAATCACGATGTACGGCTTGCCACTCTCGCGGCTGATCACATGCGCCAGGCTCAGGGCCTTGACCTCGGGGGTCACCAGCACGTCAATATCGGCGGGCAGGCGCGCGGCCAGTTCACGCCCGGCCTCTTCCGTCACTTCGGTGTCACCCAGCATGTTGAACAGGGCCACGCTGACCCCCGGGGCCACGGGCACGATGGGCAGGTCACGGGTCACGTGACCCACCTGAACACTAAACGTCTTCACGCTGGGCAGTGTAATACGCCGCCCTCATCTGTGCCCCTCACCTGGCGCTCTGTTCAGTCTGTGACGGGGCTGCGCTGCGCACCTTCAGCCTGAAGTTCTGCCCAGACGTCGGCCAGGGTGGCTTCGGGGTGCGCCCAGGAGAACTCGGTGACGTAGGCGGTGTCGCCGTCCAGACGCACGCCCACCCGCTCCTGAAACGCTGGCAGGCTCCAGCCCCAGGCCCCCGCCTGCTCGATCATGGCGCGCAATTCGTCGCGGCTGGCAATGGCCTGTGAGCCGATCACTGCACGGGTCTGGGCAAATTCGTGGAACTCCATGAGGCCTCTACCGGGGCACCAGATTGAACTGAATCAGCGTGGTCTCGACGGTGGTGGCGCGGCCAGGGGGAAGCTCGGCAAAGTAGATGGGCGTGGTCAGCGCCGCGCCGCCGCGCCGCAGAGGCGCCACCACTTGGTAGGTGTACACCGTCACCGGGCCCGCGCCGCCCACGACGGGCGCGCTGCCCGCAGCAGGCGCTGGCGCCACCGTGCGTTTATCCACCAGGGCCAGATAGGCCGGGTCAACCTCCAGGGCCCGCCACATGTAGCCGGTCCCCGCTGCGCTGTTCAGGCTGAACCGCAGCCGGTCCCCGGGCTGCACCGCAATCTCCTGGCCCGCTGCGCCGACGTTGAAGCTGAGGGTGCGCGGGGCAGCGGCGGGGCCAGCGGAGACCCCCAGGGTCAGGGCCGCGGCGCCGCCCAGCAGGATGTTTCGAATTGTCATAGGCGCTCCAGATGGGCGCGCGGGGAAAGGCGGGGGCGCAGTCCACCAGGCGCGCCAGCTGGGGACGCCATCACTGTAGCCTGTGGGGGTCCCCCACCCCCTGAGCCCCCCCATGCTGGCAGGGGCCCGGCCCGCTACAGTGGCACCATGACCCCGCTGCGTTTGGCTTCACCCCGCTTTCTGCGCTGGCTCTGGGGGTGGCTGGCTGGGCTGGCCACCTGTCTCGCCCTGTCTGGTGCCAGCGCCGCGCCCTTTGTGATTGAGACGCGGCTGCTGGGCCGCCCCCTTTCCGCGGCCCAGAAAGCCAGCGTGCAGGAGGCGGCAGCCCGGGTGGCAGCGCTGATCCAGTCGCCGTATGAGCCTGTGCGGGTGGACCTGCCGGCCGACAGCTGCGAGGAAGGCCTGCCCCGCCTGAACGAGACCGTGAAGCGCTTTTTCGTGTTCGTGGTGGTGAAGAATCTGGACGAGGACCTGTACGGCTCGGCGCAGCCCTGCGAGCTGCATGATGGGTCGTTCCTGCCCATTTACGGCGTGGTTGACCTGAATGCGCGGGGGCTGAATGAGCTGTCACGCGAGGACCTGCTGGACACCGTGATGCACGAACTGCTGCACGCCCTGGGCGTGGGCACCCTGTGGACGGCCGAGTCCAGGGTGTCCATTGGCGGCCAGAGCGACGACCGGTCCTTTGTGCGCCGTGAGGGCAAAACGTGGCTCTACACCGCGCCCCGGGCACTGGCCGCGTACCGCGCCCTGGGCGGCCAGGGCAGCGGCATTCCGCTGGACCCGGACGCCGGTCACTGGGCGGGCAAGACCGTGTGCGCCGAGATTCTGTCGGGTGAGGCGGGCGAGTACAGCGGGCGCGTTAATCCGGTCAGCCCCCTGACGCTGGCGGCCTTGGAGGATCTGGGGTACCGGGTGAATGTGGGGACAGCGGCGCCCTTTCAATTGCCCCGGCCGGGCCAGGGGTGCGCGGCCCAGCGCAGCGCGGCAGGCACGGGCGCGGCGCCAAACATGCCAGCGGGCGGGTTTACCAGTTGCGCGCAGGCCCGGGCGGCGGGCGTGCCCACCCCGATCCGGCGGGGCCAGCCCGGCTACCGGCCGGAACTGGACGGCGACGGCGACGGTCTGGCCTGTGAAACCCCCGGCCGCTGACAGCAGTCTGCCGTGACGCCGCAGGGAGGAAAGCACCTCCTCCAAGCCAGGCCAACCTCTGTTTGTGGCGGTCACTCGCGCCGCTCGTGCCAGATGACCTGAAGGGTTCGCTTTCGGGTCATCTGGTGACTGCTCTGAGACGCATGGCCGGCCCGTTCCAAACCCCTGTCTTTTGCTCCTCTGCTGCACAGCACAAGCCGCTCGGTCGGCAATATTCCGTCATGCGTTCACCCCCAGGGCCACAGGTTGCCAAGACAGGTGACCGAGCCCCACAAATAGTTGACTTGTTTTGTCGCCCATAAAGGTTTACCTTTTTTGTCAATGATTGCCCAGCCCTCTCCCGCCCAGCCTGTGCGCACGGACCTGAGTGCGCTGAAGTTCAACCAGGTCACGGTGGTGACGGTGACCCTGCTGGCGCTGGCGCTGCGAATGCCCTGGCTGACGCTGGTGCTGGGCGGGGCCATGCTGCTGGGGGCCCTGCGCCCGGTGGGCTCGCCCCTGCGCGCCGCGTACCGGCTGCTGGGGCCCGCGCTGGGCCTGAAGCCCGAGGTGGTCGAGGAAGATCCGCGCGCCCACCACTTCGCGCAGGGCGTGGGCGGCACTTTTTTGCTGGCCAGCGCCGCGCTGTCCCTGGCCGGTCTCTGGCTGGCCGGTACGGTGCTGGGCGTGACCGTCCTGGCCCTGGCGCTGCTGAACCTCTCCCAGAAGATCTGCGTGGGCTGCCTGATGTACTTCCAGTACCGCCGCCTGCGTTTCGCCCTCCTGCACCGCTAAGGAAGTCCCGCTATGTCCGACATTGAAGCGCTGAAAAAAGAAGTGCCCCCCTTCCAGATTTTCGACCTGATTCCTCAGTACGCCGCCCAGGGCTTCATTGACCCCGAGCGCATTGACCTGCTGAAGTGGGCGGGCGTCTACCCCCAGCGCCCCCAGGAAGACGGCTACCTGATGATGCGCGTGCGCGTGCCCGCCGCCGAGTTCTCCAGCGCCACGCTGCGCGAGGTGGCCAATATTGCCGAGGAGTACGGGCGCGGCTTTCTGGACGTGACCGACCGGCAGGCCTTTCAATTTCACTGGCTGACCATTGATAAGATTCCGGCGATTTTTGACCGCTTAGAGCCGCTGGGCCTGCACCCCAAGGGCGCGTGCGGCGACACGGTGCGCGCGGTGATCGCCTCGCCGCTGGCCGGGCTGGACGCCCGCGAGATCATTGACGTGCGCCCCATTGCCTTTGCGATGGAAGGCACCCTGACCGGCAACCCCGACTTTCAGGACCTGCCGCGCAAGTTCAAGATGAGCCTGACCGCCACGCCGGAACTGGAAGGCATTCACCTCATCAACGACATTGGCTTTCTGGCCCACCGCGTGAACGGCGAAGTGGGCTTTGACGTGTGGGTGGGCGGCGGCCTGGGTGCCGTGGCGCACCTCGCCAAGCGCCTGGGCGTGTTTATTCGCCCCGACGAGGTGGTGGAGGTGGGACAGGCGATCACCGCCGCCTACCGCGACCACGGCTACCGCCAGAACAGGAAAAAGAGCCGCCTGAAGTTCCTGATCAAGGACCTGGGCGTGGAAAGGTTCCGCGAGATCGTGGAAACCGAGTACCTGGGCCGCCAGCTGCCTGACGGCCCTTCCGCGCCCGTGGCCCGCTTCGGCGGCAATGACGTGCTGGGCGTGAACCCGCAGGCGGACGGGCTGAATTACGTGGTGGTGGCCACCACCGTGGGCCGAATCAACCCCGACAAGGCCCGCGCGCTGGCTGACCTTGCTGACCGGTACGGCAAGGGCGTGCTGCGCACCACTGCGTTCCAGAACATGGTGATTCCGCACGTCAGGACCGAGGACGTGGCCGCCCTGAGCGAGGCCCTGGCGGCGCTGAATCTGGCGCCCAAGACCACCCTTCGCGGCACCACCATCGCCTGCACTGGCAACCAGTTCTGCCGCCTGGCCCTCACCGAGACCAAGGCGCGCACCGCCGCGCTGGTGGATCACCTGGAACCGCTGACCCTGGCGCTGGACGTGCCGTTCACCATCAACCTGACGGGGTGCAGCAACGCCTGCACGCGCTATCAGGTGGCCGACCTGGGCTTCATGGGCGCCAACCGCACCGACAAGGACGGCACCGTGCACGAGGTCTACAACGTGCATCTGGCCGGCAGCATTGGGCAGGCGCAGCGCACTGGGACCAAGCTGAAGGGCGCGGTGCCCGCTGAGCAGCTGAACGCCTACACCGAGGCTGTGCTGGCGGACTTCCAGGCCAACAAGCTTCCCGAGGAAAGCTTTGTGGAGTACGCCGACCGCGTGGGCCACGAGCGCTTCACGCCGGACACCGTGCTGGCTGCGCGTGAACTGGTGACGGCGTGACCGCCCTGCAAGAGCGCCCCGCCGTGGGCACCGGCCGCGTGGTGTGGCTGACCGGCCTGAGCGGCGCGGGCAAGAGCACCCTGGCGAGCGCGCTGCACGCCGAACTGCTCGCGCGCGGCGTTCCCACCGAACTGCTGGACGGCGACGCCGTGCGCGAGAACCTGAGCAAGGGCCTGGGCTTTTCCAAGGCCGACCGCGATACCAACGTGCGCCGCATCGGCTTTGTGGCTGGCCTGCTGGCCAAGCACGGCGTCACCGTACTCGTGAGCGCCATCAGTCCCTATGCCGAGACCCGGCGCGAGGTGCTGGCCGGGCTGCCGAACGCCCTGGAAGTGTTCGTGGACGCCCCGCTGGACGTGGTGACCGCCCGCGACGTCAAGGGCCTGTACCTGAAGGCCCTGGCTGGCGAAATCCCGCACTTTACCGGCGTGAGCGATCCCTACCAGGCGCCCGAACAGCCAGACCTGCACCTGCGCACCGACCAGATCAGCGTGGAGGAGGGTGTGGCGCGCTTGCTGGGGGTGCTGGGGCTGTGACGGCGGTGGAGGCCAAGGGCCTGGGCGGGGTCGAGGGGTCGAGGAGCCGAGGGGTCGAGAGCCCTGCGGCCCAGACGTTGGCGCCCGCCTCCTTCTCCCCCACCACCTTTTCCCCGGGGACCGAGCCCCTGGAGATCATCCGCTGGGCGCTGGATACCTACCCGGACCTGCTGATGCCCAGTGCCTTCAACCTGAACGGGGTGGTGCTGCTGGACCTCGCCGCGCAGGCGGGTTATCAGGGCGAGGTGGTGTTCGTGGACACCGGCTTCCACTTTCCCGAAACGCTGAGCACACGCGACCGGCTGGCGGCGCGCTACCCGCAGCTGACCTTCGTGACCCTGAACAGTGGCGCCCACCCGGACGACGGGCAGACGGACCCTGGGCTGTACGCCAGCGACCCGGATGCCTGCTGCGCGGCGCGCAAGGTGGCGCCGCTGCAGGCGTATCTGCGGCAAAAGGCCCCGGCCGCGCTGCTGAATGCCCGCAGCCGCGACCAGGCCGCGACCCGCGCCGACATTCCCTTTGTGGAAGAGGGCGGCGCGCGGGTGAAGATCAACCCGCTGGCCCACTGGACCCGTGAACAGCTGGAAGCGTACGCCCGCGACCACGACCTGCCGGTGAATCCGCTGTACTGGGACGGCTTTCTGAGCATTGGGTGCTGGCCCTGCACGCGCGCCGTGCGGCCCGGCGAGGACGCCCGCGCGGGCCGCTGGGCGGGAAAAGGCAAGACCGAATGTGGCCTGTGGGCCGGGGAAGGCCGCTTATGAGGCGCTGCCCGCGATCTGCCCGGCGATGTCGCCGTTCCCGCTGACCCGCTGTTCTTTTTTCTGGGCCCAATAGTTGAGTCTTTTCATCCATAACCCTCTGCCCCCACCCCTGCCCCCAAGGACGCCCCTGCCATGACCATCCTGCTGCCCGAATCTACCCTTCTGCCTGCGCCGCTTGGCGGCACCCTGGTCAGCGGCCTGCGCCGCCCCGGTCACGATTTCGACCCCGCCGAACTGGCCGGCCTGCCCCGTCTGGCCCTCAGCGAGCGCTCGGCAGCCGATCTGGAGATGCTGGCCACGGGCGCCTACTCGCCCCTGCGCGGCTTCGTGAACGAGGCCGATTACCTCAGCATCCTCTCGCGCCTGCGCCTGGCGGACGGCACGCCCTGGAGCATTCCGATCACGCTGCCGGTGTCCCGCGAGGACGCGGCGCGCGCCCGGGGCCGCGTGGTCCTCACCTTCGGCGGGCAGGACGTGGGCTGGATTGACGTGCAGGAGGCCTACGCCGCCCGCAAGACCCTGGAAGCCCAGGAGGTCTACCGCACTGCCGACGAGGCCCACCCCGGCGTGGCCGCGCTGTATGCCCAGGGCGACGTGTATCTGGCCGGCGAGGTGGCGCTGTTCGAGGTGCCGCGCGGCGCCTTCCCCCGCCACCACCGCACGCCCGCCGAGGTGCGCGAGGTGATTGAAGCGCGCGGCTGGCGCTCAACGGTGGCGTTCCAGACCCGCAACCCCATTCACCGCGCCCACGAGTACCTGCAGAAGGTGGCGCTGGAACTGGTGGACGGCCTGCTGCTGCACCCGCTGGTGGGCAGCACCAAGGGCGACGACGTGCCCGCCGACACCCGCGTGCAGGCGTACGAGGTGCTGCTGAAGGGCTATTACCCCCAGGAACGCACGCTGCTGAGCGTGTACCCGGCCGCCATGCGCTACGCGGGCCCGCGCGAGGCCATTTTGCACGCCCTGTCGCGGCGCAACTACGGCGTCACGCACTTCATCGTGGGGCGCGACCACGCGGGCGTGGGCAGCTACTACGGCACCTACGACGCCCAGGAGATTTTCAGCGCCTACGCCCCCGAGGAACTGGGCATCCAGATTCTCAAGTTCGAGCACACCTTTTACTGCAACTCCTGCGGGCAGCTGGTCAGCCCCCGCACCTGCCCGCACGACGCCTCGCACCACCTCGTGCTGAGCGGCACCAAGGTCCGCGAGAAGCTGCGCGCGGGCGAGGCGCTGCCCGCCGAGTTCACCCGCCCGGAAGTGGCCGAGGTGCTGCGCGCCGCCTACGCCGAGCCGGCCTGAGGCGCCCGGGAAGCGGTGGGTGGGTTGACCCAGGACCCACCGCCCTCTCATGTCCCTGACGCGGCCTTAAGAAGCCCTCAAGGTGGGGCGGGTATGGTCACACGTGACGGCCCGCCCCCCACCGTGAAATGCAGCATCTCTGAGAGCACCCAAGATTTCTGAGGAGGTTCCATGACCCGACTTGCACTGACCGTTGCCCTGGCCTTCGCCCTGCCCAGCCTCGCCTCGGCCCAAGAGGCGCAGAGCGTGCGCCTGGGCTTTTTCCCGAACCTCACCCACGCCCCCGCCCTGGTGGGGCTGGAACGCGGCACCTTTCAAAAGGCGCTGGGCAAGGTCAAGCTGGAGCCCAAGGAGTTCGTTTCGGGCACCACGCTGACTGAAGCGTTCGCCGCCGGGCAGATTGATATCGCCTACATTGGGCCAGGACCCGCCATCAACGCCATTGGGCGCGGCATGCCGGTGCAGATCATCGCCGGGGCCAGCGAGGCGGGCGCCGTGCTGGTGGCCCGCAAGGACAGCGCCATCAAGAGCTACAAGGACCTGGCCGGCAAGACCGTGGCGGTGCCCAGCCTGGGCAACACCCAGGACATCAGCCTGCGCCACATCCTGAACGAGAACGATCTGAAGTCCAAAGCGGACGGCGGCAACGTGACCATTACGCCCGTGGCCCCCGCCGACGTGATGGCGGCGTTTGCGGCCAAGCGCGTGGACGCCACCCTGGTGCCTGAACCGTGGGGCGCCGTTCTTGAGGCGCAGGGGCACCGCATCATCGGCACGGAAAAAACCGTGTGGCGGGGCGGCAACTACCCCACCACCATCGTCATCGTGAATGCCAAGTTCGCCCAGGCCAACCCGGCGCTGGTCACCGCATTCCTCAAAGCGCACACCGACGCCGTGGCCTTTCTCAACAAGAGCCCGGCGGCGGCCCAGGCGGCGGTGAACAAGCAGCTGCTGGCCCTGACGGGCGCCAAAATTGACCTGCGCGTGCTGCAGCGCGCCTTTGCCCGCACGCGCTTTACCACCGCGCTGGACCCGGCGGCCCTCAAGGAATACGCCGCCCTGAACGTGGAAGCCGGCTACGCCCGCAGCGCCCCGGACCTCACCCCGTTTCTTCGCAAGTGAGGCCCGGACATGACCACCCTTGACCATGCGGGCCCTGCCCGCCCGGCGCGCGGCCCCTCGCGCTGGGTGGCGCTGGCCTGGCAACTGCTGGGGCTCGTGCTGATTCTGGGCGTGTGGTGGCTGCTCACCGACGTGCTGAAGCTGTACCCGCCCTACGTGTTTCCGGGGCCCAAGGCGGTCTGGACCGAAATCAGCTACGGGCTGTGGGGCAGCGGCCCGCAGGACGGCAAACTGCTGTCGGCCATCGGCGGCAGCCTGCGCCGAATGCTGACCGGCTACCTGATCGCGGTGGCGCTGGGGGTGCTGGTGGGCCTGCTGATGGGCGCGTGGCGGCCCCTGCGCACCACCCTGGGCGCGTACCTGACTGGCATTCAGAGCGTGCCCAGCATCGCCTTTGTGCCGTTCGCCATTCTGTTTTTCGGTCTGAACGAACGTGCCGCGCTGGCCGTGGTGATTCTGGAAGGGTTCATTCCCATGGCCCTGGCGGTGTCCGGCGCGCTGCTGAACGTGCCGCCCGCCCTGCGCGTGGCGGGGCGCACGCTGGGCGCAAACGCGCTGGGCCTGACCCTGCGGGTGCTGCTGCCCGCCTCGCTGCCCAACATCCTGACCGGGCTGCGCACCGCCTGGAGCTTTGCGTGGCGGGCCCTGGTGGGCGGGGAACTCCTGATTGGCGGGGTCGCCAGCTTGGGCGAGCAGCTGGAGGTGGGCCGCAACACGGCCAACGTGGCGCTGGTGCTGGCCACCATCATCATCATTGGCCTCATTGGCGGCCTGTTTGACGCCCTGCTGCGCACCTTCGAGGGCCGGGTGCGCCGCGACTACGGCCTGGAGGTGCCACAATGACCACCATCATGAACGCTGCCGGGCCTGCTGCCGCTTCTGCCGCCGCGCGCGGTGGGGCTCCCCTGACGCTGGACAGCGTGACCTACCGCTACCACGGCCGCAAAGCCACCGGCGCCGGGGTGGGGCCGCTGAACCTGCATGTGGCGGCCGGCGAATTCCTGTGCGTGGTGGGCCCGTCGGGCAGCGGCAAAAGCACGCTGCTGTCGCTGCTGGCGGGCTTTCTGCGCCCACAGACCGGGCAGATCACCCTGGGCGGCGAAACCATCCGGGGGCCCCACCCGCGCCTGACGCTGGTACAGCAGGAACCCGCGCTGTTTCCATGGCTGACCGTGGCGGGCAACGTGGCCTTTGGTCTGCGCGCCGGTCCCCGCGCCGAACGCCAGAGCCGCGTGGCCGACGCCCTGCGGCAGGTGGGCCTCGCCGGCTACGAGGGCCGGCGCCCCCATGAACTCTCGGGCGGGCAGCGCCAGCGGGTGGCCCTGGCCCGCGCCCTGGTCACGCGCCCAGGCCTGCTGCTGCTGGACGAACCCTTCAGCGCCCTGGACCACGCCACCCGCACTGCCCTGGCCGACGAACTGCTGACCCTCTGGCGCCAGTCCGGCGTGACGGTGGTGTTCGTGACCCACCAGCTGGACGAGGCCCTGCACCTGGGCCAGCGCATCGTGGCCCTGCGCGACGGCGAGGTGGCCCTGGACGCCCCCGCCAGCCAGACCAGCGTGAAGGAGTTGCAGAGCCTGCTGCGGGTGTAAAACGGCTTCCGAAAAATTCCGTCACACCTGACGGAATTTTTTCGACCAGAGGGAGAGGGAAAAAATACGGATGTCCGGGAATTGGGCTGGCACAGCGCCACAGGCGGGGAACATCCAGTTCTTTTCTGGATGTTCCGGAAATGGACGGAATCCGTATAAAGCCCTACAGCTCCGCTTTCAAGGCCCGCCCCTCCGGCGGGCTTTCAGCTGGTCCGACAGCGCGGTTCGGCCGGAACGCGCTTCATAGTCACGCAGGGGCGGCGTGAGGCTCAGGTCTGCGTTGATTATCTGGGCGCCCCAGCAGAGGTGCGCCGCATACGCCTGGCCGTGCCCGAAAGCCAGCAGGGTCAGCATGGCCTGAACGTGGCCCAGGCCATCGGGGGTGCTGTCATCCGCCAGCGCCAGCTGTGTGGGCAAGGTCTGCGCCAGACCGGCCAGGGCCTGCTTGTACTTCCGGGTCACTGCTGCTGACACTTCCAAGGGGACCGGGCAGGTGTTCCCTGCTGTCCTGGAACATTCGATCAGGGCCAGCAGGACATACAGCTCGCCGTGGTACAGCTGCGGAAAGCGCCCGATCATCTCGCACCAGACGGGCACAGCCACTAGGGTCGCCGGGTAGACCGTGCCCTGATGCCAGATCTGACGCCAGACCCGTTCGTACAGCGGCACCTCTTCCTCGGTGAAGAACCCGCTCCGCGCAGAGAATCCATACTCGCCCGGCCCGAGCCCAAGCATAGCCAGCAGCCACTGGGCCAGCCGGGGATCGCCGTGGCACGACTGACCCAGGAGTCGCTGCTCTTCCGGCGTGAACGTCACTGCCTGAGCTTACCTGTCGCTCAGGGGGTTGGCCCACTGCTCAGTGGGCGGCCACAGCCTCTTTCCCCATCTGCTCCTGCGCCAGCCGCTCCCAGTTCACGCGGCGCAGGCGCCATTCAAAGATCGCCACTTTTACCAGTTCCTCGGCGCTGCGGCCCAGGAAGACGCCCCAGACGCCCAGCGGCGTGAACAGCCCCAGCCAGATCGCCAGCGGTAGCCCCACCACAAAGGCGCCCACCACGTCGCCCAGAATCACGCCCCGGCCATCGGCGGCGCCCGGCAGCACCCCGCCGCCAATGATCATGTTGCGCACCTTGGCCACCTGGGTCACCGCGCTGATCAGCACGCCGACCAGGGCAATGTGGTGCACCTCGGCGCCCACGCGGGGAAAGAGGGGCGGCACCAGCAGGGCGCTGAGGGCGAACAGCAGGCCAAAGCTGGCACCCGTCAGCAGGCCCGCGCGGCCAATGCGGCCCAGCCACAGGCGCGCGCCCGCCGCGTCGCCCGCCCCCAGGGCGCGGCTGGTAAACACGGTGGCCGCGCTCATCAGGCCGAACGAGCCCACGATAAAAATGCCCTCCAGCGTGCCCACAATCTGGCTGGCCGCCAGCGCGGCGGTGCCCACCCGGGCGAACACGGCGGCGTACAGAAAGCCCCCCAGGCTCCAGGCAAACTCGGTAAAGGCCAGCGGCGCGCTGATGCTCAGCAGCGGGCCCGTGATGGTGCGCCACGCCGCGCGGGCGGGCAGGGCCAGGGCCGCCAGCTGCCGGGGACCGTAAATCTGATAGGCCAGCAGCGCCACCTTCAGCACGTTGGCGATCACCAGCGCCCACGCCGCGCCCACCACGCCCAGCTGGGGCAGCGGCCCCACGCCGAACACCAGCCCGTAGGCCACCAGACTTTCCACGATCACGGTGATCACGGTCGCCACCAGCGGCGTGCGGGCGTGCCCCAACGAGCGCAGAGCCCCACTGAGAATCCAGGCGAGGCTGCCGGGAATCAGCGCCAGCATGGCCACCTGCATGTAGGGCGTGGCGGCCAGGGTCACGGCCTCTTCCCCACCGGCAAGGCGCAGCAGCGGCCCAGCCAGCCCCACCACCGGCACGGTCAGCAGCAGGGCCAGCACCCCCCCGGTCAAGACGCTCAGGGTCAGGGTCTGGTTGACCCCAGGGCGGTCGCCGGCCCCCCAGCGGCGGGCCACCAGAATGCTGGTGCTGCTGCCCAGGGCGCCCAGCGTGACAAAGAACAGAAAGCTGAGGCTGCCCGCCAGCCCCACCGCCGCCACCGCCACGGCCCCGAGAGCCCCCACGATGACCTGGTTCACGAAGGTCAGCACCAGCTGAATAACCATTTCCAGACTGACAGGAACAGCGAGGTCGGCGATCTGCCGCGCCGGGCTCTTGATCGATTCAGAAGGGGACGGATTCAGGGCGGCTCCGGCAGACATGCCGCCCACCTTACACCGCGCTCGCCCGGGGCTGGTCAGCCAAATGGCACATTGACCGGCAAAGACGGTGACTTCCCACCATTGCCTTTCATTTGAAACCTATTGACGCCGTTTTCTTGACACTCATCAGGAGAGCCGCCAGAATGCCGGAAGCGAGGCCCCCTTCTGCCATGACCCCTGATTCCAGCGCCGCCCCTGCCCCCCTGATTCCCGCCATGGGCTGGGCCATCATTGATTCCACCCTGCGCGAAGGCGAGCAGTTTGCGCGCGGCAACTTCAAGACCGACGACAAGGTTGAGATCGCCCGCGCGCTGGACGCGTTCGGCGTGGAGTTCATTGAGGTCACCACGCCGATGGTGAGCGCCCAGACCCACGCTGACATCCGCAAACTCACGGGCCTGGGCCTGAAGGCCAAGTTCCTGACCCATGTGCGCTGCCACATGGACGATGTGCAGCGCGCCGTGGATACCGGCGTGGACGGCCTGGACCTGCTGTTTGGCACCAGTTCGTTCCTGCGTGAGTTCAGCCACGGCAAGAACATCGCCCAGATTATTGAGGCGGCGCAGGAGGTCATCAGCTGGATCAAGACCAACCACCCCAGGCTGCAGATCCGCTTTTCCGCCGAGGACACCTTCCGCTCCGAGGAAGCCGACCTGATGGCGGTCTACCGCGCCGTGTCCGACCTGGGCGTGCACCGGGTGGGCCTGGCCGACACGGTGGGGGTCGCCACGCCCCGGCAGGTGTACACGCTGGTGCGCGAGGTGCGCAAGGTGATTCACCCGGACTGCGGCATTGAATTCCACGGCCACAACGACACCGGCTGCGCGGTCAGCAACGCCTACGAGGCCGTGGAGGCCGGGGCCACGCACATTGACACCACCATTCTGGGCATTGGCGAGCGCAACGGGATCACGCCGCTGGGCGGCTTTCTGGCCCGCATGTTCACCTTTGATCCCCAGGGCCTGATCGACAAGTACAACCTGGAACTGCTGCCTGAACTGGACGCCATGATCGCGCGGATGGTGGGCCTGCCGATTCCCTGGAACAACTACCTGACCGGCGAATTTGCCTACAACCACAAGGCGGGCATGCACCTGAAAGCCATCTACCTGAACCCCGGCGCCTACGAGGCCATTCCGCCCGGCGTGTTCGGCGTGGGGCGGCGCATCCAGGCGGCCAGCAAGGTGACAGGCAAGCACGCGATTGCCTACAAGGCCCGTGAACTGGGCCTGCACTACGGCGAAGACGCCCTGCGCCGGGTCACCGACCACATCAAGGCGCTGGCCGAACACGGCGAACTGGACGACGAGCACCTGGAACACGTCCTGAGGGAATGGGTGAGTGCCTGATACGGGACTGAAGTGATGCCACACCCGTCCGAGCCACGCGGTGGCCCCCTCACCCTTCCGTCGCTCCGCTCCTCCTTCTCTCTCCCACCAGGGGAGAGGGGAACACAGCAAGCGATCAGAAGAGAAGCCAGTCATGTTCAGCCCGTATGAGCCAGAAGAGCTGTAGCAGCGCCGCACCGCTGGGCGTGACCCCCAGTGAGGCGGGACAAGAGTAGAACAATCCCCCTACACCGCATCTGAGCTTTTGAAAGTAGAACCCTCTGGGCCGCACCAAGACCCCTTGCCCCCGCACCGCCCAAGTCCAGACGAGGCCGTCGTGCGCGCAGCGCGCGGGCCATTGCGCTGGGGCGAAGGATGGCGTCGAGGCCGGACACGTCAATTGGTCGAGCAACCGCAGCCAACGTCAGTAGAAACTCTTGCCCAGCGCAGCGCTGCTCCCCCTGCCCCTCTGGGGTAGGGGGCTGGGGGGTGGGGCCTACGACACAGAGCTACAACCACCACACCATCACCCGCCTCCCCCCCGACCTCCTCTTCCTGGCCCTTCCCCGCACCCGCACCCTTCCCAAAGGCGGCGTAACACTGGCAAAACCCCTATTTCCAGCCCCACCCGGCCTGGATGCTCACCCAGGCCGCCCTAACCCGCTCAAGCGGAGAAGAACTGTTCCCGCCGACACGGCCGCCGGATGACCGCGCGGCCATTCCCCTCCAGGCCGATTCGTGCGCGCCAGCCGAGTGCTGCAGCCGGGCCGGCCAGCAGCGCTCTGACTGCGGCCCCAGAGCACCCGTCAAGACCTGCGCGCCATATAGAAAGCCATTTCCGCAAGAATCACGCCATGAGCGTCTCCCACCCCTCGCCCCAGCCCCCCACGCTCTGCCGCGTCTTTGCCGAACCCGGCGGCCAGGGCGGCAAGCGGGTCGCCGTGTTTCTGTCCCCAGTGGCCGATCCCCAGACCGCTGCAGCCCGCAGTGGCGCTCCCCTGAGCGTCTTCGTGGAGGCAGCCGACCTCGCCCTGGTCCACCTGCGCGTCTTCACGCCCACGCAGGAGAAAGGCAGTTCGGACAGCGCTGCCCTGGCCGCGTTGAGCGCCCTGCACGCCCGGTCCCCCCTGAGCGATCTGCTGACTGTGGTGCAAGGGGCAGGCCCCGGCGCCGAGGAGCAGAGCGCGCAGCTGTGCGGCGGCGAATGGCTGCTGCGCCAGGGTGAGGTGACGACGGCACCCGTGGCCGCCGACCTGGCCCCCCTGGGCCTGGCTGGCCTGGACGCCTGGGTGGCCAGCACCGGCCGCCCCAATCTGGTGGTGGGCCTGCCCAGCCTGTCGGCCCTGGAGGCCTTTATCCCGGATGACCACCGCGTGGCTGCCGTGAACCTCGCCACCGGCACCACCGGGCTGATGCTGTTTGCGCCGGGCGGACCGGGCCGTATCCAGGTCAGTTTCCGCGCCTTCGGCCCCCTGAAAGGCTTTGCCGAGGACGCCGCCAGCAGCAACATGCTGGCCTGCCTGACCGGGGTTCTGGCGAGTGGCGGCCAGCTCTCCCCCGATACCACCCTGCTGCGCGCGGCCCAGTGCAAACCCGGCCAGCCGGCCCGCCTGAGCGCCCAGTTCGCCGCAACAGCCAGCGGCACAGAGGTCTGGGTGGGGGGCCGGGTTGAAGCGTTGTAGCCAGCTTCTGTGCACGCCTTCCCTGGCCTTGGTGTGAGGAGAGGCTCTGTTCTTTCAGGCATACCTCGAAACGTCTGCCATCAGCCCCAATGCGAACGGCCGCAGAATGCCTCAAGCTGCTTCTGGCCACCATTCGCCTGCCCATCACCGTTTCGCGTGGCAAGCCCCCTCGCAGCACGCCAATAAAGCAGCCCGCCTCGGTTCAGGCGGGCTGACTTCATGGCTTTGTCCTGCCCGTCATTGCCGCTGGCCTCTCCAGCGCCAGAGATTCATTCACCCGGCGCGGCTATGAAAGACCCTTGACGTCCTTTTCCTCCCAGACTCGGCCTGGGCTCAGAAGGCGTCGCCCACAGCAAACTGCACGTCCACCCGGTTCAGACCCGCCGCGCCTGGGTTGGCGGGCTCTGTGCGGGGCATCACGGAGAGGGTGGCGCGGCGCTCGCGGCCGCCCTGACGCGCCGTGAGTGCGACTGTCCACAGGCCCTCGGTGCTGCGCTTTGTAGTGGCCGGCACCCAACCCTGGGCCCGGAGCGCACCCAGGTAGTGGTCCAGGACCGTAACGGGCGCCTGCGCCGTGCGAACTGTGGCGTAGGTGGAATACGAAGACTCGCCAAAGCTGCTGCCGGCTGGGCTCACGCGGGCGCCAGCCGGAGCGGGCAAGGAGGGCAGCACGAGGCCGGTGGCGCGCAGCGCCGCGAGAGGATCACGGGACGGCACACCCCGGCCCGGCGAGAAGTAGTTCTGATAGGCCGGGTCGGTCCACTCCAGGCTGGCCGGGCAGAGGGCGCTCATGCCCGCGAACGTATAGAAGCTGTACACCACCTGACTGCCCCCGGGCACCGCACTGGCCGACACCGTCAGGGCCCCAGGGACCCCTGGTTTGCACTGGGGCCTGACGCTGGTTGTCGCCGCTTCAGCGGTGCTGAGGGCGAAGACCCGATCTCCTTCAGGGGTGTCTTCATACTGGGCACGCCACCCTTCGGCCGACAGGGCCTTGTTGGCGGCCAGCTGCGCCGCCTCAGGCGTGGCCGCGCTGCGAACCACCACCAACATGGTGTCAGGCCTCACGACCGAACCCAACAGGTTCTGTCCGGGCAGGGTCGGCAGCCGGAAAGGCACTGCGCTCGGAAGCTGCCCGGGCCGGAAGGCGTCGGCCGCACTCACGCCGGCCGCGGCCAGCAGCAGGGCGCGCTCGCCTTCCGTCAGGCGCGAGAACAGGTCTGACCCTGCCGGCTGCGCCAGCGCGCTGCCCGCCAGAAGAAGACCCAGAGAGAATGCCCGCAGAGAAAAGGTCATGCCGCACTGTAGGTGGTGCCCGGACGGGATGCGAGCGAACTTGCGGCCTCGGCCAAGACGTTCCTGGTGTCCCGGTGCCTCCAAACGTGCAGGGAGCCTCCACACGTCGACCGCCCTTTCTCCGCAGGACTTCACGGAATTCCCACCTCCGCCCACCGTACACTTGGTCACATGGAGTTTCTGCTTGACCTTCACCCCGACGCCTACCCCCTGGAGGGATTTCGGCGCCGGCAGCTGCTCGACTGGGTCTTCGGGCAGGGCGTGGGCACCTTCGAGGCCATGACCAACCTGCCGGCCGGCCTCCGGGCGGAACTGGCCGAGAAGTACCACCTCAACCCTTTCAAGCTCATCGAAACCGTGCGCAGCGCCGACGGCAGCGTGAAATATCTGTTCACCCTGCAAGACGGCCGCCAGATGGAAGCCGTGTACATGCCCTACCTGGACCGCAAGACCATCTGCGTCTCCACCATGGTGGGCTGCCCGGCCAAGTGCGCGTTCTGCGCGACCGGCGCCATGGGCTTTGGCCGCAACCTCACCCCGGGCGAGATCGTGGCGCAGGTGCTGGCGGTGGCGGGCGGCGAGGGCATCGCCCCGCGCGAGATTCGCAACCTCGTGTTCATGGGGATGGGCGAGGCCATGCTGAACTACGACCACACCATGCTGGCCGCGCGCATCCTGCTGCACCCCCAGGCCCTGGGCATGAGCAAGCGCCGCGTGACCCTGTCCACCGTGGGCATCGCCAAGGGCATTCGCCGCCTGGCCGCCGAGGACGACCTGGGCATCAAACTGGCGATCAGCCTGCACGCCCCAGATGAAGAGACCCGGCGCCGCATCATTCCCACCGGGCAGGTGAATTCCATTGAAGAGATCATGGCCGCCGCCCACGACTATCAGGCGGTGACGGGCCGGCGCATCACCATGGAATACACCATGCTGCGCGGGGTAAACGACCACCCCTGGCAGGCCGAGCTGCTCGCCGAGTTGCTGCGCGGTCTCGTCAGCCATGTGAACCTGATTCCCATGAACCCCTGGGCCGGCTCGGGCTTTGAAAGCAGCACGGAAGAGCAGATTCAGACCTTCTACGACATCTTGCAGGACCGGGGGGTGGACGTCAGCGTGCGCCGCTCACGTGGGCGGGATGCGGGCGCGGCCTGCGGCCAGTTGGCCCTGAAGCGGCCCCAGGCCGTGACCGGCGCCGCCTGAAGGTCCGTCACACATGAGTAAGGGTTCCGAGAGACGTTAATGCTAGGCTACGGGCGTTTTCCGCACATCAGGAGGCCATGAAGGTGACGCAACACACGAAAGCGGTTCTGCTGGGGCTCACGCTGGCCCTCGCCACGTCCGGGGCCGCCCAGACGATGATCGAAACGGTCAGCACCATCGGCGTACAGAACACCCTGCAGTCGGCGGGGACACCGTCGGCGCAGGGGGCGCTGCAGAGCGCGCAGAATCTTCAGACCCCGGGCCAGGACCCCAAGACCGCGCCCGCCGTGCCGGTCACGCCGCTCACCACTGAGCAGCAGGCGCAGGTGGCCCAGGCCCGCGCCGCCTTTCAGGCGGGCAACTACGCGCAGGCCAGAACGCTGTACGAGGGGGTTGTTGCCCAGAACTACACCAACCCCGAGCCGCACTTTGGCCTCGCCCTGACCCTGTTTGCCCTGAACGACGAGCGCGGCGCCACCTTCGAGTTGCAGCAGTTTCGGGCGCTGGCCCCCACCCGCTTTGAGGGGCCCTATAACCTGGGGGTCATTGCCGCGCGGGCCGGCAACCACGACCAGGCGCTGACCCTGTTTGCTGAGGCCGCCACCCTGATGAAGACCCAGGCGGGCCCGGCGGCGCAGCGCCAGGTCCTTGAAGCGCTGGCCGCCGAGCAGACCCGCAAGGCCGACTTTGCCGCCCTGAGCACCACCCTGGCGGCGATTGCGGTGATTGACCCAGGGGACCTGGACGTGCAGTTCCGGCTGGCCCAGGCCCGGACGCTCAGCGGGCAGGGCTCGGCCGCGCTGCCGGGAGTGTACGCCCTGATTCAGGCCGCGCCCCAGCGGGTCGACGCCGCGCTGCTGCTGGCCGACATCTACGTGGGCCAGAGCCTGCCCGAGCGCGCCATTCGGGAACTGGACGCGGCGGCGGGCCGGGTGCAAAACGGCACCGACCGTTCGGCGCTGCTGCTGCGCAAGGCCCGGATTCTGGCTGCCACCGGCGACACCCGCGCCGCCGTGTTTGCCGCGCAGGACGCCGCGCGTGAGGACAGCCGCAATGCCGCTGCCTTCGCCCTGGAAGGCGAACTGCGCGCCGCCCGTGGGGACCGCCCCGGCGCCCTGAGCGCCCTGCAGAACGCCACCAAGCTCGCCCCCCAGAACGCCGCCTACCGCGCCGCGCTGGCGGGCGTGCGCCTGACCCTGAACCAGAACGTCGAGGCCGCCCGCGACGCCGCCCTGGCCCTGACGCTGCGCCCCGATGACGCCACGCTGGCGCGCGCCCTGTTTGTGCAGGGGGTCGCCGCTTACCGTCAGGGGCAATACGCGCAGGCGCGCGCCGCGCTGCGGTCCAGCCAGACCCGCGCGCCCAGCGCCGATACCGCCCTGTGGCTGGGCCTGACCGCCTACGCCCAGAAAGACTATGCCGGCGCCGCCAGCGCCCTGGGCGAGAGCGTCAAACTCAACCCCACCGTCACCGCCCGGGTGAACCTCGCCAGCGCCCTGCTGGCCAGCGCCCGCTACCCCGAAGCCGAGGCCATTTTGCGCGGCCTCGTCACCGACGATCCCAAGAACGCCGAGGCGTGGTACCTGCTGGGCCTGGCCCAGCGTGCCCAGGCCCGGGAAGCCGAGGCGCGCACCTCGCTGCGCACCGCCGCCGCACTGGGCAACAGCAAGGCGCAGGGGGCCCTGAAGTGAGCCGCCCGGCCCAGCGGCCCGCCGCGCGGGCCCGGCGCTGGCCGGACGTGATGATCGGCGCGCTGGTGCTGGCGCTGCTGGGCGGCTTTGGCACGGTGCTGCTGCGCGGCGGGAATCAGACCACCCGGACCCCTGCCGCCGCCGTGCCCGAGAGCACCGCCGCCATTCCCAGTGCGCCCGGCAGCGCCCCCGCCACTGAGGCGGCCAATTCGAGCAGTGCGGCGACCTCCCCGGCCCAGACCACGCCCGCCCCAGCCCCCGCTGATCCTGCGGCCACCGAGGCCCCTGTCATTGCCGCGGCCCCGATTGGCGCCCCGGACCCGGCCCTGCAGGCCGCAGCGGCGCAGGCTGCGGGCACCGAAACGGGTGAGGCGGCCACCGAATCCACCGCAGGCGACCCCACGGCCGAAGCGGCCCCCGCCACCGAGCAGGCCCCGGCCGCTGCCCCCCGGACGGGCGGCGCTGTGGCGGCCAGTGAGCAGCGGGTGCCGCTGCGCAGCGACTACCGCATCAGCCTGGGGACGTTTGCGAGCGAGGCCAGCGCGCGCAGCGCCGCAGCGGGCGTGCAGGCACTGGGCTACACCGTGTACCCCATTGACCTGGGCTCGCAGGTCGTGGCGCAACTGGGCCCCTTTGCGGACGAAGCCAGCGCCCGTCAGGCCCTGGCCGACGTGCAGCGGGCCTATCCCTCAGCGGTGCTGTACCCCCCGCGCGGCCGCAGCCTGACGGGCGGCGCGGCCGAAACCACCCAGCCCAGTGCCGCCGCGCCCAGCACCGCCCAGCCTGCAGCGGCGGAAACGGGCGAAACCGCAGCGTCTCCCTCTGCAGCGGCCCCCCCGGCCGAACCGGCCCCCGCGCCGGACGGCCCCACCTACCTCCAGGTGGGCGCCTTTGACCGCGTGGAGAGCGCCCAGAATCTGGTGCAGCAACTGCGCGACCTGGGGTACGCGCCGACGGTCAATGCCCCCGAAGGCCGCAAGGTTACGGTGCTGGTGGGCCCGTATACGGGCGACGCCCTGCAGCGCACCGAAGGCCGCCTGAGCGCCAACGGCCTCGACCATTTCCGGGTGCGCTGAACGTGGCTGAAATTCCCACTGCTGCCATCAGCCGTCTGGTGACGTACCTGCGCATTCTGGAACATCTGGAGTTGCAAGACGTCAGCCGCACCAGCAGCAACGATCTGGCCGACCGCGCGGGTGTCAGCGCCTTTCAGGTGCGCAAGGATCTGGCGTATTTTGGCCGCTTTGGCACGCGTGGCATGGGCTACACCGTGCCCATTTTGAAACGCGAGCTGGTGCGCGTGCTGGGCCTCAACCGCTCCTGGAACGTGGTGATTGTCGGGATGGGGCGCCTGGGGCAGGCGATTGCCAACTACCCCGGCGCCAGCGATTACCAGTTTCAGTACGTGGGCCTGTTCGATGTAAGTCCCGGGGTGGTGGGCCAGCAGGTGCGCGGCCTGACGGTGGGCCACATGAACGACCTGACGGACTTCACCCGCACCCACGCTGTGGATATGGGCTTTCTGGCCGTGCCCCCCGAGCGCGCCCAGGACGCCGCCCAGGCCCTGGTGGACGCTGGGGTCAAGGGCATCTTGAATTTTGCCCCCACCGTGATTCAGCCGCGCACCACTGAGCGCCCAGGCCTGCAAGATCTCAGTGACGAGTGGCGTGGTGTGATTGTCGAGAATGTCGATTTTCTCGCCGGTATGAAGCGCCTCGCCTTCTATATTTTAAATCCCCACCTCAAAGATGCTCCCGCTCCGGAGGAACCCGCATGAAGAAAGCCGCCCTTTTGACCCTACCCCTGCTCATTGCTTCGTGTAATCCGTCCTCTGCGCCTGGCAGCGGTTCAGTCACGGTTTCGTCCAGCAAAGCCTCGGTTTCCACCACCAACAACCAACTGACGGGCAACACCACCTACACGTTCACGAACAAAGCGGGTGCCCGGGAAGTGACGATCAACTCGGCCACCCTGACCTGGACTGACCCCACCTCGAACACCACCAAGACCGAGACAGTGAATATCCCGGCCTTTACGCTGCCCGCTGGCCTGAGCTGCGCAGCCGCAACGAGCAATCCCACGGCCTCCTGCAACTTCAATGACCCGGCCACCACTTTCGCAGACCGGACCATCAGCCGTGCCATCTCGGACGCTGAGCTGTTCGGCAAGTTGTTGAGCAGCAACCCCAGCGTGACCAACCTGCCGGTCAATGTGCAGTTCAACAGTACCCAGAACGCGTTGCCTTTCACCTTCAGCTCAGCGGCGCGCACAGACGGTGGCGACGGAGGTAAACCTTCAGAGGCGGCGCCAAAACCCCTGATTACCATTAACACCACTGGGAGCCAGCCGTACAGCGGCAACCTCAGCGTGACAGTGTCAGGTAATTTCGACGCCACCAGCAAGGTCAAGAGCCTGATTCTGGAGGTGCGCGATAGCCGGGGCAACATTGACAACACCACCTTTACCAGTGTCAATCCCACCACCAGCTTCAGCATTGACACTTCCAAGTATCCGGATGGACCACTGACGCTCAAAGCGATCGCTCTCACGGACACTGGCCTGCGTGGTGAGAGCGCTACTCAGACTGTCCAGATTCAGAACGTCTCTGCCCCTACCATAGCTATCCTCAGCCCAGATGCGAACTCAACCCTGACTGGCCCGAGCGTTGTGCGCGTGCAATTCCGTCAGTCCACCACAGCCTTTACCCTGACACCGCTGAGCGGGGCCAATGACGTGCGCATTGATGTTCGTGATTTCCGTGGCCAGGTCGTTAAAACAGCCTTTGGCAAGGCCAGTCGGGTCAGCGAGGGCATCTACGAAGCCTTTATCCCCATTGACCTGATCGGGCCGGAATTCTCTAGCAACGCCTATACCATTACGGCCTCTGCCCAGGCCACTCTGGCCGACGGCAGCACCCGCACCCTGGGCACCACGACACCTATTAACACCAGAGTCAACGACACCAAACCGCCGGCGCTGAATGTCCTGATGCCCGCGTACTTTACTGACCCTTTTAGCAATCCAACACGTCCAGTGCTGTCACGCAACTCTGCCCTGATGATGCAGGCCAGCGACGACGTGGAGGTGTCCAGCCTCCGCCTTGACTTCACCTGCGACCAAGCCACCGCGCTTCCGGGCCAGAGCTGTCCTTCGGCACCTTACACCTACAACATCCCTGTCAATGTCCGCGGCATCATCTACCGGGTCTTCCAAATTGGCGCGCTGCTTGACGCCCAGCCCTTTGTCCAAAATGGCAATTACACCTTGCGCGTGACAGCCTTTGACGGAGATGGAAACACCAATATTCAGGAAATGCCTGTTCGCGTGTCGCGCGCGGCAGTGGACAGCGAGATTGCCAATCTGGCATCCCGCTCCGTCATCGACAATATTGTCTATGACACTCGCCCAGGCGAACTGAATATTGTCTCAGCACGATGGGTGGTACCCGGCACGACCGCCAACCCCGTTCGTGTGGCCACCCTGGCTTACGACAACACCAGCGGTTCACTGATACCCAGCCGCCAACGTGTTGATCCGATTCTGTCGGCCGGGACGAGCATTCAGCTAACCCAGGGCTTCGCAGCTGAAGGCATTTACCGCATTGACTTTATCGTCGAAGACCTCGTTACCGGGGTCACCCGCTACTACGAGGGCCCTGAAATCGTGGTGAAGCGCAACGCCTCGTAAAAAAGGCAAGGCTCAAGGGCGCAGGGTTACATACCCTTGCGCCCTTGAGCTTTGCCGCTCAACTGTGAAAGACGAGCCCCACCCAGACACGCGCTGTTCAGCCGAGGGAAAAAGACCTGCTCTGCCCGCGCGCTATGCTGGCGCTCATGGCATTGTGGGTCCTCTTTATCCTGATTCTCCTCAGCGCGACAGGCATCCTGGCCCTCACGCTGGGGCCCCTGAAAACCACGGGCAATACGAGCACCCTGCGCCTGATTGCGGGCGTGCAGTACGCTCTGGCGGCTGTGCTGCTGGTCGCCCGATTGATGGGCAAGGCGTGAGCCGCCCCCAAATCCTGGACCTGCACTTCCTGCAGACGCCCGGGGTGATTGCCGCCTATGTGGTGGACACAGGCGACGGCCTGGCCCTGGTGGACACCGGCCCTGGCAGCACGCTGCCCCAACTGCGGGCGGGCCTGGAAAGGCTGGGGGCCACCCTGGCGGATGTGCGCCACCTGCTGCTGACCCATGTGCACTTTGACCACGTGGGCGCGGCGGGCACGGTGCTGGCCGAAGTGCCGGCGGCCAGGGCCTACGTGCATGAACGCGGCGCCGCCCATCTGGCCCGTCCAGCGCGGTTGCTGGCCAGCGCCAGCCAGATCTACGGCGACCAGATGGACCGGCTGTGGGGACAGATGCACCCGGCGCCGCCCGAGCGCCTGCAGGCCCTGGCGGGCGGCGAGGTGCTGCGCCTGGGTCAGTTGGAGGTGCAGGCCCTGGCCACCCCTGGGCACGCCACACACCATCTGGCCTATCACCTGGGCGACGACCTGTTTACCGGAGACGTGGGGGGCATCCGCCTGTTGGCGCCCCAGACGCCGCGCGCGCCCACCCCACCGCCCGATATAGACCTGGACGCATGGCACACGAGCCTGGACCTGCTGTCGGGCACCGACGCCGCGTGGCTGCATCTGGCGCACTTTGGCACCTACGCGAACACCCCTGAGCACTGGAACGGCCTGCGCCGCACCCTGACGGCCGATGCCGAGCGGGTGCGCACGGCGCTGAGTGCTGGAGACGAGATGGAGCAGATCACGGCCGACTTCACCCTGGCGCTGATGGACGAGCTGCGCGCCGAGCACCCCGAATTACCCGCCCGCTACGACTTTGCCTGCCCGCCCTGGATGAGTGTGCAGGGCCTGGCGCGCTACTGGCAACGCCGCGCCGCCCGCGCCGGAGGCCAGTGATGCGGGTACTGGTGATAGGCGGCGGTGGCCGCGAGCACGCCATCGTGCACGCCTGCGCGCGGGCTGGCCACGAGGTGCTGTGTACGCCCGGCAACCCGGGCATTGCCAAGATGGCCCGCCTTCTGGACAGTCCCCAGGACGCCGCGAGCCTTGCCCAGCTGGCCCAGCGCGAGGGCGCCGACGTGGTGATCGTGGGCCCCGAAGCCTATCTGGCGGCAGGCGTGGTGGACGCCTGCACCGCGCTGGGCGTGCCCGCTTTCGGGCCGGTCCAGGCGGCCAGTCGGCTGGAGGGCGATAAGGTCTGGAGCAAGGCGTTCATGACCCGCCACGGCATTCCCACAGCGGCGCACCACAGTTTCACCGCGCTGGAGGCGGCGCTGGCCCACCTTGCTGGGCTGAGCACCACCTCCCCTATCGTGGTCAAGGACGCGGCCCTGAAGGCAGGCAAAGGCGTCACCCTCGCCCACTCGGTTGCAGAGGCCGAAACAGCCCTGCGCGAGATTTTCAGTGGTCCAGACGCCCAGGCGGTGATTGAAGAGTTCATGACGGGGCAGGAGGTGACCATCCTGGCCCTCACCGACGGCGAGCGTTACGCGCTGACTCCCCCCAGCCAGGACCACAAGACCATCCACGAGGGCGACACCGGCCCCATGACCGGCGGCATGGGGGTGATCTGCCCCTTCCCGGTGGACGACGCGACGATGACCGCGATTCGCCAGACCATCATCGAACCCACCCTGCGCGGGATGAAGGCCGAAGGGCACCCCTTCTGCGGCGTACTGTATGCGGGCCTGATGCTGACGCCCTCTGGGCCAAAAGTGGTGGAATTTAACGCCCGGTTCGGCGACCCCGAAGCCGAGGCGGTCCTACCGCTCCTGGAGAGCGACCTCGCGCAACATGCCCTGGACGCCGCGCGGGGGGAACTGGACCCCAGCAGTGTGCGTTTCCGGGCGGCGGCGAGCGCCGTGGTGATTCTGGCCGCACCCGGCTACCCCGGCGAGCCGCAGCGCGGGATTCCCCTGACCCTGCCCCCCACGCAGGAAAACGAGGTCATTTACCACGCCGGCACCCGCATGGACGGGGACCAGTTGCGCAGCCACGGCGGGCGCGTGCTGGCGGTCACTGCCACTGCCCCCACCCTGAATGCGGCGCTGGGCCGGGCCTACGCCCTGGCCGACCGTGTGGACTTTCCAGGTGCCCAGTTGCGGCGGGACCTGGGCGGGCGGATTGGGGCCGTTCCAGAGCCCAGCACCGTTTGACCGCGTGGGGGCCGGGGCGCTAGGATTCCCCTCGCCCCACGCGCTGGCCGGTGTGGCGGAATTGGTAGACGCACTCGACTCAAAATCGAGCGGGAAACCGTAGGGGTTCGAGTCCCCTCACCGGCACCAGCAGAGAGAAGCCCGTCCTAGACGGGCTTCTTCCCTTTTCCACTTTGGATGACTGGGCAGCAGTTTGGAGTGGTACAGCAACCTGTACAGCAACTGGTTTTTTGTGAGTGCACGGTGAGTCCTCAAGTCGGTATCTCCCCTACCACGCCAGCACCACCAAGCCCGCCGCCCGCGCCTGCCGGAGCATGTCCGCCGTGCCACTGCCGCCGGGCAGGGCCAGACAACCGTCGGCATAGAGACTCATCTCCCGATTGCGAATGGGGCCAGCAGCCCGGCCGTGCTCTCGCCACGCCGCCCGGAAGCGTTTAACCGGCACACCGTTCTCCGCCGCCCATTCCTCGCCTAGCTGGTCTGCCCCGGGCGCGGCGCCGCTGACGATCTCGCTGGGCCAGCCGTGGCGGGCGATCCAGGCGGCCAGGGCTTCATGCAGCTGCTCGTGATCCCCGAAGGTCCGGCCGCCACAGATCACCAGCTTCATTCCTTTCCTTTGACCGTCAATTCCAGATTGAAATAGTCGAGGATGGTTTGCCAGACAGGGGCAATCTTGCCCCGGCTCTGCAGCGCCCGGTTCAGCTCCTGGGGTTCCAATCCCATCTGGCGCGCGGCCTCCGCCTGACTGACGCCCATCGCGGTGATCTTCGCGCGGATGGCCGCCCGGATGTCTTCATTCACCCCAACAGGGTACGTCATCCCTTTTGGCTTATTACGCATGCCTTAGTATAGGCCGTTTCGGTTGATACGTAAGCCGTTTCGGCCTATGATTGGGATCAGGAGGCCCGATGAAGCGAACGAAGAAAACCGCGCCCGCCTACGCGCCCCTGTTCCCCTACCTGCCGCTGCGCGAGAACGCCGTGCTGGCCCCCGGTGAGCTGGTCATCGACAACTTTGCCGGGGTGGGCGGCGCCAGCACCGGCATGGAGGCCGCCCTGGGCCGCCCCGTGGACCACGCCATCAACCACGACCCCGTGGCGGTGAGCCTGCACCGCGTCAACCACCCGCACAGTCACCACAGCATTGAGGACGTGTGGCAGGTGGACCCCCGCGAGGTCACGCGCGGCCAGCCCGTGGCCCTGTGCTGGTTCTCGCCCACCTGCACGCATTTCAGCAAGGCGAAGGGCGCGGCGCTGCTGGACCGGGGCATCCGGGGCCTCGCCTGGGTGGCCGTGCGCTGGGCGGCACTGGTCAGGCCGCGCGTGATCATCCTGGAGAACGTCGAGGAGTTCCGCGACTGGTGCCCGCTGACCCCGGACGGCCGCCCCGATCTGAAGCAGAAGGGCCGCACCTTCAATTCGTTCGTGAACGCCCTGCGCTACCAGGGGTATCAGGTGGAGTGGCGCGAGCTGCGCGCTTGCGACTACGGCACGCCCACCATCCGCAAGCGCCTGTTCCTGATCGCCCGCCGGGACGGCCTGCCGATCATCTGGCCAGAGCCCACGCACGCCGCGCCCACCGACGCCCGGGTGAAGGCTGGCCTGCTGCAGCCGTACCGCACGGCCGCTGAGTGCATTGACTGGGATCTATTCGCGCCCAGCATCTTCGACCGCAAGAAGCCGCTGGTGCGCAACACGCATAACCGCATCGCTCAAGGAATCCGGCGGTTCGTGCTGGAAGCCAGACGGCCCTTCATTGTCACCGGCAACCACGGCGGGGAAGGCTTCCGGGGCCAGCCCCTGGACCAACCGTTCAACACCATCACGGCGGCCCATGAAGCACACGGCCTGGTTGCGCCCCATCTGACCAAGTTCAACACCGGCAGCGTGGGCCAGGACACGCGCGATCCCATCGCCACCATCACGGCAGGCGGCACCCCAGCCCGGGAGAGCACGGGCAACACACACGGCCTGGTCGCCGCCCAGCTGGTGACGTACTACGGCCGCAAGAGTGAGACAGAAGCGCGCGGCCAGAACGGCACCGAGCCTCTGCGCACCCAGACCACCGAAAACCGGCACGCGCTGGCTACGGCCCACCTGATCCAGCACAACGGCGGCAGCCTGCCCCCAGCCGATGCCAACTACCCCGCCAGCAGCCCGGCCCGGACCGTGTTGGCTCAGGGGGGCCCACAGGGGCTGGTGAGCGGCGCTTTGGTGGCGTGTGGTGGACGTGGTGCCCAGGCCCGGCCCAAGGCGTTCGACGAGACCATGCACACGATCACCAGCAAGGCCGACATGTGCCTCGCCACCGCGCACCTGACCGCCTACTACTCGCGCAATGGCGAGGGCGACCAGGGCCAGCCGGTCACTGAGCCCCTGCGTACCATCCCGACCGTGGACCGCTTCGGGCCGGTGATCACCACCTGCGCCACGTCACTCACTGACGCGCAGCTGGCCCGGGCTCGGCAGGTGCACGCCTTCCTGGCCGAGTTCCTGGGGGACGCGCTCACGCCCTACAGCCAGGACGGCCTGGTCGTGCTGCAGGTGCAGGGCGAGTGGTACGTGCTGGCCGACATTGGCATGCGGATGCTCACGCCGCGCGAGCTGGCCCGCTGCCAGGGGTTTCCCGAGAACTACGTGCTGGAACACACCGCCGAGGGCACGCCGATCAGCAAGGCCCGGCAGGTGCGCGGCATCGGGAACAGCGTGTGCCCCCAGCTGGCTGAGGTGCTCACCCGCGCGCAACTCAGCGCTGCGATGGCCGAGGCGGCGGACTGACCATGCCCACGCCCCTGAAACCCCACGAGGTCGCCCAGCTGCTGCGCCTGCACGCGCGGGGCTACACCGTGACCCAGTTGCAACGCCTCTGCGGGCGCCCCCCGCACTTCATTAGCGCCGTCCTGGCGCAGGAGGGATTGAAATGAGCCGCACCCCGACCACGCCCACCACCACCATCGGCACGCTCGTGGACCGCGCGAGCACCCCGCTGGACCCCGCCACCGCCCGGGCCCTGACCGCCCTGGACGGCCCCGGCTGGCGCGGCATCATCACCCGCACCGACAGCCTGATCACCAAGGCACTGGGCAAGCTGGGCCCGAAGTACCGCACCGAGGTCAGCCTGATCAACCACGTCCTGGACCTGCAATCGTTCGCCCTGTCCCAGGTGGCCACCCAGGGCCTGCGCGCGCCCGCTGTGGTGGACCGGGAGGTGCTCAAACTCGCGCAGCTGCTGGACGAGGCGCTGCTGGGGGCCATCCGCGCGGCGGTGGAGGCGGAGACCCAGGTGGTGAGACACCAGAGCCGCGTGGACACCGAACGCGCCCTGGTGGCCCAGCGCGCGGACCTGCAGGCCGACATGGACAACCTCTCGGCCGCTGCCGATCAGGCGCAGGCCGACGCCACGGAATACCGGCGCCAGCTCGACGCCGCCAGTGCCCAGCTGACCCGGGAAAAGGCTCAGCACGCCCAGGAACTCGCCCGCCTGCAGGCCACGCTGGAGCGCGAGCGGCAGGCCACGGTCAACCGCGAGCGCGAGACCCGCAACCGCATCCACCAGCTGGAGCACGACCTGCGGGTGGCCCAGGGCCTGATCGGCACCCTGAACCGGGAGTGCGAGCGCCTCGAAGCCCTGCTGGCTGCGCCCGCCGCCCCGGCACCCGTCCCCCAGCCAGAGCTGGGCCCCACCTGCGAGCGCGAGCGCATGAGCCTGCGCGTGTACCTGCGTGCGCTGGGGGCCAGTGAGCCGGCCACCCCGGGGCAGCTGCAGGCCTGGCGCGCGGCGTATCCCGGCGAGGCCGAGCAGCTGGCGCAGCTGCGGGCCGCCATGCGCTCCCTGGTGGCGGCATGACCCCCACCATCCCCCTGCAAGAGCGCGCGCAGCAGGTGCTGAAGGCGACGGACGGGCATACGCCCGGAGAGTGGAGGCTGCACGGCCCAACGTTGAAGGGTGATTTTTGGCTCTACGCGCCACGTGACCCCAATCCTGGGGAGCACTTTGTCGAGGAGGAGGAGCCCATTCACTTCATTGCTGAAACGCTGGGCTCCAGTGACGCTTCTGCTTTGATCTACTTCCCCACCCTCCGCGCCCTGCTGGCCGAGACCATCGAGGCGCTGGCCCAGGCGGAGGCGGAACTGAGCCAGATTGACGCCCTGTTGGCCCGCAGGCCCGCCCTACCCGGACGCAGCCGATTGGATGACCTGCAGTTCATGCTGGCGGTCCTTAGGGAGGCTGACCCGCGTACCGAGGTGGCCCAAAAGGTGCAGCACCACAGCGCGAAATGGACCGGGCAGGAAGGGGCCGCAGCAGACGCCGTACTGGCCCGCCCGTACTCCCTGGACGGTGACGCATGACCATCACCAATTTCCACGAGGCCATGCAAGACCTCAAAACCGAGCGGCCCATCACGCACGTCATCACCATCCCGAGCGGGATGGTGGCTGAGCAGCCGAGCCAAGGCGACCTGGGCCTGCTGCTGAACCGGGCTGTCAGTGGCCTTATGCACGCGGCTTGCGCTGCCAACCTTGTACCCGCCTACATCGGCCAGCCCAGCATTCTGCCTGTGGAGGTTGCAGGTTTGGCGGAGTGTCTGGAAGCCAGCGAGCAACAGAATCTGCGAGACGTGGCCGCCATCCGACAGCTTGAATCCGCCCTCGCCACGGCCCAGGCCGAAAACGAGCGGCTGCGGGGGGCGCTGGAAGGGGCGCAGGCGCTCACGGCCAAGTGGTACGCGGAGTCCAGTCGGATTTACGCGAATTTGCCCGCCGATGGGCACAAATCAATGGCCGTCATTTCCAGCATCAGCCGTGCTCACGCCTTGGAGGAATGTGGGAATGATCTGGAGAACGCCTCCCGCACCGCCCTGGGAGGCCAGCAGTGATGGGCCGGCGTGTTCTGACGATCTGGCAGAAACTGGCCGTGCTCCTGCTGGGTTGGCGGTACGCGATGGTCAACGTGAAACGGCGCGGTGTGTCGCACTGGGAGGTATTGCGCGTGCATGACCATCCGAGGTTAGGCCCTACGGTGCAGGTTTGGACGGCGATTGCGGGCGGGTTCCGCAGGGACAGTGCCCCTGTGCGTATTCACGTGCGCCTCTCGGATTTTGAGCACGTCCTACTGGGAGGCCAGCAGTGAGCGGGGTGCAGGTGCCGGCGCAGGCGCGTATCAAAGAGCTGGAAGAGGCCCTGGAAAGTGTGCTGGATGAAGCGTGGGATGGGCAGACCTCTTATGTGGTGAGTGGCGAGACGCTGCGGAGTGCGCTGGATGTACTGCGGTATCCCATTCTCGCCACCCCGGCCCCCGCAGCGGCAGCAGAGGATACGGAAGCACTGGTGAACGAATGGCGCGAGTTGCTGATTCAGGAGCGCGTAGCCAATAAGTCATGGGATTCCCTCACTGAAGAGGAACGCCGCATCCCGTTCAGCACGGCGTATTCGCGTGAGCAAGCACGAATCAGTCTGGAGCGCCGTGTCCTGAACCTTCCGGCTGAGCGGGCGAAGCGTGAACGTGTGGCTCAGGCTGTGGCGCCTCTCGCCCAGCAGCAGGCCCCCGCCGCTGTGGCCGGGGCGGAGGCGGCAGGGGTTGACGAGTATTACTACCTCTGCGCTCTAACGAGCTTTTACGACGCTGTGAGCAAAGCCTTTTACAACTTGAATTGCGAGGTTAATCAACCAGCAGTCTTTGTTGTCGTTTCCCCGCAGCAGTGGTCAGAGGAAGCGGCGGCAGGGTTGTTGCGAGCAGGGGAGTACGTGGTAAAAACTTTCGGACCCGCGTTGCCGCTTTCGTTCCAGCGCGTAGAAAACAAGCATTGGATCGGGTATGAAGTCACCGCCTTCCCCGCCCAGCCCGAGCCGGGGCAGGCTGCTGAGGGGGTGGAGTGATGGGGCGGATGCGCGCACGCGCCGGGGGCACCATTCGCCCTCACGCCCACAGCAGGCCCCTGGGCATCACCGACCCCAAGCGGGATAAGGGCAGGCCGGGCGCGGTCCTGACCGTGCATGGCTTCCCCATTGGCGCCCGCGTCCAATGCACGAACACCGGGTGGGTGGGCACTGTTCTGCGCGAAACGAGCGCGCCGGGCCGCGTGCTGGTGAAGGTGGGGCGCGGTCAGGTGGCGGTGTTGCCTGAACACCTCAAGCTCATGCCCGAGCCGGGGCAGGGGCAGAGGGAGTGATGAGCATGTGGGAACTGTTCGCTATGTTCGCTGCCGGTACGCTCACGGGTGGCCTACTGGCCGGGCGCTACCTGAGCATCAAGCTCTACCCCAGGTTGCTGAACCTCAGGGATGACGCTGTGGCGCAACAGGAAAAGGCGCGGTTGGCAAAGTTGGACCTGAGTGCCCGCAGGGTTGAGCTGAGCAGCATTGAGTCAGAGGCGGAGCGGTACAGAGAGCGGGCGGTGACCGCCGAAGCTGCCTTGGAGAGCTATTTGAGCGGTCCTGATCGGGAACGAGTGGTGTGGCTGGCGCAGCAGTTGGCCGCCCATCTCACCCCGGCTGGCATAGCGTCTCTGGTGGGGCGCGAGAGTGCCCGTGTGGACTCTGAGGCACAGCCATGACCGCCCCGCACCCGCTGGCGCCTGAGATGCTGGACGCGCTAGCTGAACTGTTGGAAGCCAGTCAGGCCCTACATGCCCTGCGAGGTCAGTGGGAGTTCGCAAAGGACCCCGCCCCACCAGAGTGGGCCACAACGTACAACCGCGAGGTTGCCGCAAGGCAGGCAGCCCTTTCGCTCGATGCGTCTACCATCCGCGCGGCCAGTGCCGCCCTGCGCGCGCAGGCGGCGGCAGAGGCAGAGCTGAGGGAGGCGGCGCGGGTGCTGCATGGGTACTCACGCCGCTACTGCGACGGGCGGAGCACCTACGCCCCTGCGGAGCACAACCGCGCCACACATACCCTGCTGCGGCTGGGGGTGACGCTGGACCCGGACCCGATCAGCAAGAGTGGACCCTTTGCGCGAGACGGCATGTACGGTCTGGAGCCTGCCGATCTGGCCGCCCTCGCCCAGGCCCAGGAGGGGCAGGGATGAGCCGCTTCCGCTTTCGGCGTGCCCAGGCCATACCAGAACAGGAGGACCTATGAACATCACCGCTCGTTTTCAGGAACCTGAACGCCTCGCCACCACACCCCGGCAACTGGCGGCCATCCTGCGCCGCCTGTACACCCTGGCGCCAGTCACCTCAAACAACGCCTATATGGGGGCTAAAACAGTGCGGTTCACGGCCCGCTCAGGGCGCCGTGAGGTGAACGCTGAATTCAGCCGCAGCGAGTGGGCAGAGTTCGCCGCCGCGTACTACTAACCCCTCTCCCCCATGCCAGCCCCCGCCCTGGCACAGGCCAGCAGCAAAAGCGCCCCCCGATCTGGGGGGCTTGGGCTCTGGCGCTTTATTTTTCCAGCTGCGCCAGCAGGCGTTCGACCTTCGGGAGCACCTCGCTCAGCTTGCCGCCTTCCACCTGCGCGGTCAGGTGCACGCCCGGGAGGTTACACATCACGCGCACGGTGGTCAGCATGTAGTTGGTCTCCACGGGGCTGTCGTCGTTGATGGCGTCAAACGTGGCGCTGTTGTTGCGGGTGCGCACGTACACGCTGAATCCCTCGGCGTACTCCAGAAACTCGGGGTAGTTGCGGTTGGTGGCGAAGTCCTGGCTGATGGGGCGGAGGTCTTTCTGCATGGTGTTCTCCTTCGGCGGCGGGACCCTTGCGGGCTGTCTCTCCCTGGCCTGAGAACAGCTTACTCTGTTTCTTGATTGTTGTCAACTATCTAGAATGAATGGCGACGGCAGCCCTGGTGTATCCTGAAGGCCGCCCCCCCCGGGGCGAGGATTGAAACGGTGTTGCTCACCGCGAAGAGGCCCCCCGACTTGCTTGCCGGGGGGCCTCACCTTGCGCTTACTCTTCGACCAGCTCGCCCTCCAGGGTCAGCAGTTCGCCCGTATCCAGGCGCACGTTGCGGTCGCTGTCCAGGTCGCCCCAGAGGCTGTCGCCGCCCTGGAAGATGCCGGCGCGGTCATCATTGAAAATCACCGTGCAGCCGCTCTGATTGGGGGTGTGGCGCAGGATTTCTACGGTCTGGCCCACGGCCACGCTGTCCCGCAGGTCGTTGCCCTTGATCTGGTCGCGCACGTCTTCGATGTTCTGGGCGGTCACTTCGATCTTCGTCATGGTGTTGCTCCTCAGGCTTCGGGGTTTGGGATTTTTGCTTGCCCCCTTGCCTGAAAGAAGAGTACCCTGTTTCTAGTTCTCTGTCAACTACCTAGATAGTTAGATTAAGACGGTTTGCGGAGCTTGCCCAGCACGGGGGCATTTTCACGCGCCCAGCGGTCCTTTTCTTCGTGGCTCTCGGCCGGGTCATCCAGCACGGGGCGCACCATGACCGGCATGTCATCCAGGTGGCGCACGTTGACCGCCACCGGGTGGACCCAGCGCACGCGCGGCACGGTGCGCCCGGGGCCGGTCCAGTACAGGTGCCAGTGGGCGCGGCGGATGTGCGGGGCCTTGGGCAGCCCCAGGCCGCTGCTGTCGGCCGCCCGGCGCTGCTCGGCCAGTGCGCGCCACATGCGGATGGCGCCGCCGTGCTGGAAGCCCACGCGCAGCATGTTGTCGGCCTGGGGGCGGTCATAGACCGTTACGCCGCGCCGCCGGGTGGTCTGTGGTCGGCGCACCGTGCCTGACACGTCCGGCGCCTCGCTGCACAGGTACAGCACCAGGCTCAGCAGGCGGCTCACCAGCCGCGCCGCCGCCGCCTGCTGGTCGCTCGTGTCGCCCAGGTGGGCGCCCCCCGCCTCCACCCGCGCCCGCACCGACCCAAAGGCGCGGTCCACGGCCGCCTGGATCGTGCCCCCGCCGGTCAGCGACATGCTCCACACGCGGTCGCCCTCGCGGTGGAGCACGATCTGCAGGCTGTCCACGTCCTCACGGCCCACAAACCGCAGCACCCAGGCCCCGTGCAACGGCTCCCCCAGAAAGCGCAGGCCGTTCAGCGCAATGTAGGGCGCGTATTCCGGCAGGTTGCGGATGGCGGCCAGGGGCACCTCATCCAGCGGGGTGTCGGTCAGGGCCTCCATGAGGGTCGCGTCAAACTCGTACAGGCCGCGCGTGTGCCGCCAGTGGGCCAGTGCTGGCACTGCGAACGCCTCGTGCATGTCGGGGCTGTGGTCGCCCGCCTGCACCGCGCGCATCACGCCCCGCCACAGCGCCCCGCCGCCCTGCTCCAGCATGGTCTGCAGGGTCTCGGCGTACACCCAGCCCACCGCCGGGTCGGGTACGTCGCCCCGGGCCGCAGCGCGCAGGCGGGCCGCGTCCAGGCGCTCAAAAAAGTCCCGGCCCAGGCGACTCGACAGCCGGGCCAGGACGCGGGCGGGCGAGACCGTCACCGGCTGTCCAGGTGCGCGGCCGCCCGGCGGATCAAGTCAAGCACGTCGGGATTTTCGGGCGATTCGCCGCGCGCCGCTGCCAGCAGGTCCTGGGCGATGGTCAGCAGGTGGGCGTGCTCGCGGCTGACCTTGTAGGGTGTGTCGCGCTTCTCGCGGGCCATGTGGGCGGCGAGGCGGGCCTGCTGGGGCGCTTCCAGGTAGGCGCTGAGGCGCACGCTCTGGCCGGGGCCTTTCTGGCGCTTGAATTCGCCGGGGCGCAGGCCGCTGGTGTCGGGGTTGGGGTTTGCCATATGCTGGGGTCTCCTGTTGGTGTTCTCCGGCAGGGGTGTCCCCTCCGGTGAGGGGATGAAGGGCCCCGCACTGTCTCGCGGGGCCCTTCGCTTGGGGTTACTGCTCGCTCAGGTGGAAGTTGCCGCCCACGCTGGTCTCGCCGCCGCCGCGCACGCTTTTGTACCCCTGGAACACGCCGCTCATGCCACTGGTGCCGGTCACGCGCAGGCCGCGTGTGGTGCGTCCGTTCAGCTTGCGGCTGGCCTTCGTGGCGGCTTCGTCATAGCTCTCGGCGCGCACCGTGAAGGGCTCGGTGAAGGTGGCTTCGCTGCGGGGGCTCACGGTGTAGGTCTTCGTCATGTCGTTCTCCTAGGCTCGGGGTTCCGTGCGGTGTCTCCGCGTCCGGCTGTCTCTCCCTTGCCTGAGAACAGAGTACACTGTTTCTAGTTTGGTGTCAACTATCTAGTTTGAGTGTAAGGGTGAGTCTGCCTATCGCTGTCCCCCAACCGCAAAAAGGCCCCCCGCCCAGCGCCGAAGCGCGAGCGGGGGGCCAGGGAACAGCGCAAGATGTCCGAGGGTTTGAATGGGTATCGAAGGATTCTTCGATAGTCAGCGAGGAGCCTGCAAAATGGGCGGCACCTTGACCACCTCGCGGTCGAGGTCACACCCCGCCGCCTGCAGGATGACCAGCAGCACGGCGATCAGTTGACGGGTGCTCATGGGCGGCCCCGGGGCAGGTCAGGCAGCACCGCCGCCGCATCCGGCCACAGGCCCTCGATCACCTCCGCCGCCTGGGTCACCTGCGCTGGCAGGCCCACGGTCACGCCCTGGGGCGTCACGGTCACCTGGGGCTGGGCGCTGGGCTGTACCGTGACAGGCGGCGCACTGGGCGCGCTGGGCGCTGTGCCCTCCGCCCCCCACTCAATGGGCCGCCGGGCCGCGCGCAGGCTGTAGATGCCCAGGCTGGCCAGCAGCACGTAGGTCCACTCGGGGATTTTCGGCCATCCGTATTCATCGGCCGCCGCGCCGTAGACGCTCAGCGCAATGCCCCCGATGCTGGTCCAGACGGCCTTGCTACGCAGCGGGCTTTTCGGGGGTAGGGTCCAGGTGATCTTCATGCACTTCCCTCCGGGGGCAGCAGGCGCACGCGCCCGCCCGGCAGGCGCACGAAGCGCACCCCGTGGTAGGTCGCGTGGGTGTAGGGTGTGGTCACGAGGTTCCCGGCGCGGTCCAGCAGCTCCACGATGCCCAGGGGCTCGCTGGGCGTGGGGGCCGCTGGGGGCGGCGTGGGGGCCGCTGACGCCTGCCGCGCCATCGCGTCCTGCCACTCGGGCAGCGGCACGCCCGGTAGCGGGTCGGTCCACTGGAAGTGCATGCCGTCCTCGTAGGGGTCAGCCCAGCGCCCACCCCAGTGCCAGCCGCACTCTTCAAAGGTGCGCACCACATCGCGGTTGATCTGCATCCGGTCCAGCGGCACCCCGTAGCCGTTCCACGCGGCGTCGAAGTCCAGCGCGGCGCCGAAGGCGTGCACCGAAAGCGGACGGTTGCGGTCGTGGCCCATGTGGCGGGGGGCGAAGGCGCCGTTGTAGGTGCGCAGTTTGTCCACCAGCCCCCGGCGGCGCAGTTCGACCCAGGTGGCCACCAGAGGCCCGGCCACCAGCTGGTGCACGGTCACGCCCGACACCTCGGCGCCGGGGTAGGGCGGCCAGCCGGGCAGGGCCGTCAGGGGCACCTTGACGAGGTGGGCCTGCTGCCACGCGGGCGAGGGGGTAAACCACGCGCCCCCCTGTGCGCTGGGCCCGGCGCCGGGGCCTTCGGGGTTGCCGTAGGCGGCCACCAGCGCGGCCTGGGTGGCGCCGCTGGGGCGCGCGCGGATGGCCGCGGCGAAATCAAATGGGGTCATGAGGGGCCTCCCCCGCCGTAGCGGGCCAGCAGATCGGCGGCGCGGCCCTTGATCCAGTCCAGATCAAAGCGCCCCGACACCACGTCGCGCAGAAAATCCAGGACGGTGCCGTGCACGCGCTTGAGGTCGTCCAGTTCGGTCTCCACCCGGTCCAGGCGGGCGCGGTCCTCTTCGCGGGCGCGTTCGAGTTCGGCCACCCGCTGGTCCAGCCGGTTGCGGTCACTTTCCAGCCGGGTGTAGGTGGTGTCTTTGCCCTTGCTGAGCAGCGTCCAGATCCCGATGATCAGGGTGCTGAGCAGGGTGATGCCCTGCAGAAGCTCACCGCTCGTCACGCGGGCCTCCAGGCGAGTTTGAGGGCCACCGCCGTCGAGCCGCAGTGCCACATCAGGGGCAGGCACAGAAAGGTCAGCGCGTTGGGCCCCAGGGCCAGCGCGGCGGCGGCGGCCACTGTGGTGAGCCACACGAAGGCCAGCATCATGCCGGCCATCGCCCAGCGGGGGCGCTTGGTGGTGAGCAGCAGCACGCTGGTCCCGCCGAACAGGGCCGCCCAGATCAGGGCGCTCACCTGCCACCCGCCCCAGGTTTCAAGCACCCACAGGCTGGGCCGGGCCACGGGCAGGGCCATGAACAGCGCCAGCGCGGCCAGGGCGCGGCCGATCAGCATCTGGTCGCGGTAGCGGCAGGTCAATTCGAACGCCACGGCGCCCCCCGGATGGGCACGTCCACCCACACGTTGGGTGCGGCGCGGTCCTGCACGCGCGCACCCCGAAAGACCCAGTAACCCACCTGCCTCGGAAAGCCCCCGCTCAGGCGGAAATACCCGATGGGCGGGATACGGCCCCCCAGACGGGTCAGGATGCGGGCCAGCCGCTCACCACCGGGGGGACAGATGGGGGGCAGCTCGATCAGCACGAGGTACTGACCGATCACGTTGGGACCGCTCTGGATACGCGCCTCGACGCGGCAGGCCGGGGTGGCGACCTGGGGCGCAGGCCCCCAGGCCACCGGAAGGGGCGGGATCTGGGCGTGGGCGGCCGAGAGGGCCACCGCGCCCAGGAGGGCGTACAGAATTCGGTGCATCAGGCCTCCAGGGACCGGCAGACAGGACACCGCCCCAGGCCGGGAACTGGGGCAGGTGGAGGGCGCATGGATTCAGGGTGAAACTGGGCGTGACACCTACGCCAGAGAGGCCACCGCCGCCGCCCGCTCCGCACTGCCCAGGCTGCGCCCGTACCGGCGCCAGGCCCGCAGGTCACCGTTCAGGGGCAGGGTGCCGCCCGCCCGGTGCCCGACATACAAGGGGTCGGCCGGCATCGTCAGCCCGGCCGCCGACGCGGTGCCGACCCGGGTGGTCGCCAGCGTGCCGTTGAGGTACAGCCGCACCGCGTCCGCACCGCGCGCCGTGTCGATGTCGAGTACCACGTCATGCGTCCCGGCCGCAATCGGGATGTTGGCGTCGTTGTAGGCGGTGTTGGCCGTCACCGTCAACCCCGCGTACAGCGTGCCGTCCCCCACGTACAGCAGCAGGCGTCCCGGGGCCTCGTTGGCGTTGGTCCCCGCCTCGAAGATGATCTGGGTGCCGCCCGTGCTGTTCAGGGTCAGGCGCGCGGCGATGGTCAGCGCCGTGCCCCCGGGGTCCGCGTGGCTCAGCCCGCGCACCCCACCGCCCTGCAGCGGCCCGAACTGCACCCGGCGTGGCCCGGTCGCCATGAGCGGCCCGGTGCGCCCGGCTGGCACCGTGGCGTTTGCCGTGCCGACGCGGTCCACGACGGTCGTGACCTCCAGTCCAGCACCCGTGCTCTGCGACTCTGGATGCCACGCCCCGATGGGCTGCAGGGCCACGGTGCCGTCCAGCGCAATGCGCCCCCAGCCCGCGGGCTCGGCCGGCCCTTCCAGACCCCCGGTGGAGACGTTGTGCGAAAAGTAGAGGTGGCGCCCGAACACCACGGGGTTGAAAATCTTCGGCCGGCCGTTCTTGTGCTGCCACGTCTCATAGGGCCGCTGGAACTGCACGGCGGGGCCCGTCGCCTGCCAGTTCGCCGGGTTCAGCGGCGCCGCCCCCAGGCTCTGCTCTGCCCCGTTCCACCCGGCAAACAGCAGCACCGGCTGGCCACTGATCCACTCGACACTGGGGTCGGCCTGTTCCTGGGCATACCACGCCTGCCCTGTCACGAAGTCCAGCGGCGTGGTGATGAAGGTCCAGGGGCCGTCCAGGCTGCTGGCCGTGAAAATCCGGGCGGGGTAGTTGGCCGCCGCCGACAGCAGCTTGCAGGCCATGATCCAGGTGCCGTCCGGCGCGCGGGTGATGTCCGGGTCCGCGTGGCTCGCCAGTCCGTTCACCGCCACTGGGGTGGTCCAGGGGCCTTCCGGCACGGGGGCCGTGGCGTGCAGCATCGTGGTGCCCACGCTGCCCCAGAGGTGCCACACCCCGCTGGTGGGGTCCCGCATCAGGCACGGGTAGCGCACCGGCACGGTGGCCAGCTGCGTGCCCTCGGTCAGCCCTTCCAGCGTGGGCGCGGCGCGAATCACTGTCTGGGTCCTGTCGTCGTAGGCCAGCAGGTACCGGGTGCCGTCCTGCATGAGGTCGAATTCGTTCACGCCGGTGGGCCGCTCGCCCAGCAGGGGGCTGCGGGTCCCGGTCAGCAGCAGGTTGCTCCACAGCTGCGCGCGGGTGTCGAGTGCGGCCTCGGCCCGCTCGGCGGCCGTGAGCTGCCGGCTGTAGTACCGCCAGCCGCGCAAGGTGCCGTTGAAGCCTGCCCCCTGCGCCCACACGCCCACCTGCACCGGGGCGTTCAGGCCAGACGCGGGCGCGCTGCCGGTGGCGCTGCCCTCGATGACCTCACTGGCCTGCGCGCCGTCCACGTACAGGGCCAGCAGGGCGGTGGTGCTGAGCAGGTTGACCTCCAGGCTCACCGCGTGGCCGGTGTTCAGCGCGGCGGGGGCGCGCACGCTGTAGGTGCTGCCGTCCGCCTTGACCAGACTGGCGCCCAGGTAGGCCCCCTCGGCCCACAGCACCCAGCTGCCGGCCCCCGACCCCTGGCGCAGGATGCTCTGCCGGGCGCTGTTGCCGCCCGCCGGGTAGAGATAGGCGGCCACCGTCCAGGCCTGGGCGGCCGAGAGGTTGAGCCCCCCGTGCGCGAGGTACTCGCCGCCGCCGAACTGCAGGCGATTTTCGCCGTCCACCACGGTCATGACCGGGCCGGTGTTGGCGAAATCCGCATTCTGGGCTGGCGAGGCGGGCGCGGCGCTGTTCGGCACGGTCTGGGTGCGGCTGCCGGCGGCGGTGGGGGCCTGCTGGGCGTTGAAGGCCCCCAGGACCTGCAGGGTGGGCAGCGCGGCCGCGGTGACGACGCTCCAGTCGTACCAGCCTTTCCATTCGTTCGCGGTGGCCGTCCAGCCCAGGGCCTGGTTGATGCGCCACAGGGCCAGCCACAGGATCAGGTACACCCCCGGGTAGGTCTGCGTCTGCACCAACTGGGGCACACTGGGCTGGGTGAGGTGCGCCAGGTGGTAATAGAAGCTGCGGTTCTGGCCTGACCCCTGCAGCGCCGCGTAGGGCAGCAGGGTGAGCAGGGCCGCCTGAGAGCACTCGAACAGGTACCGGGCGCGGGTGCCCAGTGGGGTTCCGGCGCGCACCACCGACCAGTCATAGACGCCGATCAGGGCGTAGGCCCAGCCGTTGATGGTGTAGGTGTGCCGGGCCATGGGGTATTCCTCCAGGCTGGGCAGGTGGCTGGCGCCCTCGGCGAGCTGCGCGAGGCTGCCCCGGTTGCCCCCGGCGCCGATGGGGGTGTCGAGAAAGGTGAAAATTTTGTCGCCCAGCACGCGCCAGCGGTTGTCCTGGGTGACGTGGTACAGGCGGGCGAGCAGGGAGAGCGCCTGGCCCTGGGCGAGGCCACTGGTCCAGCCCGGGCGCATCAGGTCCGCCTGGTGCTGCAGCGGCCAGTCGTAGCGCAGGCCCCCGTCGGCGGCGGCGAGCACCTCCCAGCGGCCAGCCACGTTCAGGGCGAACGTGAGCGCACTCTGGCCTTCCTCGCCGGCCATGTAGGCGCTCAGCGCACTGAGGGCAAACTGCGCCTCGGTGGTGGGGTTCTCGCGCCACACGTCGCCGGTTTCGAGCGAGTACAGCACCTCGACCGCGCCGTCCTGGCGAAAACGCACGCGGGGCCCGGCGACGTGGCCGATCAGCCAGTGGTACTTCATGAGGTAGGGCTGCGTGATGCTGTAGGTGTAGCCGCTGGCCGCGAGGGGCACGGTCACGCTCTGGTAGGTGCCGGGGTTGGCGCGCAGGTAGTCGCCCGCTTCGTTCACCGCGTCGAGCGCCGCCTGGGTCGGCGTGATCTTCAGGCCCAGCGTGTGCGGCCGCGCGGGACTGATGACATCGGCATCTTTGGCCAGATCAACCAGCGCGGCGTTCAGGGTGATTGTGCCCTGCCGGTAATCTTCCGCGTATTGCTGCGCCTGCGCCAGGGTCAGCGGCAGCTGCCCCACGTACTGCAGGCCGCCCACCGGGGGGCTGCGGTAATCCCAGGTGTTCGCTGGGCCGCCCTCCATTTCGTAGGGCTCAATCGTGAACGTCTGCACTGCGTCGCGCCCGTCGATGGTCAGTGCCTCGCGCACCTCATACCGCGGTGCTCGGGGGCTGCCGTCCTCACGGTCGGAGCCCGGGAGCTTAAACGCGGTGTCCCCCGCACCCTTGAGCACCAGGGTGTCCCCGGCGCCCACCACGATGCGCGCGGAGAGTTCGCCAATGGTCGCCCCGGTGCCGTCCGCGAGGCGCTGCAGGGGGCGGAAGCGGATGGTGCCCACCTGCGTGCCTGCCGCAGGCAGGGCGGCGTGGCCGGGCCACGTGGGGCCGTTCGTCACGGTCAGTAGTTTCATACGCCTCCCGTCAGGCCGCGCGGCGTTCGCCCGGTGCGGCCCTGTGCGTCGGTGAAATTGGGTGAGGTCAGGTCATAGGTATGCGTGCCGCGCCAGGACAATCCACCGAAGCCCTTGGTGGGTTCCGATGCCTCAGCCAGTCGCAGCACGGTCAGCCACGGGTCGCCGTGGTACAGCCGCGTGGCGTTGTCTAGCAGGCTCACCAGCTCGCTCAGCGCCTCATTGGCCCGCTCCGGGTCCACCCCGCGCGCCACCCAGCTGACCGTGGCCTGTGCCGCCTGGGGCAGCACCACAGCGGTGCTGACGTACACGCGCCCCGTGGGGGTCTGTTCGACCGTGCCCAGGGGCCGCCAGCTGGGCAGGCTGATGCTGCACTCGGGGTTCAGGGGCACCCGCACGCCGCCCCCCTGCACGGCGAAGTAGCTCACAGGCCCCCCGTGCCGAACCGAACGGCTTCCAGCGTGGCGTCCCTGAGCGCGATCTGGCCCAGCCAGCGCTGCGCCCGCGCTTCTGCACCCTCCCGCTGACCAGCCTTCAGGACCGTAGAGAGGTCTTCCCCGGCCTTGATGTGCAGGCTGTATTCCTCTACTGGGTTTTCGTAGGTGCCCCCGGCTGCCTTCATAAGAGTCACTTTGGGCCGGGGCGTGACACGGCCCCGCACGCGGATCTGGGTGGGATCCCGCTGCGGCAGCACGAAGTGGAAGCCCGCAATGCCTTCGAGCACCTCAGCGTTGAACGCCTCCGGGCGCAGCTCGATCAGGCTGGCTGTCTGGGCGCCCTGGGTGGTGTAGGTGACCGTGGTACCGGCGGGCAGTTCGGCGCTGGGCGTGTAGATCCATTCGGTCAGGTAGGCCGTGCCGCCCGTGCGCGTGTAGACCGGCACCACCTGCACCACGACATTTCCGGCCAGGGTGATGGTCAGCTCCCCAACCTTCGTGCCGCGCGGCACCAGCACGTCGGTGGTCACGCTGGGCTCGGTGTTGTAGTCCGGCGCTTTGGTACCGTCCCCCGCCACCGCCAGCTCGACCCGGATGCGCCGGGCGGGCTCGGTGAGCGTCAGGGTCAGGCTGGCCTCGCCTGTTCCCCCCGAGGTACGCTTCAGGATCACGGTGGGGGCGCCATCGGTCTCGGTGCCCAGGCGGTCGGTCAGGGCAGCGTAACTGGTGATGGCCTCTGCGTTGTTCTTGGCGAAAGTGTGCGCCGTGACGCGCCAGGCCTGGGGGTCGTTGTATGTGATCTCGGTCCAGGCGGTGCCGTACTCGGCCTCGGCCGGGCTGCCTACCTCGGTCTGGATCAGGCTGCCGTCGCTCCACTGGCCCAGCGTGAACAGCACGCGCGTGACCAGCGCTTCACTGTCGGTGTCCTCATAGGTCACGGTGACGTCCGCCCCTTCGGTTAGGGCCAGCGTGTCGCCCACGCCCAGGGCGGCCGGGCGCAGGAACACCTTGCGGTCGGCGTTCACATCCCAGACCCCATGCCCAGTGGCAGCCAGGAAGTCGAACAACTCACTGGCCTTGCGGTTGCGCGCCGCGAACCCATCCAGCTCGACACCCAGGTCGGGAATCAGGGCCGCGTCATAGACAATCGCCTCGCCCAGCTGACCACTGGTGATCAGGTCCTGCAGCGCCGAACGAAGCTGCGCGCCCACATCGCCAGAGACGGGATCATTCACGATCCGCACTTCCTGCAACCTCTTTTTCAAACCGACAATTTTGAAGTTGCTGTGCCCTGGGGTCTCGCTGTTCCCGGTCTTCAGGGCCACCCCGGCAAATTCTCGGGTCCACGTGTCCTGGTCCTGCACATCCAGTTCCACCACATCGCGCTCACCAATGCCCAGGGTGGCCCACAGGCTCTGAAAGGTCAGTTCCAGGCAGCCCCCGAAGCCGGTGCGGCGCACCTCCATGCCGTTCGCCGGGGTGACGAACTGCATGGCCGGGTTCAGGTGCTCGTAGTAGCGTTCGTGCCGCAGGGTACCGTCCCAGTCGCGCACGGTCAGCCGGGCGTTCTGGACCGGCATCAGCGGCTCCCCGAGGTCAGGGTGCTGTGCGGTCCAGCCATGCGCTCTGCGGCCAGCAGCAACATTTCCCCGGCGCGGTAACTGAGCCGTGCGGCGTCCATCTGCAGCCGGGAGGCCGCCTCGGCACCCCGGATCAGGTCACGGGTACCGGACAGGATGTCGATCACGACAGTGGGCGCTCCGGCCTGGAAGGTGCTGCTGCCCGATCCGAAGCTGGGTGTGGTGCTGCCCGGATTGGTCACCGTGGGGGGCAGAGCCTTGTCGATCGCCGTTTTGATCGGTTTGAGCACCCCTTCAAGGGTCTTGGCGATGCCCGGTAGGGTCGCGCCGATCTGGCTAATGATGCTGGTCACGTCGCCCCCGGCGGCCAGGGTGGTGGTGAGTTCGGTCAACAGGTTGCCCAGGGCCCCTTTGAGGATCGCGCCCTGGATCAGGGCTTGGGTCACGGCGTCAATGAGGGCGCCCCGCACGCCTTCCCTGATACCGGTCAGTAGATCGCCCGTTCCGCTCAAGAAGCCTTTTATGCCGTTCTGGAATCCACCTAATACACCCGACTCAATCGCCTTGGCGATATTTGCGGCCAGATCGTTTACCTCACGAACAACCTGGGGCCCGCCGCCAAACAGGTCGGCAAAGAATCCTCTTGATCTCGTTGCGAAGGTCGAAAAGGCGTCAGCATTGATAAGCGAGAACTGCTTCCCGAAGTCCTCACGGGCTTTCGCAGCTTCAGCACGGGCTTTCTGGAAGCCACTAATGGCATCCGCGATGGAGCTGACCACCTTCACCGTCAGGCTCACCCAGGCACCAATGTCTGCCCCGCTGGTGGCCACCAGCTTCGCCACATCGACCGCCATGTCGGCCACCCGCGCGGTGGCGTTGGCCACCCCGTTCAGGTTCGCTTCCAGGTCACCGTTCCCCACGCTGCCCGCCAGCTGCGCGAACGCCCCGGCCAGCTCGCGCACATAGCCGGCGTAGGTCTGGAACTTCTGGAAACCCTGGGCGGTGCGCAGGGCACTGCCACCCAGCTTCTGCAGCTCCGCCGCCTGCGCGCGGTATTCGGCGGCAATCTCCGGGCGCCCGGCGAGGTCTGCCGCCCGGGCCAGGGCTTCCAGGCGTGGGACGGTCTCCATGGCTGCCGTCACGAAGTCCTGCAAGGTCATGGTGCCCTGCGTGAAGCCCTTGACGAGTGCCACGTTGCTGTCGGTCATGGCCAGCAGCTGTTCCTGTAACCCGTCCAGCGTGGGCTCCAGATCCCGGGCGGCGGGAATCAGCCCCAGGGTGGCGGTCAACAGGGCGCGCACACTGGCCGCCGCTTCGCCCCCCTCATCGCCTAGCGCGTCCAGGCTGGGCAGCAGGCGGGTGAGCACGTCCGCCTGTTCCAGCAGGACCGCGCTGTACGCCTCACCCGTGATGAGCCCGGCGGTGAACTGCGCATTTGCCTGATCCACGGCCGCTGTGATGCCGCTTAGGGTCTGCTCGAGGGGATTGGCCTCCCCGCTCTGGGCATAGCGCTCAAACAGTTCACTCAGGCGCCCGGTGGCGGCGGCCAACTGATCCCGCGCGCCGTCCACGGCCCCCTGGGCGGCCCCTTCCAGATCCGTGCCCTTGGCCAGCAGCGCCACCCGCTCCAGCAGCGGTAGCGCGGTCTTCAGGGCGTTGGCGTAGGCGCTGATGCCCGCCGCGTCCGCGCCCAACAGTCCATTCGGCCCCAGGGCGCCTTCCGCGTCGCTCAACCCCTGCACCACGGCACTCAGAGCGCCGTCCAGGTCAGCGGTGCGCAGGCTGCTGGCCGCCTCGGTCAGCACGCGGCTGAACTGCTGTGCGAAGGTGCTGTCCTTGCCGTCCAACTTGGTCAGCAGACTGTTGAGCAGGGTGCTGCCGACACTGGCGAGGTCCACGCCAGCCAGCCAGGTCTTCAGGCGCTCCGCGAAACGTTCACGGGCGGGGCCGCGCAATTCTTCCGGGGTGCCGTTGGTGATCTCTTCCGCGAGGCGGGCGGCCACCGCAGCAGCGTCCCCTTCGAACAGGGCGTCTACTCCGGCGAACGCGGCAGCGTCATTGGCGTTCTGTTCGGTGAGGGCCTGCAGATCCCGTAGGGCGTCGGACACGTACCCCACGCTTTCGGCCAGCCGCACCGCTTCGCTCTCGGCACTGCGGAAGAAGGCGGCGAGGTTCGTCTGTCCCAGGCGCTCGGCACTTTCGGCCTGCCGGGCGTAACTGCCGGCCAGGGCCAGCAGCGCCTGCGCGTACCCGTCCGCGTCGATCTCGCCCCGCTCATACTGGTCATTCAGATCGTCGAGGCGCTTGCTCTGCCCTTCCAGCCGCGCCTCGGTTTCCGCAAAGGCGTCACCAATCTGCGCGGCGCTGTCACTGAATCTGGGGATCAGCAGCAGCGCGGTTTCCAGCACGCTCGCGCTGATCTTGCCCTCTGCCGCCAGATCGCGCAGCGCCTGGGTAAACCCGGCCACCTCGCTGCTGAGCTTGGGCATGTTGTTGATGATTCTTGCCAGGGGGATCTGGCTGGGCACGCTCTGGCCACCGCGGGCGTCAATGCCGCCCAGGTTCAGGTTGCCCAGTTCAGCGAGGGCCGCCTGCCCCGCCTCTGCCCCCTCGATCAGTGCGTTCTTAATGGCCTGCTGCGCCACCTGCACGCGCTCGGCGCCCGCCTCGGCGGCCTGACCCAGGGCGGTGTAATAGGAGCGGTAAGCGGCCGTGACCGCGCCAGATTGCACCAGGGCGGCGCTGTCCTTGATCGCCCGGCGCTGGGCATCCGTGGCCCCCTGGGGGATTGAGGCCACCGCCTGGTCATAGGCGGCCCGGGCGGTGCGCTTCGCTTCGAGCAGCTGCGCGCCAGCCACCTGCCGGGCCTGTTCCGTGATGCGCCGGGCGTAGTTCTGTTCGACTTTCAGGGTGAGGCTCAGGTCACCCTCGGTCTGCTTCAAGCGGGCGGTGCGGGCCCGTTCAATGGCGTTCAGGGCGTCCTGTTCCGCGCTGGTGCGCTGGCGCAGCTGGTCCTGGCTGAGGCGGGTGAGCTGGGTTTCAGCCTGGGCCTGATCGCGCCGGATCGCTTCGGCCTTGCGTTTGGCCTCTTCTGCCTTGCGCTCGGCTTCACGGGTGGCCTGCTCACGTTCCCGCTCCTGACGCTCACGCATCTGCTGCTCACCAGCCAGGGCGTCACGGGCGCGCTGCAGGGCCTCACGCTGGGCTACGCCATCATCTGTAAATCCCTTGATCTTCGCGGCCAGGGCTTCCCGCTCGGCGCGCGTGCCACTCTCCTTCACCCGGGCTTCTTCGTCCGCGAGTTTGCGGGCCGCTGCCATCTGGGCCTGCACCTGTTTCTCGGTCGCGTCGGTGGCCGCGCGGGCGGTGCGCTCCGCGGTGGCCCGCACAGCTTCCAGCGCGGCGCGGTTGCTCTCCGACTGCTTCTCCCACTTCTGCAGCGCGGCGGTGGCCGTGTTCCAGGCCTTGGGGTCGTTGGCTTTCACTGCCGCGTCAATCGCGGCCTGCAACTGGCGGGCCTTGATGATCTGCGCGTCGGTAATCACCGTAGAGCGATTACTGGGGCCTGTCCCCCCTGCCGTGCCAGTGGGGGCAGGCCCAGACATGCCCAGGTTGGGGTTCGGGGTGAGGGTACGGGGGTCCAGGGGGCGGCCCTGGGCGTCCCGCACCTCGACGTGCAGATGCGGCCCGGAGCTCTGGCCCGTGCTGCCCGTGCGGCCCAGCAGGGTGCCGGCGGACACCTTGAGGTTACCCTGGGCCAGTTGCTTCTTCAGGTCTTCACTGATGCTGTTCAGGTGCCCGAGCAGGATCTGGCGGCCCTGCTGGTCAATGAGTTTGACCAGGTTGCCGAACCCGGACTTGTCCCACCCGGCGAAGGCAATGGTGCCGTCTGTGGGCGCGTAAACGCGGGTGTTCATCGGGGTGCCGATGTCCACCCCCTTGTGCGTGCCGTCCTCATACCCAGGCTTGCCGCGCATGCGCTGCGCGTAGGGGGTGGCCCCGAAGTCCTGCGTCACCTGGTACCCGCCCACACCCAGGGCCTTCAGGAACTCCGGCAGGGAAATCAGGCCCAGCGCGTCCTGCACCCGGACCACGCTGGCATTCCCCTGCATGATGGCGCCGTTCGTCCGGCTGCCCACCGTGTTCAGGCTGTCCTGCCCGGCGAACACGGTTTCAATGCCCCACTGCGCGCCCTGCTGCGCCCCGGCGAAGACGTTCCCCGCCCCGTTGCGGGCAATGTCCGCTAGGGCGTCCCACTGGCTGGCAAACGCCCCGCGCGCGGTCTGCAGGGCGCCGGTCAGGTCACCACTCATCAGCTGCTTCCACGCGGTCTGCAGCGCGGTGAGGCTGGTCATGGTGGTGCTGAACAGCCGCTGAATCTCACTCAGCGCCGCGTCAATGCCGCCCTTCAGGCCGCCGGTCACGATCATGCCGAAGCCCAGGAGGGCGGTGGCCACTCCGCCCACCAGGGCGCCCAGGTCTCCGAGGAAAGCAATGAGCACCTTGACCGCCTGCGCGGTCTGGGTGAGGAACACGGCCGTTTCTTTCAGGGCGGGGACGAGGGTGCCGCGGTTCTCGCGTGCCCAGTCCATCGCGCTCTGGATCGCGCGGGTGGTCTCCCGGGTGAGGGCGGCCACCACCGGCATCAGTTCGCGCCCGATTTCCTCCCGCGCTTCAGTGATGGCGCGCTTGTTTTCCTGCTGGGCGCGGGTGTAATCGTTCAGCACCGCGTCCAGGGCATCGACTTCGGTGGCGGTGGCCTTCATAACCAGATTGGCCACCATCTGGGCGCGCTGCATTTCATTCAGCTCGTCGGCGGTTTTGCCAATGGACTTCGCGTACTTGTCCATGGCGGGGCCCAGGTTCTCGCTGATGCCGATGCTGTTGAGAGCCGCGCTCAGACCCGTCACAGCCGCGTCCGCTACCCGGTCGAAACCATCCTCAGCGCTGCGCCCGAAGGCGATGGCACTGGCCGCAGCGCCGGTCATGGTTTGTTCGAGCACGCCCATGTCGCGGAAGCCGGCGCGCACCAGGACCGTGATGCTGTCCTTGACGCTGGTCATGCTGGCCCCGAACCGCTGCGCGAGACGCTGCGCGGTGGCGTCCGCCTCCACGAGCGGCACCTTGAACCGTTTCATGGTCAGTTCGAACACCTTGACCGTGGTGTCCGCCTTGTTCGCCTGATCCGCCAGACTGCGCATTCCTGCCGCAAGCTGCTGCAGACCCCCAATAATCTGCGGGCCAATCACGGCCAGCAGGCCCGCGCGCAGGGTGTTCAAACCCGACGTGGCCCCCTGCGCCAACCCCCCGATCTGACTGGTAAGGCTGTTTGCATGGGCCTGCTGCTGGGCGGCCTGGGCGGCGGCAGCAGCGGCGCGCGCGGCAGCGTCAGCCTGCCGCCGCTGAGCTTCGGTGGCGGCGTTTGATGCGCGGGTCAGGCCATTCAGCTGGCTCTGCACCTGCGCGGCAGCCTGGGCGAGGCGGGTGGCTTCGGTGCTGCCGGCCGCGAAGCCACGGCTGGCGGTGAGCAGGCCGTCGCGCACCCGTTCCAGCTGCGTGCGGGTCTGCGCGCTGTTCGTGCCCGTGGCGCGCAGCTCGTTGTTCATCTGCCCGATCAGGCGGGACAGGTTGGTGACGTCGTTGGCACCCGTAACACCGGCGTTGATTCTGAGCAGGATGTCGTCAGGGGTCGCCATGGTTTTAGCCTGAAACCGGGCGTGACACCCAATGGACAAACCCCCGCCGGGCGGGGGTCAGTCGGTTGGGCGGCCAGGTTGGGCGCGGCGCCACCACTCATCTTTTGCGTCCTCACCCCTGGCCCAGTAGTACACCCCGAGGTCGAAAGACAACCGCTCGCGTTCCGTGGTCCCTTCAGGCCAGGGCACCAGCTCACTCGGCCGCTTGCTGTACCTCTTCCCCACCTGATCCAGCACGGTCCCCCACTCCATCAGGAAACATCTTGGTTTCCGCCACCTCGCGGGCGGTGGCCGTGCCGATCTGGCTGTGCTGGCGCACGTAGGTGAGCAGGATGTTGAAGTCCGGCCCCAGGCCCAGGTCCGGCAGCGCGCGGTTGCCTTCATACCAGCCGATCAACTCATCGAGGGTCGGGCTGACGCAGGCGCGCTCCAGCAGGCTCACCTTGCCGCCGTGCTCCATCCCCACCACAAGGTCGGGGAATTGAACCAGGTCTTCAAGTACTTCATCGGCGCGCTCATCGCCGGCCAGGATCTTTTTCAGCAGGTTGCTGCCTTCCATGGCATTCTCAGCGCCCACCCGGGTGATGGCGGCGGTCACCATCTCACGCATGCTGGCCTGCGAGTTTGCCTGCAGGTCCACCTTGCGGATCTTGACCACCACGCCTGTGCTCAGCGTCACTTCTTCAAAGAAGTTTTTCAGGACCGGCCGTTTTGATCTGTTCACATCCGCAGTGTGGTTGGGCGCGTGACACCCACCGGAACGGGAAACCCCCGCGCGCAGGGCGGCGGGGGCAGGTCAGCGTTCCGGGTTCAGGCTGGCAGCGCGATCTCGTATTCCGCCAGGGTGTCTTCACTGACCCCCACGGCTTCATACGGCACCACCACGCGCTCCATGCCGGACGGCACGTTCACGCTGTTGACCTCGGCGGTGTCCACGGTGAACTTCAGCGTCTTGGGCGTCGCGCCGGGCAGGGTGAAGCCACTCTCCACCTTCACCAGCGTGTTCTGCTCGTAGGCATCGCGCAGGGCGGTCACCAGCACGGGCAGGCTGAAGGTGGTGGTGATGGTGGGGCTGTCGGTGCGCTCCCACCCCACGGGGTAATCCGCCAGGGCCGCGTTCGTGCCGTTGGCGCCGTCCACCACCTGCATCGGGATCTGAATGTTGACCCCGCCGGTTTCAGGCTTGTACAGCACGTCGTTGATTTTGAGCCACCAGTGCTTGAACTGCAGCTGATCGTCGGGCGTGACCGGCGCGGTGACGGCCGCCACGAGTTTCTGGCTGCTGGTGACCATGAAGCTGATCTGGGCGGTGACATTCGCGCGGCTGTTCACGCTGATCTGAATGCTGCCCACCTGCACATCCTGGGCCACGCGGTCGCCGGTGGGGTGCAGCTGCCAGATGGTCAGCGGAATACCGGGGGCCAGGTTGTCGAAATTCATGTCGGACGGGGTGATCACGTTCGTGGCCACCGGCCCCAACACCTTCAGCAGCTCCTTGAGTGCCGCCATGGTCAGTTCCACGGTGACGGTGCGGGCATCGGCCTGCACGCCCTGCACACGGCTGCGGCGGTTGCGGATCGTACCGTTGGACCCTTCGTCCTTGGTGCGGATCAGCTGCTCGAGCGGGGGCATGAACTGCGTGGCCTTCAGGGTGTGGGTGGGTGCAGCGGCGGCGCTGCCCACGGCGGTCTGCAGCGCGAACATGATGCCGCCGAACCGGCCCAGGTTTGGACGTTTATCCCAGGGCATTATTTACCGTCCTTTGCGCGCTTCTCAGGCGCGGCGGGCGTGGGGGCGAGGGTCTGGTCCGTCTGCCCCTCGGCTTCAGCGGGTGCGCTCTCAACCTTCGGGGCCGTCGAAGTCACGTAGTAGCCGGTGGCCTTGATGGCCTTCTCGTGTGCTTCATCACGGGCGCGCACCTTCACGCCCGGGCCCACCTTGCCCACACCGGCAATCGTGCCCTCGGGGGCATCTTTCTTCCCTTCAAACCATTTGTCGCTCATTCGGGTGCCTCCTCATCGGCGTCCAGTGAGAATTCGATGTCCAGCCGCGTACCACTGACGCTGAACCCCTCATCCACGAACAGCTGCTCACCCTGGTACAGCAGCAGGGCGCTTGGATCTTCGTAATCCCGGCAGACCCGCTGCACGGCCTGCACCACCTGCAGGCGCCGGGCAGTACCTGCGCGGGCGTACTCCGGGCTGTTGGGTACGTCCATGACCATGACCACGAACACGGGCACGCGCAGGCGGGTGGTCTGCCCCTGGTCAGCGGTCTGACCGTCTGCCGGTTCGATGCTTTCCGTGGTTACCCAGATCTGGCCGGGCGCCAATTCAGATTCCACCGGCGGGCGGGCCAGCACGGAGTACTGGGGCAGCAGCTCACGCAGCTGATCCTCCAGCGCCGCGATCACGCTGAGAGGCTTCACGACAGCCTCTGGCGCAATGCCTGGCGCAGCATGCCGGGGAAGCGTTCCTGCAGGGCCTTCGCCGCGTCATCCGCCCAGGGCTTGCGTGGCAAGGTGACGCTCTTGGATTGTCGCCACCCCACGCCCGGGATGTAGTACTTCAGCATGGGCGCGGCCTTGGCTGTGATGGTCATGCCCTTGTTGTGCACCAGCCCGTAGAAGAGGCTGCCCAGGCTCAGCTGGGCGCCATGCGGCGTGGGCCGCATGTAGGTGCGGATGGACCGGTGCAGGGCGCCACTGCGGACATTCAGACCACGGCTGCCGCCCTTGGAGACGTTGCGCCGCGCTTCCTCCCGCAGGAAGTCCCGCGCGGTGTTCATGGCCGTGCGGGTGGCTTCGAGCGGGGCCCCTTCCAGGCGCTGCAGGGTGCGGGGCAACTTGGCGTCGGTGCGAATGACAATCATGGCCGCACCGTCTCACGCACCGCGCGCAGGTACACCGTCCAGGTTCCGGCATCACGCTGGATACCATTGCGCAGGATGGTGTAGGCGATGCCGTCAATGGTCACGCGCCTGTTCTCTGCGAGGTCAGCAGGGGGCGTGCCGAACACGGTGTAGACCGTGACTTTGTGGGTGGGGTTGTCAGTGAGCGCCCCACCTTGGGGACCACTGGCCAGACCCAGTGCGAGGGGCACGAGTTCCACCCGGCTGCACTTGATCCGGCCCCCGCCCTCGGTAGTGAGCCATAGGAACGGACGGGCATCGACTGGCATTACCAGTTCCCCCGGGTGGGCACGGCGCCACTCACCGGTCCCCAGCTCTGCTGGGCACCGGGCACCATGGCCGTGATGCCGGCCAGGGCATCCATCTGCCGCTGCGTGGCTTCCAGACCCTGAATCTTCCGGTCGATCCGGGCTTTCAGGCCCTTATCCACCTCGTATTCCGTGTTGTCTTTCAGCAGGCGCGCGGCCGTGGCCCAGGGGCGGACGTGGAACTGCGCGGCGGGGTCGGTGGGCGGCGCGTCACGTACCCCATCCACGCTCAGCGCGCGGCTCAGGGTGGTGTCATCCGTCTCCGCGCCATAGTTGGCCCCCAGCGCATCCCGCAGGTGCTGCAGGGCCACTGCCGGGGTGAGCGGGAAGGTGGGGGCCGTGAGGGTCACTGCTGGGCCTTCCGATCAGCCAGCAGCTGCTGGTACGCCTTCACAGTCTTCCCGCCGATGCCGTTGATCTGCTGCACCGGGCTTTCGGTCTGACCTTCCGCCACCTTCAGGCCCGCTTCCAGCTTCTCCATCGTGTCGAAGCCGTTGTCGAGCAGCAGGGTGCGGAATGCGATGTCATCCGGCAGGGGCGTGCCGGTGGCCGGGGCGTCCGGCTCAGTGGAGGGCTCACCGGTGGAATCCCCCTGCGCCTCACTGCCCTGGTCCGGGGCAGCCTCGCTTTCCAGGGGCGGCACCAGGGCCTGCAGGTCAGTCACCTGCAGGCGCAGCTCACCAGTCTCGCGCTCCAACTCCAGAATGCGGACCTGTGCCTGATCCAGCAGCTGGCGATTGGTCTCGGCGCCGCCCTTGATGTTGCGGATCAGGTCAGCGGGGGCAATGCCCTGCCCAGGCACCCACCCCATGGCGTCCAACACCGCACCAAGTTCGGCGTCGCTCTTGTCGAGGTCTGCTTTCAGGTCACGGTTGGCCTGCAGCAGGTCCTCAACATCTGCCCCCGCGTCCGGCTCAGCGGCCTCCCCGTCATACACGGGGGCGCCGCTGGCCATAGCGATGGCGGCGGGCACCTCAAGGAACGGCTGTTCAGCCGTCGCCTTGAAGGGCCCGAAGCGCTCACCGTTCTTGGTGTAGGTGCGCGCCAGTTCAGTCACCTTCACGGTCTGCGTCATGCTCACTGCCTCCGGATCAGCACAAGGCGGCGGCTGTTGCGGATCACGGGCAGGCCGTTCTCCACACCTTCGCCCACCAGGGCGAACGGGTCATTCTCGGGGGTGTACAGACGGCCCCAGCGGCCCAGGGGCTCACCGCGCCACGTGCCTTCCACCGTGGGCGCCACGTGGTAGTACCCCAGCGCCTGCTCCGGGATCTGGGTGCCGGTCAGGCTGACCAGCTGGTTCGTGGTGTTGCGGCCGATGACGCTGATCACATCGTCATCCACCATGGGCACGCCGATGGTTTCCCCGGGCGTGGTGGGGTCGATGATCTGCCCCTCACGGCCGTACCCGATCAGGGTGGCGCTGCGGGCCTGATCGCCCGTGCTGGCGATGGTGAAGCCGCCGTTGCCGTCGCTCTGCAGGCTCTGCGTGCGGCGCACCGTCACCGTGCGGATGTTCCGCTCCGGGCTGTACACGTCGCTCACGATGTCCATGCGGTTGGCGGGGTTGTCGATCGCGGCCTGCAGCGTGTTCTGGCTCATCACGATGCCCACGCTGCCCTTCACGATCTTTTCCGCCTGGCTCAGCGCGGTCCACAGCTTGGAGGTGGTGCCTCCCACGTGGTCCGTCCCGGTCAGGGTGATGATGTTGCTGTTCGGCACCTTGTAGTCCACCAGCAGGCGACGGCCGTTGAACATCCAGTCGATCTTGCCCTGCGTCAGGGCCTGCATGGCCAGGTACTCGGCACTGTCATCCAGGGACTGAATCACGCCCTTGTTGAACAGGTTCATGCCCGCTTCGCCCATGAAGTCATTCACGGTGCGGCCGGGGATCTGGCCAGCAGTGGCGCGCAGCAGGAGCTGCTGCAGGCTGCGGGCAGGCGCTTCATCCAGGCGGATGGCCTGCGCCAGCTTGGCGGTCTTGTGGCCGTAGGTGGACAGTTGGATGGCCGTTCCTTCGGGGTAGCGGCTGTCCATCCCCACGTGACCGGCCATGACGGTGCGGATCTCCATCATGCCGCCGTCCACGTCGTAGTCCGGCATCTGGACACGGGGCAGGAAGCGGCCGGACAGGTATTCGGCGGCGGACGGGGGCGTGTTGGCGATCTCGATCAGCGCGCGGTTCACCGACAGCGCGGCAATGACTTGAGCCCAGGACAGGTTCATCGACGGTCCTCCCACTTCATGAAGGTGAATCGGGTGGCGAGGGCCGCACGCACCGTGGCGTTGGCCAGCACACGCGGGCTGCCACTGGCGTCAGGCAGCACGTTCTCGTACACCACACCGCCCACGTAGGCGCCGTAGCCGCTGGCCGCCATGCCCCGGCCGTCTTCCTCCGCGTCCGTTTTCAGGATCAGCTGGGGCTTGCCGGCCGTGCCGGCGCCAGGGCCGCACAGGTACTCACCCGTGGTGCTGTTGCCAGTGGGCTCGATGATGGTGCCGGCGGGAATAACACGCTTCCCGGCGGTGCCGTACTTGGCGTCGGTGAACGCGGCGAAATCGATCTGAACGCCGGTTCCGAAGGTGGCCATGCTGGCGCGGTCAGCCACGAAAGCGGCCAGACCAAACTTCTTAATTACGGTCATGCGGTTCCTCCAGCGGGGGGAGTGGGATTGGCGGCGGCTTGCCGGTCTGCCAGCACCTTGGCGGCGTACCCGTGCAGCCCGTTGCTGCCTGTGCCCGCACTGGCGCCGGCCTGCCCGGTGACCGCGGTGCCGCCTTGCGACTGCGTGGTCTGGGTGTCAGTGGGAAACAGGGCGGGCACGTAATCGGCCCAGTGCTGCTGGGCGTAGGTTTTCAGCTCGCCCAGATCCTTGCCGTCCTTGTCGAAGACGTGAACGGCGCGTTTGTCGCCTTCGCCCTGCACCTTGGCGCTCAGGCTGTCCCGGTCCAGGCGCTCCGTGAGCACGCTGGCCTTGGCCTTGGCGACGTCCGCGACCGTGGCCACTTCCGCGCTGCGCTTCAGGGTGTCCCGTTCTGTGACCGCGAGTTTCCCGGTTTCCAGTTCGGTTTTCAGGTCGGCAGGCTTCCCGAGGGCGCGGTAGGCTTCCCACTCTTTCGCCTCGTCGGGGGTGAGGGACTTCCCGCCCTCCGGGGTCTCGCGCTGGCGGAGCTTGAAGTTGCTGGCTTCCAGGTCAATGACCTTGTTCACCAGTTCCTTCAGGTCTGCGCCGTCGAGCTGGGTGCGGCGCATCTGGCGCCACTCGGCGTCCGTCATGCGTCGCTCACCGCCACCCTGGGCGGTCTGGTCACCTGTGCCTTGCACAGTGGTGGTGCCGGCCGCCGTGGCCGCCCCGCCTTCCCAGAGGGTGAGCTGGGGGCCGAACATGCCGCGCCGCGTTTCGTACAGGCCCAGGAGGGCCAGCGAGGGGACGGCGGCGCCTTGCGCCTTGGTGGTGGGCTGAACGCCTTGCGTCATGGTTCCAGCGTGAAACCGCGCGTGACACCCCCACACGAAAAACGCGCCCCGTGTGGGACGCGCTGTGCGGCGCTGAGCCTCAGTTCTCGCCAGCGGCTTGCCGGAGTGCGGCGCGCAGCTCCAGTTCCTCACGCTGACAGGCCTGCAGGGAGGCGAGGTGGTCACTCACCCACGCGAACGGGGTCAGCCAACCGTTCAGGGCGCAGTGAAAGGTACCCTCTTCGTCCTCAAGAATGTAGGCGTTGCGCTTCTTGCCGCTCTGGTACGCCACCCAGCCGCTGCGCACCGTGAAGGTGCGGGGGTCGTTCTGGATGGCCACCGTGGTGCCGGGCGCGGTCAGGCAGTGCGGGTGCGAGGCGAGGCGCTGAGGTTCCATGGCTCAGCCTTCCCCTGCGCGTGACACGTCCTTGAGCGGCACCACCGCCCGGCAGCGGCAGCGGATGGCCTGCCCGGGCAGCTCTGGGGCGCTGCGCCAGGTGAAGACCCGGCCGTGCAGCAACTCGTGGGCCCTGCGCTGTCTGCCGTCCATCAGGGAGCGCCACTGGAACTCTTTGACCCCAGCGGCTTTCAGCAGGTTGCGCTCAGCGGTGGCGGCAGCGGTCAGCAGCTGATCCTGGGCGATCAGGACGGCCCGGCTACGGCTCACGTTCAAACGTTCCTGCAGCAGGTCAGCGGCCTGCTCTGCGGACAGGTTCTTTCGCAGGGCTTCACGCGCGGTCCGGGCCGCGTCATCCCGGAAGCGCTGGCTTTCCTTGGCCCAGTACCGGTTCATCTCCCGCCGCTGGCGCTGCACCGCTGCCGCTGCCGCCTCACGTGGATCGGGAAAGACCAGGGCCGGGTCTGTCAGCACGGATAGGTCTCGCGTGTTCAGCGCCCGGTCCTGCACCGATCGCCGCACCACCCTGAGCAGCTCAGCGGGTGGAAGGCCGGTGGTCTTCGCCGCTTCACTGATCAGTTGCAGCACGCCCCGCAACGCGGCTGGGCGCTGGGCACGGGGCAGGCTGAGCGCCGCCTTCAAAGCACGCTCGGCGGCCTTCAGGTTGACCTGCTGGAACTGCCGCAGGGCGGCCCCTCTGGCCTGGGCCAGGGCCTCTTCCTCCGCCGCGCGGGCCTGCTCGATCAGGCGCTTCTGTGCCGGGTTCATTCGTCAATCCGCCGGATGTGGTTGCACCCGAAGCTCTCATTGGTGACCATCTTCCGGTCCAGCTGGCTGGGGTCCGTCAGGATCAGCGTGGGGCCCGGATTCTCTTTCGCCACCTGCGGGGACTCCATCACCTCCCAGACCTCGCAGTATCCCCAGTTGGCATTGTCGCGCGGCAGGGTGGGTTGCCAGTACCGACAGAACGCGCAGCGGATCTGGTACAGGTGAAGGTCAGGACTCATTGGCGAAGTGGGCGCGGATGGCCTGCGCCGCCAGGGCACGTTCCGCCTGCGCCTGCGGCTGATCCCCCTGCTGGAAGGTCAGCCGCAGGCGCGGAAAGGACCTCACATCCTCAATCACCTGAAGGTTGCTTTCCAACCGGAAGCCATGCTCACGGGCCAGGGCGTCCAGGGCCACGGTGAACTCAGCCATGCGGGCGCGGTCCGCTTGTGTCCAGGCATTGACAATCGGCGGCATGGTTTATCGCCCCTGGCCGGTCAGCGCGGTGTGTGCGGCCCAGTACCGGGCCTCTGCCACGCGGTACCCGTCGGAGAGCACGCCATGGCTGTCCTGCACCTTCCACAGGTTGAAGTCACGCTGGGCCGCCCGGAACTCACGCAGCAGTTCAACGTCCCGCTGCTCATCGGCCAAGTACTCGAGTGCCGGCACGGTGTTCAGCAGCAGGGCGGTCAGCCCTTCGCCGTAGCCGAACCGCTCCGCGTTGATCTGGATGCTCTTGCGAATGTCCCCGGTGGCGTGACGTTTCGTGGCGGCCATCCAGTCGCACAGCATTTCCAGCAGCTGCAGCAGGTTCATATCCCGGATGCCGTTCAGGTGGTGTTCGGGGTGGTGGTCATTGTGCAGGTAGTGGTGCTGCAGCGCCGCACCCATCTCTTTCAGGCTGGCCTTGTACGCCTCACTGCCGTACTCGAGTTCACGCAGGCGGGGCGTCACCGTGTCAAATACCTCGACTTCCGGGCTGGCCAATTTGCTCAGGTCATGCACGTGCGCGCGCCGGGTCAGGTCCTGCACAGCGGCCAGCAGCAAGCCCCGCACCTCGGCGATATGCGCGTGGGTGTCGGGGCGGGAATCGTAGGTGTTCATGCCCGTAGCGTCTGCCTGGGCGTGACAGGATTGGATTCAGGTGTAAACGCCGTGTTCCATTCGGTTCAGCATGAGACGAAGCTCTGCTATCTCAGCGAGGCCTCGTGAAGCGTATTCCCCTGGGCAGGCAAAATGCAGGGCGATATTGGGGCGTTTCAGCCACCGGGTCGCCTCTTCGGCATCATTGAAGTACACACAGGCGGCAATCCCCAACTCCATCAACTGTTGAACATGATCTTGGGTCATAGCTGAGCGTCTGCCCGGGCGTGACAGAACGGGTTCAGGCCGCGCCCTGTTCCTCTTCTGTCTCTTCCTCGTCACCTTCACCCTGGTCACCCTGCACTGGCGGCGGCCCACCCAGATCCGCCTCACGCTGCATGGTGATGTCCTCTTCCGAAATGCCCAGCGCGGGAAAGGCGAGGCTCAGGGCTTTCAGGCCCACCCAGGTAGGAGCTTTCTCCAGCAGCACCAGGGCCACGTCCTGCGTGATGGGCTCCGAGGCCAGCCCGGTCAGCTCCGCCTCGCTCTCCTCTATGCCCACCAGGGCGCACCAGGTCTTGTACGAGATGCGCCGGGCATCACGCATCTCGTTGGCGGTCTTGATCTGCTCGGGGGTGGGCTGCACCGCGCTGATCCGGGCCTGGGCTGTGGCTTTGAAGTCCTCCCACTCCGCGCGGCGGTTGGTGAAGTGCAGGGCCAGAGACACCACCGTGCTGATCAGCCAGCGCAGCAGCTGCTCCAGGGCCATGCGGGTGGGCTCCAGTGAGGTGATGAAGTCCTGCACCGCCTGCACCCGGGAGATGCCGTTGGCCATCGCATCCCCGGCGATCAGGACGTGCAGCTGCCGGGCTTCATCGAACACGGCTTCACGCACCGCGGCGAAGGTCTCCCCGAAGGTGGCCCACTGCACCGGGTCCTTGTACACGATGTTGGGCGTGGCGAAGTTGCCGGTCGGGATCATCTGCCCGGTGGCTTCATCGTGGGTGAACACGGCCGTGCCGTTGAGGAAGTTCGTGACGCCGGCGCCCACGTTGTAGGTGCTGGGCACGAACCGGCGGCCGTCGAGCGCAGTTTTGTCTTCAACCCACTCCCCGGGCATCTGCGCGTTCAGGATGGTGCGCTCGATGAAGCCGCCCAGGTCGATGTTGCGGCTGCCCATCGTCATGATCTTGTTGCCGAACTGGGACAGGCGCCGGATGCTCTCGGTCACCAGGGGCTTGAGGTTGATCTCGAACAGCATCAGGTCGGGCAGAGGGTAGAAGTCCGCCGGGTCGGTGTCCTGGCCAGTGGCGGCCGGGGTGACGAGCGTGCCGCGCACCTCGCCCTCAGTTCTGCGTTCCTGCAGCTCCCACCGCTCCTGATCCTGCTCGTTGGTGTAGCGGTAGTAGGCGCTGGTGACGCGGCCTTCACTGTCCCGCACGATCCCTGCCTTGTCCCACTCCGGGGCGTGCACGCTGATGAAGCCCATGGCCTCAGCGAGCTTCAACCCGCCCGGCACACCCATGACGGGCTGCCCTTCTACCGTCCGCCCCACCTGCCGGAGCTTGCTGCGCGGCACGAACAGGCGTAGGGTGCCGGCACCGCTCCAGACCGCATTACGCAGGGCCTGCTGAATCGCCAGCCACACGCCACTGTTGTCCCACCAATCGGTGAAGGCGTCCCAGTACTCGTCGATAAACCCCTGTTCCTTCACCGTGGGCTTCTGCCCGTCCTTCACCCGGCGGCGGGGGCGGATGCCGATCAGCGGTTCACGCCCCGCGATACCCCAGACGTGGCGGCCCACCACGTTATCCACGAGGTTGCGACTCACGAACTGGCGCCGGATCTCTTCGGTGACCCGGGCAACGTTGCGCGCCCCGTCCGCACTGCCATCGAACTTGGGCAGGGGGCCGGTCCAGCCCTGGCCGTCCGCCCAATGGTTGTCCTGCATGATCTGGTAGGTGAGCTTCAGGACTTCGTTGCTGGTACGGGCCTGCTGGGCGTCTTTCGCGCGTTGCAGCGGGGTTTTGGTTGAGACAGGTGCAGGCGCGGTCATGGGTGCATGGTCGGGTGCGGCGTGACAGGAAAAACCCCTCGAATTCGAGGGGTTTGATTCATCATCAATCTTCAGTACGCGAAGTCGTTTCGCGGCAGGGTAAACATTCGCAGGGCGGGGCGCTGATCCAGGGTCACACGGATGGTTCGCTGCGTCGGGGCGGCCTGCATGGGCATCTGGCTCTGCGCCAGATCCGCACGCTGCAGTTCTGCCGTCGCATCACTCAGTTTGAACATTGCAGGCTTCAGGTAATCCCAGCGGGTCACGTTGTCCCATATGTGGGTCACCATCTCCCAGCCGTCATCCAGATAACTGCGGGTGGCGATGCCGAGAGTAGAGAAAAGGGACAGGGGGATCAGCAAAATCGATTTCCTCATGACGCACCTCGTGTGAGCCGGGCGGAACGTTGCCCCCAGGCACGCAGTTATGGTCCGGCGGCGCGTGACAGGTTGAAGAGTGTCCAGGTTCACTCCAATTGACGCATTCCTTGACCCAAAGCGGCATTTGGCCCAGTTTGTGAGGACAGCAGAACGCGCCGATGCACCGGGCTGGTGTTCGGCGATGGGCTGGGTTGTGGTGGCCCGCTGCTGACACTCCGCTGGTCAGATGCACTGCCAGGCGTGAAGCCATGTCCGAGCTGAGGTGAGGATGCCCGGGCAGGTGACTGTGCGGATCAGTCCAGGTCAATCAGCAGGTGCGGGGGCATACCTGTTTCGACTGCTGGATAGGGAATGCGGTGCGTGGCATTCCCACGATCAGGGAAGCGAATGACCTCACCTGAAGACTCTTCTGAACGGGGTTGACCGTCGAAGGTGCCATACGGAACGTCAAATTCCACGATGGCACGCTCACCAACCCGGGCCCAGCTGGTGGTGGTTTCCACCACGATGCCTTCCGCCCGATCATCCAGCTCACCCTTCTCCCAGGTCATCTTGATCATGCTCCACTCTACTCACCCACCCAGCGGCTGGCTGTAGGTTCCGGGCACGTGGAACTGCGGCGGCTTGGCTGGTGTCATCAGGGCCATGACCACAGCGTCACCCACGTCAGGGCTGCGGCCGATGCGCGCGATGATGTCTTCTTTCAGCTCCACCTGGATGCCGCGCGCGGTGAGCTTCCACCGGGGGGCGCAGAGGTCCGCCTTCAGTACCGGATCTGGGGGCAGGGCCAGCCCATCCCCTTTCACCGGGTCGAGTGCTTCCCGCAGGCGCCAGTAGGTCAGGGCGCGCAGGTTGGCGAAGGTCAGAGCGCCGCTCATGTCGCGTTCCTTGGTGCCAGAGCTGTTCACCACCGCCGTGACCTGCACCCCGTCCATCCGCTTGAGGCTGTCGTAGGCGCTGGTGCCCACGTTCGTGGCGTCGATGAAGATCGGCGCGTTCCCCTCTCGGGCGTTGAGCACCAGGGCGGCCACCGCGTCCCCATCGCGGGTCACGGTGCCGGGGTAGACGAGTGGGGGCGCGTACCAGGTGCCGTAGCGAGGCGAGATCACGGTGCGGTCCTTGCCGCCGCGGGCCACGTCCACGCCCAAGGCGCTCTGCGGCACGTCGGGGCGCTGCTCAGTCCAGCGGGCCATGGCTTCTTCCACCCAGGCGGTGGGAATGACCTGCCAGGGGTGGTCATCGGTCTTCAGGTCGAATTTCCCTTCCAGCATCTGCGAGCGCAGCGGCTCGGGCAGGGCCTGCAGCGTGGCCATGTACCCGGTCCGCATGTAGAACTCGTTGTCTGTCACGCGGGCTGGAATGAAGGTGCGGCTCTTAGGCGTGACCAGGGTGAGGTCACCGTCTTTGTCCACCACACCTTTCACGTAGCAGGGCGTACCGTCCCGCACGGCGTGGTCCTTACCCTGGGCATCCACCACGAACCAGCGCAACTCTCCGGGTTCGGCTGGGCCCAGCTCGATGGGCAGGCCGTCCTCTCCCAGGATCACCTTGCCGGTCAGGGGGTCGGTGAGGGTGACGCGGTACTCCGCCACCAGCCAGGGCGCGAACATCTTCACCACCCACTCGCCTTCCGGATCGGTGGGCGGGTTGCCGGTCAGCACCACGCGGGTGCGCTGCTGCGGGTCAGCGGTGCGGTTCCAGCCGATCACGAAGCGCACCTGGGACTCACTGAAGTTGGGCACCTCGTCGAAGATATGCAGGTCTCGGTCACGGCCCTGCTGATTCTTCTTATCGTCCTCGTGCTGGATGGATTCCAGCTCAATCACGCGACGCTTACCACCCACCACACCGCGCCAGACGTGTTCCGTGGCGTTGTACTTTCCCATGCCGTGGGTGAGGTTCTTCAGGCGCTCAATGATGCCCTTCAGCTCGGGGTACACGCGGCGGAAGATCACGGCGCGCTGGTGTGCGGTGAGGGACAGGCCCAGCGCCAGGTCCGTTTTCCCCCCGCCAGCCGCGCCGCCATAGAAGAGGATGTCTGCCGGGCTGAAGTACGCTTCCAGCTGCGGCCCGGGCTGGGGCGCCCAGATGCAGTTCGGATCACTGAGCATGTCGATCAGCCGCAGCTCATTGGGTGTGAGCTGGTCCAGCGCGGATTGCACCTCAGCGGTCTGCATCGGTCTTTCGTGCGGTGGCAGCGGCGATCAGGGCAGCCACCCGCTCGGCCCGGTCCACTTCCGGAATGGCGTTGACGTTCTCCACCTGCAGGGGCTGCCCTTCCGGCGTGCTGACCTGCACCTTCTCCGGCCCGAAGATCCCAATGTACTTCCCAAGATCGACGAGCGCGGCCCGCTTATCGTGCATCTTCACCCGGCCAGAGCGGCGGCGTTCCACTTTGATGCCTTCCTTGGTGGGTGTCTCGATCTCAATCACCTGGAAGCTGAAGTCCTGCACCGCGTCAAGATCCGCGTCAGGGATCTCGCTGCCCGGCCGGAGGAAGGGCTGCCCATCCTCATCCACACCCATGATGCGGCGCTTGCTGGCGAAGCCGATCTTGGCCAATTCCAGCAGCACGGCTTCTGCCCGGATGCCCGCCCGCTCCAGCGCTTCCGCCTTCGCCGTTTCGACCCGGGCCAGGACCTTAGCTTTTTTAAGCAATCGGTTGGCCTGCACCCCGGCGGCCACGTCGCTCTTCACCTTGTACCCGGCGCGGCGCACGGCGGCGGCCCCGTTCCAGTCGATCACGTATTCGACCGCGAACAGTTCTTCCAGGTGGGTGAGTTTGTCAGGCTTGCGGCCGGGGGTCTTGGCGGGAGCTTTGCCCGCTTTCCGGCCGCGCTTCTTCTCCCCGCTCATCGCCGGACCCTGACCAGTTCACTGCGAGGGCCGTGAGGGCAGCGCTGTGGAGAAAAGCTGTTGTTGGGGTCTGTTGGGGTGGCGTCGTCGCCTTGCGGGCCGGCCGTGCCGCCCGCCTTGCGGGTGGTGGTCATGCGGGTAGTTTCGTGCCGTGTGTGACAGCAAAAACCCCGCACTAGGCGGGGTTCGGCAGTCAGGTGTCGGGTTAAACGCGCTGGCGTTTCCGGGCGGCCTTCCTGGCCTTGCGGGCCTGTTTCTTTCGGGCCGCTGGGCTGAGCGCGGCGCGTTTCGGGAAGGGCGCTGAGGGCGGCTCAATCACCCGGAACGCAGTGATGTACGCCTTGGGGCTGATGCCGTCACTCAGCGCGGTGCGGTCAAGTTCCCGCCGGGCATAGTCCACCGCGATACCAGACACGGGCATGAGCCTGTCCAGCATGTATTCCTGCTCCGGTACCAGGGTTGGCGCCTGGGAATACATCAGCCCGGACCGTAATAGGGCTTCTCAGCATTGGCCAGGGTCTTGACCTGTTCAGCACTCAGACCGGCCGCCACATGGGCGCGGGCCTGTTCTGGTGTGATCCGGCCAGCCTCAAGGGCATTGATCAGGGCGATAACCGCTTCTTTTTCCATAGGGCAAGATTGGACCTGAAGGTGACAACAAAACCCTAGACTGAACTCATGTCAGACGGCAGTGAACCACCAATCCAGGCCGCACACCGCGAGTTTCACAAGGACCGCAACTTCGCAACAATCAAGGTCGGGCAGGGATGGGAGGTTGTCCCCGGCTCAATCGTTGTATGGAGTTGGAAAGATCCCGCTGAAGAGGTGTGGGAAGTTGTGGAGGTGTTAAGCCGCGCCGAACCGCATCACGTGATGGGGCACAAGGTTCTGGCCAGACGCTTGAGTTAGATCAGTCGCTGTAGACATAGGCGTCGAGCGCCGCACATTGAGCTAGGTACCGGCGCACGCTCGTTTCCGGAAGGCCGGTGGCACGGCTGAGCCAACGGGGGAAGCTGCGCGAGAGGGCCAGTTGCGCGTGCACCTCTTGCATCAGGCGGATCTGGGCGGCCTGCCTCGCGTCCGGGCGTTTCCCCCACTCCCGCTTCGCCCAGGCCTGGGCCGCTTCGGTCAGGGCTTGCTGGGCGCTGCGGTTCCCCGGGCGCCGTTTCACTCTGGAACGGCCGCGCTTCCGGTTGCGGCGCCGGGGTGGCGCGGGGGGCTCGTCAAGCCACGTTTCAGCCTGAAACGGCGTGCGTTCCCGTTCCCGCAACTCAGCGAGGAGGGCGGGGACGGATTGGTCGGGGTTGCTGGTGACGGCCAGGGCCAGTCCGAGGCGCATGCGGTAGTAACAGGTGTAGACGCTCAGGCCGCTGTGCCGGGCGAGCCAGCGGGGGTAATCCAGCCCGAAGACCCCGGCGCGCAGGAAGTCCAGCTGCAGCTGGTACACCGCCCGGGCCTGATCCTTGACCGTGCCGGCGCCCGGCCACCGGGCCGCCCGGCCTTCGAGGACCTGAATGTCCTGGGGGCTGACCCGGTAGCGCTTCGCTTCCTTCGTGTTGGTGGGGGCGTCTAACAACGTGTACCTCAGCGGCACGCAAACGCGCCAAAACTCTTGGGGATTTCTTTAGTGTTTGACAGGGTGCCTACGAACCACCTTGCGACGCGCCTTTTTCCCGTTCCGGCTCCAGAAGATTCCGCGCTGACCATCAAGCAGGGCATTCCAGAACTCTTCCGTGCGGGCGATGCGGATCACGAAGGCGGGACTGTTATGGACCGTGCCCCGCGTGATGCGCCGGGCGGCCTGGTCAACGTAGCTGCGAGGCTTGCGGGGCATAGGGTTACCTCCGGCGGGTGGCGGCCGTGCGAGCGGGGCGGCGGTCCTGGGGGCGGTGCGGTGCGCGGGCGTTGGCCTGCAGGGCGAGGTGCAGGGTGCGGGGCCGCACCTCGGGCCACATCCGCTGGCGAGGTCGGACGCGCTGGAGCATGAACTTGTCCTGTACCACCCGCTTCATCGCCTCGCAGAACTGTTGGAAGGCGGCAGAGGCGGCCTGGGCTGCCGCGCGGAGTTGTTCACTGACTTCAGCCCAGAAATCCTGAGCAGGAGTGCGCAGCTGGCCGTCGCGGTAGATGGTCACCTGCCGACACCCACCACACTTCGCCCGCTCACCTTCATCAGTGCGACTGCTAACGCCCAAGGCGACGCTGCAGTGCGGGCAGGGCAACAGGCGCAGGGTCACCAGCTCACCACCACTTCGGATTCGTTGGGCCCCGCTTGACGGCTTTGGACCCGGTACCCCAGACCCTGCAGGCGGTGCACCGTGACCGGCTGCAGTCCAGACACCCTCACTTCACACTCGCCCCGTTCAATGGCGTGGTTGATCTTCGTGCGCAGCTGCAGCAGTTCGGACTCGGCGCGCAGATTGGAACGCTGATCCAGCGTGGCGCGGGCTTGAGCGGCGGATGGAAAGTCATCAGTCACAGGAAGTCCTCCTGAATGCGGCGGCGGGATCGGCGGTGACGCCGGGCACGCTCGATTTGACGGCGCACCCGACCCTTCAGGGGCAGCACCGTGCCCCGGTTGGTCAGCGCGGTGATGATCAGGCCCTGGGCTGGGTCGAAGACGAATTCCACCCAGCGGCCCTACACCGGATAGATCACGCAGCACCGCCCCGGGTGGCTGCCACTGGGCCGGACGTGCAATCGGGGCAGCACCCGGTCGAGGGCCTGGCACAGGCGCAGGTACTCGGTGGGGGTGATGCCGATGCCGTAGCGCACCCACAGCCCCTTCGCGGCGTGGTCAAAGACCGCTTCTGCCCGCCGGGCGCGCAGCTCGGCCAGCGCGTCAACGTCCACAAGGGGTCACCTCCACCACCACGCAGGGCTGGGCCGGGTCGTATTGGGGGAAGTGATGATACCCGTACACGTACTTGTCCCCGCCCGGAAACAGCGCGTCCACGATGCCCTTGCGCACGTTTTCCGGGTCACTGTGGGCGCCATTGGGGAAGAAGCACCACACGTCCACCCGGATGGGGTGCGCGCGGGTGGCGTCCAGCACCATGGCGGGCGCGTGCCGGGCCACGTGCTGCTTCCAGTCGCTGTACTCCCTGGCCCGGTCAAAGTTCGGCGATTTGCCGTTGGTGTAGTAGCCCACCAGCTTGCGCACCGTGGGCGGGCCTGGGACTTTGCGCATCTTGCCGTCCAGGCCTTTCTTCTTGGCGTGGCACAGCATCGCGGGGATGACGAAGCGGATCATGCTGCCCCCTGCTGGGAGCGCTGCGCCCGTTCCTTCCACACACGGTTCAACATGTCCTCGCCAGCGGGCGTGAGGGTGTACCCGTACACGCGGCCCGGCTGGCGCCCCTTCAGGCGCTGCCGGGCCAGCAGGCCCAGATTGAACAGGCGGTCCACGGCGTTGCGGGCGGTTTCCAGTCCGACCTGCAGCAGTTCAGCGTCGCGCCCGGAAGCACACTCCAGCAGTTCCACTTTCGTGCGTGGTTCCAGACAGGCCACGGCGAGCAGCGCAACAGAGGTGCCTTCCAGGGTCAACAGCTTTCGGGGCATCAGCGGTCACCGTCCAGGCGCACAGCCGTGACGCGGGTGCCCTGACGGGCGGCCAGGGTGCGGAACGTAAGCTCCAGCAGTGCAGCGGTGTTGTAGTGCCGGCGCAGGATCTCCAGGCGCCGATCATTCGTCAGGCTGCGATTGCGGACGTGGCCGATGTCGCGCAGCAGGGCGTTCAGTTCCGTGCTCCACAGCTCACCGGTGAGCAACCCGGCCCGGATTGCTTCACCCGCCCCTTCCTGCGGCTCCCGCACCCACTCACGCACCTCGTGTGTCGCTGAGTCCAGCAGCACCACACCCCAGGCCTGGGGCAGCAGGGGCAGGGCGGCGTCGAGGTGGCGGGGTGTGGTGGCCAGCACCCGGCGGCCGAAGGTGCGGTCGTAGCCGCGCACCTGCCGGGGCAGGCGGTGCAGGGTGTCCCGGTCCGTCTTGATCTCGTACCCGATGCTGCCCTCATCGTCAGGCAGCACCAGGAGATCGGCGCGGCCTTCCTCGTGACGCTCCCCACGGGGCGGGGTGCGAAGCGCGGCTTCAGTCACGGCCCAACCCGCCCGATGCAACCCCATCAGAGCGCGGCGGGCTGCACCCTCATCCACCCCGCGCCGCGCCTGAGCGGGTGCCTTCGCCACTCTGAACCGCTTCGCGTAGGTGTGAGGCGGTCCACCGTTGTATCCAGGGAAGGTGGCGTCGTACCAGCCCTGCCCCACGTAACTGATCGTGGCCTCTGGGCCCAGGGTTTTGCCCGCGTAAGTCTGGGCCGCAGTGTCGCGGTCCGGCGCTTCAATCCGAGTCCGACCGTAGTGCCTGGGGTTGCCGCACAACCATGTCACGCTCACGCACCCTCACCCCCCAGTGCCAGGGCGGCCCGCACCAGCTCGTCACGCGCAGCCCGGACGGCGTGGCCCGTGCTATCCGTGCGGCTGGCCTCCACGGCCAGTTGATGCAGGTAGGTCAACCGCCTGGCTTGGGCGGTCTGCACTTCCAGATCCGCGCGCACCTTGCCCGCGTATTCCTCAAGCGCTTCGGGCCGCACGGGGATGCCAGACCGGACAGCCGAGGCCATGGAGTCCAGCTGCATGGCCACCAGAAACAGTGGGCGCGGCGCCTTCATGCGAAGACCTTCCCGAGGGGGCACGCTGCCCTGCATTGCTGAATGAAGTCGTCAGCCGCCTGTGCCGTTGCGAAGGGGGGAATGCGCAGCGGATGAATCCGCACCGTGACCACATAGGCCACGTGCTGGCCTTGCTCCACTTCAATGTGGCCCAGCGCCTGGACATGCTTCAGGGCGACGAAGCCCACGTCACCACGTGTGTCGACGTACTTCCCTGCCCGGAACTGTTCAACCATCTGCGCGTGGCTGGCCATCAGTCCTCACCCCCAGGCAGGCGCGCTTCACGGCGCTGGATGTAATCGTCCAGGCTGATGCAGGACTCGGAGTCAACGAGGTGCAGGGTGCTCAGGCGCTGGCGGATCTCCTGCTTCCGGGTGTAGCGACGGCCGCGCGCCAGCGCGCAGGCCACGAGCCAAAGACCTTGAACCGTGTTCATGCCTCATCCCCCTTGTTTTCCGTGCCGGCGCGGTAGGCGCGCACGATCCCGGTGAGCGTTTCATCTGAAACCGTCAGGAACGCGCGGAACACGAGTTCGTCACGCTCGGCGGGCTGCAGGTGATCCAGGCCCAGCACGCCCAGGCGGCGCTGCACCTGTTCCCGCAGCTGGGCCGCCTCGCTGGTCATGCGGCGCCCCACGTGGCCGGTGTCGAGCTGCTGGGCCAGATCCCGCACGGTGTGGTTGGCCAGAGCGGTGTTCACCTCGGCCGTGCTGGCCCCGCCGTCCAGGGCGCGCGCCGCGTCGATCAGGTCTCCCTGATCCGTGCCGGATGTGGCGCCCAGGCTCAGGGCGTACCCGGCCCGCCACGCGCGCCACGCGGTGGTGCGGGACAGGCCAGCGTGCCGCGCGAGGGTGGCGCTGAAGTCCCCGGTGTGCCCGGCGGCGGTCCAGCGCAGGTAGAGCTGGTACGCCTCCCGGGCGCGGTCATTCAGGGTGCGCTGCGCGGTGTGGTAGGCCGCGCCCCAGGCCTGCATCTCCTGTTCCAGGGTCAGGGCCCGGACCTCAATCTGCAGGGCCGTCATGCCTGACCCCCGAACAGTGGCCCGATCAGGCGGGGCTGCGTGGATTTGGTTTCGAGGCCCAGCGCCTTGATCGCCTCTTTCCGGACTTCCAGCCACATCTTGTAGGGGTGATGCTCCCGGGTGCCGAACGGGTAGGCCTGGTCAATCTGGCGCAGGATCTCTTTTGCCGGGGTGCCAGCCTTCTGACCGGCCTGCACCAGGGGCCAGATGACGCGGCCGGCACGCCGCTTCCAATAGCTGCTCATGCGGCGCTCCTGTCCTGCTCGGCAAGGTGGGCGCGCAGGCGGGCGGCGCGCTGATCCTGGGCAGGGCTGTGCTGATCGAAGAAGGCCAGGACCTCTGCTGGGTCAAACCAGTACGAGGAATGCCGGCACTGCAGCGTGGGCATGCCCTGGTACACCCAGCTGTGCACCGTGCGGGAGGTCACGCCACAGGCGGCACACAGCTGCGTGGTGGTCATGCGGCCGGGGTAGTTGAAGGGGAGGCTCATCACGGCCACGAGACGCGGGGCATCTTCCCGGCGGATGGCCAGACGCTTTGCGGTGCCCTTGTCGCCGCGCACCATGCAGTTCAAGGTCTGCAACCCCAGGCGCCGGACGTGCCGGTAAGGAATGTCATCCCGCCAACCGTGCTCATGGATCAGGTCCGCAATGGCCACCCAGGCGGGCGGCACGCCACTGCGCTTCAGCCGCTCCCGTTCCACGTGCTCAGGGTTGTAGAAGTACTGGTTCCCCACGCGCACGGCGTCGAGGTCACCCCGTTCATTGAGTTCACCCACCGTCGAGGCGGTGAGGTTGAGTCGATCTACCACCTGCTTGATCCCCAGCCACCCAGCGGGGCGCTTCAGGACGGTGGGTGCGCGGCGCTCGCGGTGTGAGGCGTACCATTCCAGCTCCGACAGGCTGGCAGCCTGCACCCGTCCCAGCTTGTACAGGCGCTTGCCGTGCCGCTTGAACGTGTCTGCAACGGCGTCAGCGGTCACGCCATAGTCCGCCGCTATCTCGGTCAAGCGGATCAGACTCAGGTCCTCAAGCCGACTGCTCATGCCGACCCCACGTATTCCGGGGCGAGGTCGTTGAAGCGGGTGAAGGCGCTGTGGAACTGGGTCTTCACCGTGCCGGTGGGCCCGTTGCGCTGCTTACCCAGGATGAACTCCGCGATGCCCCGTTGATCGGTCTCCTGGTTGTAGTACTCGTCGCGGTAGATGAACATCACCACGTCGGCGTCCTGTTCCACGCTGCCCGACTCACGCAGGTCACTGAGCATGGGCCGGTGGTTGGGGCGCTGTTCCACCGCGCGGCTGAGCTGGGAGAGAGCCAGCACAGGAATGCCCAGTTCCATGGCCAGGCCCTTCAACGCGCTGCTGATCATGGTCACGCGCTGCACGGTGTTCTCCCCCGCCCGGCCGCTCACCTGCACGAGCTGGAGGTAATCCAGCACGAACAGACTCAGCGGTTCGTCCCGGTGCGCTTGCCGCACCGCGTCCAGCAGTTCCTGCAGCTTCAGGCCGGGCTTGGCCAGCATGTCCAGGCGCAGGCCGTCCAGGTGAGCACCCGCGTGGGTCAGGCGCTCCCAGTCCCGGTCGTTCAGGTTGCCCTGGCCCCGGCGGGATTCACTGAAGCGCTTGAGGTCCACGCGCGCCTCACTGCACAGCAGGCGGGCCGTGATCTCTTCCGTGGGCATTTCCAGGCTGAAGCCCAGCACCCGGCCGCGCACCCTGGCCACGTGCACCGCCATCTGGAACGCCGCAGCGGTCTTGCCCATCGCAGGCCGGGCGGCCAGGACGTACAGGCGCCCGGGTTCCAGGCCGCCCATCAGTTCATCCAGGTCCTTCAGGCCGGTGGGCGCGCCGTTCGGGCCGGTGCCCTGGGCCGCCTGTTCCAGCACGGCGCGCACCGTGTCCCCCACCCGCTCCAGTCCGGAGTCAAAGCGGGTGAGGTTGGGGATCAGTGCCGTCATGGCGTCGATCTCTTCCAGCGGGACGGCCTGGTCATAACAGGCCTGCATCAACTTCCCGGCCGCCGCGATCTTGCCGCGCAGCGTGGCCTTTTCCAGCACGATCCGCGCGTAATGCTCGGCGTACACAGCGGTGGGCACCTGATCGGCCAGCCCCATCAGGTAGGTCAGGCCTCCGGCCTCGTCGAGCTGGCCGCGCCGGGTCAGCTCTGCGCTGAGGGTGATGAGGTCCACCGGGCCGGGCTGACCGTCCTGGGTGCGGGCATCCCGCAGCGCCGGCACGGCCGCCCAGATCAGGCGGTGCTTGGCTTGGTAGAAGTCCGCGGGCTGCAGCTGGCTGACCGCCGTGTTGGTCAGGGCATCATTGTCCAGCAGCACGCTGCCCAGCAGGGCAATTTCGGCAGCGGTGTCATGCGGGGCAACGCGGGGGGTGAGGTCGTTCATGCCGCACCCCCTTCCAGTGACCAGCGGGCCACGATGAAGTCACCCAGGTCCAGGGGGGCGTTGGACTCGGCGAAGTACACCAGACCGTGCTCCACACTCTCGATCGTCCACACCTGCCCGTTCGGGGCGCGGCGCCGCTCACCGGGCTGGCACTGCGCGCCTTTGCGCACGTTGGCGCGGTTGGCGGTCTCAGCTTGCTGCACCTTCGCCGCGCGCCGCATGCGATCCGCCAGGGCCAGATACGGGTGGGCGTAGCTGCCCGCCACCGTGATCTCACCGGCGTGCTGGCGCAGCTCGCTGGCGCGGCCTTCCTGCACCCAGGTGGCGAATTGGATGATCTGCGCGTCCTGTGCGGCGCGGTCCAGCTTGCGGGCCTTCGTCCAGGCCGCCCAGATGTCCCACGCCCCGGCGGCGGTCAGGATCTCCTGCGCGGCGCGGTACGTGGCCGGCGCGGCGGCCGGAACATGTTCCGTGTCTGTCACGTTCTCGCCCCCTCCGTGGTGGTATGCGGTTTCAACCTGAAACGGGTTCAGGTGTGTGGCCCCGGCCTCGCCAGAGGCCGCGCCGTCAGGCGCCGTGCTGGGGTTCTGATCTGTTCCGACCATTGCCCCCCCAGCAACACCAACCGGTGCGGGCTGGGCTGGCCAATTCGTGGAAGAGACGTTGTTGGTTGGGTTTATTTTCTTAGCTTCACTTAGCTTCACTTCTTTAGGGCTGACACTTTTCCCCACCCACACGTCATTTTTCGGTGCGTTGAATCCGGATTTCCGGACGGATTTCCGAACGGGTTTCCGTCCGGTCTTCCGGAGTTCCAGCTGCCCGGCCGCCTTCGATCCGGCCCAGGCCCACTGCCCGTCATGCCCCACCGCGTGCCCCAGGTCCGCGAGGCGCTGCAGGTTGGCCTGCACCTGGGTGTGGCCCCGGCCGATCAGCTGGGCCACCTCACCCCAGTGGATGGGGCGCATCTTGCGGTGGGCCAGCAGCACCAGCGCGGGTTTGACCAGGGCGTTATCCAGGGCGTAGAGCACCGAGGTGTCCTGTTCGTTATCCAGGGTGGTGAAGCCCTGACGGCCCTTGGCGGGTTCCTGGGACGTGGGGCCCTCCGGGTGCAGCTTCAGGTTCTTCGCGGGGGCCATCATGCACCCCCAGCGGCCAGCGGGAAGAGGCGCGTGGCGGCCTGCTCAGCCGCCTGGGACACGTGGCGCTCAGCCCAGGTGAAATACTCGGGCTTCAGTTCCACGCCCTCGCCCCTGCGGCCCACCTGCAGGGCGCCGTACACCTCGGAGCCGATGCCCAGGAAAGGCGTGAACACCACCTCGCCGGGGTTGGTCCAGAGCGTCACGCAGCGGCGGATCACGTCCAACTGCAAGGGCGCCAGGTGTTTCTCGTCATCGTCGCTGCGCGCAATCTTGGCGTTCAGCACGTCGGTGCGGTTGATGTCGTACCAGACCGGCGCCGCGTACTTCTGCCACATCGGCAGGGTGAACTCGGCTGGGTCATGGGTTACGCGGGGCGTTTCATCCATCCCTGGGCCCCATTTCCGGAACACCACCACGTACTCGGCCATGCCCTGGCGGTTCTTTGCCGCGTTCTCGCGGATGTTCTTGTACAGCAGGCCGTCCGCTTTGGTCCGCTGCATCTCCCGCACCGGGTCCAGGTCAATGCAGATCTCGCTGTGGTAACTCCAGAAGCTGCCATCCTCGCCGCGAGGCGCGTTCAGGAAGGCCCGGATGGTGTCACCCCGGAAGTCGCGCAGCGCGGTGTAGCCCTCCTGGCTGGCATAGATGGGCAGGTTCTTGACGTGTACGGCGCAGAGGCGCCCCGGCTTCAGGGTGCGGCGCAGTTCCGGGATCAGGAAGGCGAAGTGGGCGAAGAAGTGCTGATCGTCATCCGTGTTGCCCATGTCCCGCAGGTCCGGGCTGTAGCTGTACAGGTTGGAAAAGGGCGGGCTGAAGATCTGGAAGTCGTGTGAGTGGGTGTCCAGCCCCTTGATGACCTCGCAGCAGTCCCCGTTGAACAGCCGGTACCCGTCCCCTTCCACGGTGCGCCGGTGCGCCGGCCCGACGTCCAGCCGGACGCTCTGGCCGCGCGCGGCCGTGCGGGTGGCGGCGATCAGCTTGTCCTGCATCGCGCGGTGCTCGGCTTCCTTGCGGCGCAGGGTGCCCAGCACGGTCTGATGCGTGTCGGTGGTCACGAGGTGCACCTGCACGGGCCGCTGCTGGCCGTAGCGGTCAAAGCGGCCCACCACCTGGTACAGCTCTTCAAAGCTGTAGTTCAGGCTGACCACGGCGGTGCGGGCGCAGTGCTGCCAGTTCATGCCCCAGCCCGCGATGCTGGGCTTGGTCACCAGCACCCGCGCGCGGCCCTCACTGAACGCGCGCAGCCCCTCTTCCTTCTGCGCGGCCGTCATGTTGCCCCGGACCTCGGTGGCCTCCGGAATCAGCCGGCACACCGCCTCGGCTTCCTGATTGGTGTGCACCCAGATCGCCCAGGGTTCCTGGGACTCAGCCGCCACCAGCGCGGCCACCTGGGCGGCGCGCTGATCCAGCGTGAGCTTCAGTTCCCTGTGCAGGCTGGTGGCGCTGGCGCTGACCTGCCGGAACAAGCGCCCCTCTTCCTCGGCCGCGCCGGTGTGATCGGTCTGCACCGTGTGCACCACGTACTCCGGCGCGGGGCGGGCGTAGCCCTCATCGGAATAGCTTTCCTGCAGGTCGCTGGGCAGGCGCAGGGCGCGGGCCCAGGTGCTCAACCAGTGGTAGAACTCAGCCTCACCATGGCGCTTCAGGCGGAAGGTCTGCGCCTGCGTGGTGTCGTTGATGAACCAGCGGGTGAGCATTTCACCCGGCTCCATGATCCCCAGGAACTCGGCGTGGTTACCCAGCTCCACGATGTCATTCGGGCTGGGCGTGGCCGTGGCCGCGAGGCGGTAGGGCGTGCCCTGGAAGGCTTCAATCAAGGCCATCTTGGTGCGGCCCATGAAGCTCTTGAGGATGCTGCTCTCGTCCAGTGCCACCCCGGCAAAGGTGCCGATGTGCCCGGCTTCGGTCAGGGCGTCCAGCTTTTCATAGTTGCTCAGCACCACGGGTGCGTCTGGCAGCGCGCCCCCGTCCCACACCATGGCGGGCAGGCCGAACTTCTGCGCCTCCGCTTCCAGCTGAAAAGTCACGGCCAGTGGGGCCAGGATCAGCACGGGGCGGCCGGTGTGCCCCGCCACCTGATGCCCCCAGGTAAGCTCCATCAGCGCCTTACCCAGGCCACGCTCAGCGAAGAGAGCGGCGCGGCCCTGTTCAAGCGCCCAGGTCACGAGGTCACGCTGGAAGGGCTTGAGGACCTCGGGCAGGTCCGCCGGGGTGAAACCCATGGGTTGGGCTTCCACCACTTTGGCGTTCAGGAAGTCGGTGTAAGCATCCCGGGCGACGGCGGGGGCAGGAATATCGTGCATCACGTTCAGCCCGTCACCCACCACGCGCAGCTGGCCGTCGGGGAACACGCCGCGCACCGTGCCAGTCATCTGCTGGCCCTCATGGGTGTAGGTCAACCGGTCACCGATGGTGAAGGTGCCCGGGCGCGCCAGGAACTCACCACGCTGGCTCTTCGCCACCACCGCGTCCAGCTCCGGCAGGACCGCCTTCACGGTCCCCTCGCCGTACTCGGCATGCGTGATGGTCTGGCCGTGCTTCGGGAGGGCCAGGGCACGCTGCCGGTACTCGTCATGGGTCAGGCGGGTGACGGTGCCGCCCTGCCCTTCCATCAGGCTCTGCCACTCGGCGCCGTACCCGGCTGGCCAGTCGCATGTGCTGCCCATCAGGTGGCCGTCGGCGCTCACGGCCTGCAGGTAGTCGGGGGTGCCCTTGGTCATGCCGCCACGCCCCGGTTCACGTCGCGCCGGATTTTGTCTGCGGCGCTCTGCCCGTAGTGCATGGCGAGGCTGGCCAGGAACGCTTCGCGCTGCCGGTTGTCCAGGGGCCGCAGGTCACGCACCCAGGCGTAATGCAGCCCCGGCGTCATCTGTCGGGGGCTGAGCTCGCTCATGCTGCGTCACCGTCTTCGGTGCTGCGAGTGGCCTGCTCATCACGGATCTTGGCGACGATGTTGGTGCCTTCCAGCAGGTGCCAGTACTTCAGCAGCTTGGCGCGGGCGCCGGCCAGTTCCTCTTCCGTGGGATCGGTCAGCTTGCCGAAGTTCAGGTGGGCGAACAGCTGCCCCAACTGGTCAGCGGTGCAGGCATCCAGAAAAGCAGCGGGGAAGGCGTCAACGAATTCCGCGTCCTGAATGTCCTCGGTACCGGGCAGGGCCAGCACTTCTTTCGGGGCGTTCAGGACACCGGCCACGATCACGGTGGGTTCCTGCTCTTCCTCTTCAAATAGGGGTTTGGCGTCGGGGCGCTGGCGCTCTTTCACCTCCACGATCAGGTTCAGCTCGAAGGCGGCCCGGTCGAACAGGGCGGTCAGGTTGTCATGCGGGTCGCAGAACTTTTCCAGCGTGGCCACCGGCACGAAGTCCTTCATCTTGCTGCCCTTGCTGGTGAACTTCAGGGTGCGGTAGTCACCGTCGCGGGTGTTCACCACCTGCACCTGAAAGGTCACGTCCTTGGTTTCCTGCGCGTTGTGGGCGGCGCGCAGGAATTCCAGCGCGTCGGCGGGCACCTGCACGTCCAACTGGCTCATCAGGTTGTCGCGGGTGTCGAGTTTGGTTTCGGTGCGGTGCGCGCGGACCAGATATTCGTTTTTCATGGCAGACCTCGGGGGGTAAGGTGGGGCCAGCGCCGGCCAGCCCCAGCAGGCGTCAGGCCGTCAGGGCTTGCAGGCGGTCCAGCAGTTCAGCCGCTTTTTCCTCATCGGTGCGCCAGCCGTCAAATTCCGTGCTCAGGGCGTCGGTGTCTTTGCCAGCGGTCTTGGCGGCCGAGTAGGCGCGGCGGATGGCACCACACTGTGCCTCCCAACCCGCCGCCCACGCTTCGGCGCTGGCCAGCAGCACATCGGCCAGGGCCTGATCCGCGCGGTTCAGCACCTCGCTCAGGCTGTCCGTGACGTGTTCCGTGTCGCCCTGATAGTGGTACGCGGTCACGGCCGTGATCAGGCGGGCGCGGCCGGGCTGGTGCGCATACGGGGTGTTGTTCGTGATGGCGAAGTACTTGGTGCGCACGGCCGCCGCGTTGAAGCCGTTGGTCAGTTCCCGGGTCTGCCGCTCGGTGAGGGCCGGCGCTTCGTCCTGATCGGGGGTGATGACCTCGAAGGCGGCGTCGATCTCGTCCCCGTCCGGGGCGGGCAGCATCAGCTCTTCCCCACTCTTCAGCGCCTGGCTGAGCGTGGCCTGGAAGTTGCGGCTGGTCAGCTGCAGGCCCTGCGGGGGCTTCATGGTGAAGGTCCACACCGGGACGTTGCGGCGCTTGCCGTCGGGGCCGCTGACTTCACGGTTCACCAGTTGCAGGTCCAGCGGCACGCCGGAGATGCGGTCACCCGACATCTTCTTGATCAGTTTCCAGGTGTTCAGCAGGTTGTCCAGCGAGTTACGGCTGGTAAAGCGCAGGCGGTAGAAGCCCAGGCCGTCCGGGAACAGCACGCCGGGGCCCATGCTGCCGCCCTGTGGGTCTTTCAGGTCCCAGGCGGCCAGCACGAAATACACGTTCACCGTGACCTTGCAGCGCTTGCGCAGCGCGTCGTATTCGGGTGTGCCGGCGGGGTGCACTTTACGCTCACCCTTATCCGTGATCTCGGTGATGCTGTGCTGGTCCCCGAAGCAGAGCAGCCGAGAAGCGCTGTACTCGGCGAAGCGCATCTGCACCACGCTGTCCCAGTCATTGAAGGGGAAGGCGATGGTCAGCACCTTGCCGCCGCTGGCCGCGAGGGTGGCCGCCAAACCGGAGGCGCGGCCTTCCGGGTCATGCAGGCTGATCGTGCCGTCGCGGTTGATCGTGGGGTTGCTGGCGTTCTTCGCCTTGGCACCGGCGCTGATGGTGGCCAGCGCGTCGACGCGGGGCGTCACTTCACGCACACCGTTCTCGGCGTACACGTCCAGCAGCGTGATGTGCTCTTCGGTGCGGGTGGATTCGATGGCCGTCATGCGCTCAGCTCCTTTTTGGTGCGGGTGACGAGGCGGCACACCTGCAGCAGCGACATGACCGCCACGGTGAGCAGCACCGGGCAGGCCACGCGTTGCCACGCAGGCATCCGGGGACCGAAGTCAGGGGCGAGGGTCAGCAGCAGGCCGTAGGCACTCAGGCCCAGCAGCGTGAGCAGCAGGATGGGCAGCGGCTTCACAGCGCCTTCCCGCAACTGGGGCACACCAGCGTGCCGACGGCGCAGCCTTCCCCGCAGGTCCAGCACTGGCCTGCGCCGGGAGCGGTGGGGAGGTGGCGGCCACTGATGCGGCCCAGGCTGTACAGGAACAGCAGGGCGCCACCACTAACGGTCAGGCCAAGGATCAGGGCTTTCACAGATGGTCCTCGCAGTCGCGGCACAACGCGGCGTTCTCAGGGCGGGGCTGGCCGCACTGGCAGGGGGTGGTGGCCACGGTGGGCGCCGGCCGGGTGGCCGTGCCGCACTCCGGGCACGCGGGCAGTTCGGCGGCGTAGGGCATATGGCAGCCGGGGTTCAGGCACCAGACCGTGGGGCGGTACCCGGCGCGTTGCTCGATCTGTTCAATGCGGGCCTGCTGCTGGGCGCGCACCGCCTCGCGGTAGTGCTGGTAGTCGGGGTGATCCGGGCCCAGTTCCGCCATGGCGCCGGTGAGGCTGCGGCGCAGCGCACCGTTCTCGCGCAGGTCCGCGCGCAGCCACTCGATCTGCTGCAGGTTGCGTTCTGCGTGGCTGGTCATCCCAGCACCCCGGAGAGCGCGGCCAGGACCACGCACGCGGCGATGAGCACCGCCCCGACCAGCGGGCCGGTCAGGCGGGCGGTGCTGTGGACGCCAAAACGGTCGCGGTTCACGCCGCGCCGCCCTGGACGGTGACGGGCTGGAAGGGCACGGCCAGCACGCGGGCGGGTTTCACGGTGGAACGGACTTCCTTCAGATTCCAGCCGTCGCAGGTTTCCCCGTCGATGTCGGGGTGCGCAGCGTTGCAGCCGAAGCCCAGGCGGGTCAGGGGGTGCTTGTACCCACAGTCCTCGCACTGGAGGGCAATCACTCCGGCGGCTTTCAGGTTGGCGATCAGTTGGGCGCGTGTTACTTTGTTCATAGGATTCGCTCCTTTGCCGCGTTGACTTCTCAGGGTCAGGAACGCGGCTTTTTCGTTTCAGCGGCGGGTGTCCGCGCGCTGCCCACGCCCACGCGGGGCGGTCAGGGTGAGGTAGTTGGCGTGCGCTTCCGTGGCCTCGCGCTTGCGGGCGACGACGTAGGCGTCCAGGTCCGCGCGGGTGATGCGGGCCGGGCCACCGGAAAAGACGGTGATGGTGGGCAGCTGGCCCGCCTGAATGAGCTCGTAGACCTTGCTGCGGCTGATGCCGAGCAGCTGGCCCGCCTGCTCAGGCGTCAGCACCAGCAGTTCGGTGGGGGACAGAGCGCGGGCGGGGGTCATGCGGACTGAGCCTCTACATCTACCAGTGTATGTGTAGAACCGGGCAGAATCTTTTCCAGACGCATGAGGTTGATGCCGTTCGGGACGGATTGACCCCATTCCCAGCGGAAGTAGGTGTTCGTTGAGACGCTGAGCTTGCGGGCGATTTCTTCACCAGTGAACGCCTTCCCAGTTTCCGGGTTGACGGTTCGCTCGCGAAGTTCGCGAAGTGTAGAAGGCGTTTCTGGCATGGGTTCATTATTACACATATGTGTGTAACAGGCAAGACCTCTCCCGTCTTGCTTTGCCGCCGTCCTACACGGCTGTTTGTGGACTTGCCACACTTACACAGGTACGGTTAAAGCAACTTGTGTAAGCGTTGACGCGTAACGAAGGAGCATGTGGCAAGTGATGGTTCGTCCCCCTACTACCTCACCAACACCATCCCCGCTCACCTTGAAGCGGCTGGCCCTGCCTGATCGACCCTCTCAAGGTTGGGTCGCGAATCAGATTTCTGACCGTATCGGAGAGGTGATTGGACAGCAGGCAGTGAGTTATTGGGAGAACGGGAAGGTCAACCTGAAGAACGTCCACCCTCGCAAGTTGCGGGCCTACGCTGAAGTTTTACGCATCACGCCGGCTGAGCTGGCTGAAGCTGCTGGTTATGAGTTCGCAGAGCTGTTCCCTGATGAGCCGCCAGCTGCAAACGCTAGGTCAGCCGCTCTCAGTGCGGGCGCCATGGGTTACCGCATTCCCAAACAGCGCCCGGTCATTCCCGATGTGTTGAAAGAAGCCGCTGACCAGTACGGTGACCTGCCCATGTTCCAGGGCATCCGCGAATACCGCTGGCAGCATTTCATGGTCACCACCCCACGCAAGAAAACCCCGCAGGATGTCGAGGGCTGGCTACAGGAATTCCAAGCCCTCAAGGGGATGGGTTATGACCCTGAGGAACCAGAGGAATGATTGACCCAGACGTCTACAACCTCTTCGCCTACCAGAAAGCGAGGCATGACGAGGTTGAAAACGAAACGGACATGGAAAAGCTGCCGGAACGGCTGGGCTGCACCCTCGTTGAAGCGGATCAAAGTCGTCTGGTGGGCACTGAAATCCACGTCAAGCGGAAACAACATCCCCTGAGGCGTCGCAGTGACATTGCCCATGAGCTCAGTCACAAGCTGGCCCGGGAACGCGGGAAGCCTGAGTACCCCACCTATGAGGAAGTTATTCAGCACCGCCATTCCAGCGTGCCCAATATCAGAGCGCACGTGGAAAGCATCATTACGGTCGGTCAGGACGCCCTGCTGATTCCAGATGGAACGGTGCAGGAAGCCATCGAGCTGCACGGCCTGACCGCGCAGATGGTGTGGGTGCTGCACCAGGAACAGAAGGTGCTGCTGCATGAGGCGCTAAGGCGCGTGGTGCACCACAACCAAAACGCCCGCCTCGGCGGGTTTGTTGCTATCAAGGGCAAGATTCGTTACGCCTACTCATTCCGCTGGCACATGCCCTGCTGGATTGGTGACCCCATGCCTGACCCTGACGATGATTTCCAGGGAGAGGGCGTCTCGCTGTTTGAAGTCCCAGGTTATCCCAGCATGACAGTTGGCCTAGTTGTCATCGAAGAATAAGGAGATCAGATGAAAAGAATAGCTTCTGTCCTCTTGCTTTCCCTCTGGTCTTCTGCTTTTGCCCAAACGAAACTGCCATGCTCACAGACAACTTATTTCAAAATCATTGATGGAATTTTCTATGGGAGCATCCTTGATGTGACAGCAGAGGCATACATTTATGTGCCTGCAAAATTTCCGAATCCAGCGGAATACAAGGAATTTGGCCAACCGTACACTATGACGTGCTCTGGATTCAAAGCCACATCCAAAATGGGCACGTTCACTCTGACAGGTAATGTTCAGCAGAATTTTCAACGCCTGATTTCCTACTGGCGCGAGGGGCATCCAGATAGAACCAACTATGTGCCGGGAAAGATTGATCTGGCATTTGAAGGTGATTTTGTTTATGAGTCCATTCGTGAGGACTGGTATCAAGATCGTCTCGCGCTTCAGCTCAAAAATGGAAAACTGGTGATCAGCTACGAACCATACGCAGGCGTTCTTAGAGATGTTGTTGTAGGTTACCGAATCAATGGAGCCGCGTTAAAACCTGCCTTCTTTGAAGGTAAGATTAGCCCTATCCCGCATGATCAAAATGACATTGTCGAGCTTTACGTGAAGGGTCAACACGCGCAGTTCTCCTATATCAAAGTTGATTTCAAGAACAAGGGCATTACGATCAAGCACAACACGCCTTTCCCCGCCAAGTGAACCCTCCCCGTACCCTCTCCTACGCCTGCGTCAGCACGGTTATTCAAAGGAGCTTTCCCCATGGCTAAGCGCGCGAATGGTGAAGGCACCATCTTCTACCGTGAAGACAAGAAGATCTGGGGCGCTGAAGTCACCCTGGCCCGGCACCCCGGTACAGGGAAAATCACTCGGCGCACCGTCTACGGCAAAACTCAGAAGGAAGTTCAGGCGAAGATCAATCAGCTGAAGAAGGCCCAGGCTGAGGGCACCCTGCGCGCCCCGGACAGCACCACCGTCGAGGACTGGTCCAAGGAATATCTGGAGAACGCCAAGACCCGCCTGAAGGCCGGCACGTACCAGTCCTACGAGATGAACATCCGGCTGTACGTCCTGCCCTACCTGGGCAAGATCCGGCTGGAAAAGCTCACCGCCCGTGACGTGAGCGCCATGGTGAACGCCTTGGCCAAGGAAAAGGGCACGCGCACCAGCCAGTACGCCCGCACGCTGCTCAGCATGATGCTGAACTACGCGGTGAGCCTGGACATGCTGCCCCGCAACGTCGCCAAGAACACCCGGCCACCCAAGGCCCCACGCAAAGAGATGTCGTTTTGGGAGCCGGGCGAGGTCCGCACCTTCCTCAAGGCCATCAGCGGTCACCGCTTAGAGGCACTGTTCTACCTGGCGCTCACCACCGGTATGCGCAAGGCGGAACTGCTGGGCCTGCGCTGGAGTGACCTGCAGGGCGACACGCTCAGCGTGCGGCAAACCGTGGTGCGCGTGGCCTACACGCCCACCATTGAAACGCCCAAGACCGCTGCGGGCGTGCGTGACCTCGTGCTGGACCCGGACAGCCTGGACCAGTTGCGTGCCCGGCGCACCGCCTGGGAAGCGGAACGGGCGGCCGTGCTGGGGGCGGGCAGCGTCTGGCCGGACCATGACCTGATCTTCCCCGACCAGAACGGTGAGCCGCTCATGCCCTGGCGGATCGACTACCACTGGCGGACGCTTCGGGACGGCTGTGAAGTCTCCCCTATCCGATTCCACGATCTGCGGCATACCTACGCCTCACTGGCCATCGCCAGTGGCATGGACGTGCGGATGCTCGCTGAACGCCTGGGCCATGCGGACGCCAGCATCACCTTGAAGGTGTACAGCCATGTGCTGGCCAGTCAGCGCCGGCGCTCGGCGATTGGCCTGGGAAGTCTGTTGGAGACGGCGGAACGGACCTCACTCCGTACAGCAACGCGTACAGCAATCAGCACGGACGGGGCTGGACAGAGTTGGACGGGCGCGGATGAGAAGGCAGGCTGAGACGCTGTTTCTGGACGGGTATGGATGGGGGTGGACGGGGGGGCGCCGACTCAAAATCGAGCGGGAAACCGTAGGGGTTCGAGTCCCCTCACCGGCACCAGAAGAAAGAAGCTCCGTCCAAGGCGGAGCTTTTCTTGTTCTGAAGTGGGGCTGTGAAATCGAGAATCCAGCGAGTGGAGCAACTTGCATAGCAACGGACTTTCTACGAGTGTGGGGTGGGCCCTTAAGGCTATCTTTCCCTTCCCACTCCGGTACAACCAAACGCGCTGCCCGCGCCTGCCGCAGGATGTCCACCGTACTGCTGGGTAGCGGCAAGTGACGACCAGATCAAGGGTCGATGGCATCCCAGTCCCACCGACCTACAAAATCCATCATGCGCTGGGTGGAGGTGCCGAAATCTGGGAGATCAGCCAGAAAAGTCACTGCTGTCCATCCCCCCGGCCACAGTACAGGCGAGCAGTCTGGCAGAGCGGCACAAAAGAAGGGGGCAATCCTGCAAGCCCGCTGAAGCAGCCCAGCCCCTCTTGAAGCGGTCTACGCCCGGAACGTCCATGCAGGATGTACAGGAGGCGCGGCGGAATACCCGGGGCGCCGCCTGCTACCCCTGTCCGCTGCGGGCACTCAGGGCCACGATGGCGTCCCAGCTGTCGGGCTGCGCGGGGTCATCCAGCGCCGCGCGGTTGCGGCCCTGAAAACCGCACTTCTGGCAGCGGTGCAGCAGCACCCAGCCTTTCTTGCCACTCTGTTCCACACCCACCGGCCGCATCAGGCCGTGGCAGTCGCAGGCGCGGTCGCCGGGGAGGAGGTCCACATGCTTGCTGTGCAGGCACTGGGGGCAGTGGTTGCGCACGCTGCCGTTCTGCAGCGGCTGCACCTGGGTGCCGCAGTGGCCGCAGGTAAAGGCATTGTTCGTGCCCTGCACAGTAAAGCGCCGCTCGCCGCTCATGGCCGCCGCCGCGCCGCCCAGCGGCTGTCCAGAAACGCGCGGATACTGGGCGTGCCCACCAGCGCGGTGGCCAGGACCAGGTAGCCCAGACCCGCCACGCTGACCACCCAACCCCGCCACGACGCGCCGCCCGCCAGCATGCCCACCACAAAGACCAGCAGCCCGGCCACCATGCCAAAACTGACGGTCAGGCGCCACGCCCAGATGCTGCCGCGCCACACCATGCCCAGCAGAAAGGCGGTGGCAACCGCGTAGAGGCTCTGGCGCAGCGCCCCTTCTGTCTGCCCCTGCACCAGCCCGGCCACGAAGGGCAGCACCGTCAGCAGAAACAGCGCCCACAGCGTGGCCAGGGTCAGGGTGCGGCCCTGGGCCAGCTGTTCGGGGGCCACCGGCTCAGGGGTCGGCGGCTGAGGACCAGCGGGGGCGGGGCGGGCAGGCTTGCTCACGCCCGGTATTTCAGCACAGGGGCTCCCAGGACGGCCAGGACGGCGGTCACGCTGCGCCCCAGGGCGGGGCCTTTGCTACGCTGAGGGGCATGAACGAACTCCGGGTTACGGCGGTGTGCGTCGGTCAGCCCACCGCGCTCAAAGTGGGCGGGCGCGCCACCGTCACGGGCATTGACAAGCACCCCCTGCCGGGCCATGTGCGGGTCACGCGCGCCGGGCTGGACGGCGACCACGTCCTCAACCGCAAGCACCACGGCGGCCCGGATCAGGCGGTGTACGCCTACACCATGCCCGACTACGCCGCCTGGGCCGCCGAACTCGCTGCCCCCGCGCGCCCGGGGCTCTTTGGCGAGAACCTCACCCTCAGCGGGCTCTCCTCGGCCGAGGTGCGAGTGGGTGACCGATTGACGGTCCACGGCGTGGCGGGCGAAGTGGTGCTGGAAGTCACCGCGCCGCGCATTCCCTGCGGCACGCTGGCGGCGCATGTGCGCGAGGGGTCCTTTGTGAAACGCTTTGCTCGCATGCGCCGCCCCGGGCTGTACCTGCGCGTGCTGACCGAGGGCACGGTGGGCGCGGGCGACCCCGTCACGCACCTCCCCGGCGACCCAGCCGCCCCCACCGTGGGCGAACTGTTTGACGTGTACGTGGGGGAGCCCACCCTGACCCGCGAGGGCCTGGAGGCGTGGCTGGCCTTTCCCGTGGCCGAGCGCACCCGCCGCGATCTGGAAGGCCGCCTGAAAAAGCTGGGCTGAAGCAGAGGCTGGTCGCCCTGGGCGAAAGGGGGCGCAGGGCCTCCATGCCGGCCCCGCGCCCCCTCAGCGTTTGGGCTCCTTAACCCTTGAGCCGGTCAGCGTAGTACTGCCGCATCTTGGCCACCTTGGGGGCAATCACGGCCATGCAGTACGGCTGGCGCGGGTTGTTGGCGTAGTAGTCCTGGTGGTAGTCCTCGGCCAGATGGAAGGTGCTGGCGGGCTCGATGGTGGTCACAATGGGGCGGCCGAACACATCCTGCCGGGTCAGGTCCTCGATCACCTCGCGCGTCTGGGTTTCCTGCTCGGCACTGAGGGGAAACACGGCGCTGCGGTACTGGGTGCCCACATCGGCGCCCTGGCGGTTGAGGGTGGTGGGGTCGTGGGTGGCGAAAAACAGGCCCAGCAGATCCTTGAAGCTCACCTGCGCCGGGTCGAAAGTGATGCGCACCGCCTCGGCGTGGCCGGTCTGGCCGCTGCACACACTGCGGTAATCGGGGTTGGGGGTGTGGCCGCCAATGTAGCCGCTTTCCACTTTCTGCACGCCGCGCACGTCCTTCAGCACGGCTTCGGTGCACCAGAAGCACCCTCCGGCGAAAATGGCCTGCTGGGTTGGGCTTGAGGGAGTGGTCATAGCCCGCATCATGGCGCGTGGCCCGCCCGCAGACGGGGCGCAGGCGCACGGTTGGACCTAAGCCCTGGCACGTTCTGGCCTCACCGTCACATCCAGAGCCCCACCGGCTGTTCTCCACCGTCGGCGCTGTCCAAACCCGACGCCCAGACCTCCACCTGTGGGCCCTCTCTGCTCCACAATTCAGCAAGCCGCTCTGATCGAAAATGTTCGGTCAGGCGTTCCCGAACTGTTCCCAGCTGGCTTAGCGCCCAAAAAACAGCCGGGCAGCCACCAGCACCACGATCACGCCGTACACCCATTTCACGAAGGCGCTGCCGCGCAGCATCGCCATGCGCGCGCCCAGAAAGGCGCCCAGGGCGTTGGCCGCGCCCATCGGCAGGCCAAGCCACCAGACCATGTGGCCGCCCAGCAGAAACAGCCCAAACGCCCCCAGATTGGTGGCGAAGTTCAGGGTCCGCGCGTTGCCGCTGGCGCGCACCAGATTGAAGCCGGCCAGCGAGAACAGGAACATGGCAAAGGTGCCGGTGCCGGGCCCCAGAAAGCCGTCGTACATGCCAATGAGGAGGGTGCCGGGCAGGGTCAGGGCCAGGGTGCGGGCAGTGAGGCCCGGGTAGCGGTCTTCCAGGCCAAAGCGTTTGTTGATCAGCACCAGCGCGCCGACCCCCAGAATCACCACGCCCACCAGCGTGCGAAACAGCGCCGGGTCCACAAAGCGCACCAGAAAGGCCCCCAGCGCGCTGCCCAGAAGGGCCAGGGGAATCAGGCGCAGCACCAGGGGCCGCTCCACATGGCCGCTTTTCCAGTACTGCCATGTGGCGCTGCCCGAGCCGAAAATGGCCAGCAGCTTGTTGGTGGCCACCACCTGCGCCGGGCTGAGGCCCATCAGAAACAGCGTGGGCAGGGTGATGGTGCCCCCGCCGCCCGCCACCGCATCCAGAAAACCGGCGAGAAAGGCCAGGGGCAGGCCGTAGAGCAGCACTTCGGGACCAGGCACGCCGGGCACTGTAGCGCGGCGCGCGCCGGGCAACGGCGCGGCGGGCCGCCGGGGGCATGCTAGCCTCGCCCCCATGACGATCCCGCCCGCCGCGCCCGATTCCACCCCCTTTGGCACCGCTGTGGTGGCGGGCGTGGGGCTGATCGGGGGCAGCGTGGCCCTGGGGCTGCGCCAGCGCCTGCTGGCGAAAAAGGTGGTGGGCCTGGACAGCAGCATGGACGTGCTGCGCGAGGCCGAGGCCCTGGGCGTGGTGGACGAGGTGCGCGCTTCGGCGGGCGAGTGGCTGCGCGAGGCCGATCTGGTGGTGCTGGCCGCCCCCATGCGCGCCCTGGCCCCGCTGGCGCGCGACCTCGCGCCTTTTCTGAACCCGGGCGCCCTGGTGACCGATGTGGGCAGCGTGAAAGCGGGCATTGCCGCCGAGATGGAGCGGCTGGGCGTGCGCAACTTCGTGGCCGGGCACCCGATGGCGGGCAGCGAGCGCGGCGGGGTGACCCACGCCCGCGCGGCGCTGCTGGAAAACGCGGTGTGGGTGCTCACTCCTGGCGACCACACGCCCTTAACCGCCCTCAGCCGCGCCCGCGCGCTGGTCGAGGGCCTGGGCGCCGCGCCCGTGGTGATGCCCCCCGACGCCCACGACGCGCTGGTGGCGACCATCAGCCACCTGCCGTACCTCGCCAGCCTCGCCCTGACGCACATGGTGGCGCGCGACGAACGCCTGAGCCTGCTGGCCGCCGGGGGCTTCCGGGACCTGACGCGCGTGGCCAGCGGCGACCCCCGCATGAGCCGCGACATGGTGGTGGAAAACCGCGCGGCGCTGCGCGAGGCCCTGTCCAGATTCCGCCGGCAGCTCGACCGCCTGGAGGCCGATCTGGACGACCCCGAAGAACTGCTGCTGTGCGCCCAGGAAGGCAAGCGCACCCGCGACAGCCTGCCCGTGGTGCGCCGCAGCCTGCTGCCGCAGCGCCACGACCTTGTGGTGGCGGTGCCCGACAAACCCAACCAGATTGGCGCGGTCACGCAGGCGCTGGGGGCAGCCGGCGTCAACATTAAGGACATTGAGGTGCTGGCCATCCGCGAGGACGGCGGCGCCATTCGCCTAGGCCTGGAAAGCCCGGAGGACGTGGCGCGTGCCGCGGGCATCCTGACCGGCGCGGGCTTCGAGGTGCGCGGGCGGGGCTAAGCAAAGCCGGGGGGGCATGGACCCGCCCTTCCTGCTGAGTTCCTCTTTGCTTAACGTTCAGCAGTCCACTGAACCTGTGGCGGTACCGTGGGGCGTTCAATGGCTGACCCCGCCCCCGATCACCCGCCCTCTGCCTTGCCTGCCCCGGTGGCCCCTGTGCCCGCCGGGGCAGCGCCGCCGCAGGCCCCCGCGCCAGCCCCCGCCGCCCCCCGTCTCTCGGCCATTGACATGTTCCGGGGCCTGACCATTCTGGAGGTGGTGGGCCACCACACCACCGGCGTGGCCCTGCGCTCGCTGGACCCGGCCTCCACGGCCCACCTGCTGGTGCTGGTCCTGAACCGCACGCTGCATTTTGCGGTGCCGGCCTTCGTGTTTCTCTCGGCGGTGGTATTGACGCGCAGCCTGCTGAAGCGCTTTGAGCCGGGGCGCTATTTCTGGCGCCGCCTGACGCGCGGCGGCTGGCCCTACCTGCTGTGGAGCGCGCTGTATATCGTCTGGTACGTGTGGACCGGCCAGCGCGAGGCGAGCACCCTCACCGACCCGGAACGCTGGCGCGACTGGCTGCTGTACGGCAAGGCCAGCTATCACCTGTATTTCCTGCTGGTGGCGCTGGAGGTGTATCTGGTGCTGCCGCTGCTGCTCCCGCTGGCCCGGCGGCGCCCCAGCATCACGGCCGCGCTGCTGCTGGGGCTGGCACTGCAACTGGGCCTGTACCTTCTTAACCGCGAGGTGCTGCGCCTGCCGTTTCCGGCCAGCACGGTGCTGTGGTACATGCTGCCCATCACGCTGGGCGTGGCGGTGGGCGCGCGCCTGGACGACTTTCAGGCGTGGTGGCGGCGCCGCCGCTGGGTGCTGCTGCCGGTGCTGGCCCTGGCGTATGGCCTGTACCTGCCCGCCGCGCTGGCCTATGCCCGGGGCGAGAACGTGACCCCGGTGGTCTACAGCGGCCTGAGCTGGCTGTACACCAGTCTGGTGGCCCTGGGCCTGCTGGGCGCGGCTTTCCGGCTGGTGCGGACAGCGCCGCTGCGCGCGGCGGTGGGCCTGCTGGGCACCGTCAGCCTGCAGATTTACCTGATTCACCCAGCCGTGCTGCAGGCCCTGGAGCGCGCCCTGCCCCCGGACGGCCCGCCCGCGCAGGTGGCCCTGACCATGCTGGGCTACTTCGTGGTGGCGTTGCTGGGGCCTGCGCTGCTGGGCCGGGCCCTGCTGGGCACGCGCTTAAGTCCCTTGCTGTTCGGCCGGTAGAGGCGCCGCTTATACGGACGGCCGTCCATTTCCGGAACATCCAGAAACGAACGGGATGGTCCCCGCCTTCGGCGCTGTTCCAGCCCAATGCCCGGACATCCGCACCCTTTTCTTCTTCCTCTGCGGCGCAGCCCGGTCAGTCCGGCCGGAAAAATTCCGCCACACCTGACGGAATGTTTCGGAAGTCGTCTCAGCCGTTCGCCTTCTCCCCCACCCCGCCCAGCCAGGTGCGGAACACCAGCCCGGCGGCGTCGCGCGGGGCCACCGTCCCCGCCGCCACCTGTTCCCAGCAGACATAAATCAGCGCGTGCAGGGACGCCATCAGCCACGCGGCGGGCGGGCGGGGGCTCAGGAACCCCTGCGCCTGCGCGCGTTCCAGGGCGCCCAGCAGCGTGGCGTCCTGCGCGGCCGAGGCGCGCGTCAGTTCGGCGTCGCTGTCCAGTTCCGAGGCGCGCACCAGAAACATCAGGCGCGGGCCCAGCGGCACCAGCCGTTCAATCCAGCGTTCCAGCGTCTGCCAGGAGACAGCTGGCGGCGTCCCCGGCGCAAAGGCGGCGGCCAGCCCCACCTCTTCGTCCACGGCCCGCAGGTGGGCCAGGGCGTCCAGGGCCACAGCGCGCAGCACCGCTTCCCGGGTGGGGTACAGGCGGTGCAGGGTGGTGCGGCCCACACCCGCCAGCGCCGCCAGTTCGCCCAGGCTGGCCTGGGGCCGCTCCACCAGCGCCTGGGTCAGCACCTCTAAAAGGGGCGTTGGGGGGGCGCGGCGAGCTGGGCTCATGGCCAGAGCCTAGCGGGTGAGCAGCCCATCCTCTATGATCTGGAACATGATTGTTCCAAAAGAAACGAAGGTGGTTCAAGGTGGCCGTCAGCCCTTGCCGGACCAATTGCGCGGCCTGGCCCTGCTGGGGATCGTGTTCGTGAACATGCCGTACCTCGCCATGACCCACGCCGGCCTGACGCCGGCGCTGGTGCATTCCGGGCTGGACGGCGTGCTGGCGTGGCTGATCGTGGCGCTGGCGCAGGGCAAGTTTTACCTGCTGTTCTCGTTTCTGTTCGGCTACAGCCTCACCCTGCTGCTGCAGTCGCAGGCCCGGCCGGGCGACGGCCTGCGCCGCTACCGTCGCCGCCTGCTGGCGCTGGGGGTCCTGGGGCTGCTGCACGCCACGCTGCTGTTTGTTGGCGACATTCTGCTGAGTTACGCGGTGCTGGGGCTGGCGCTGCCGTGGTTTGCCGTGCGCCGCACCCGCACGGCCCTGCGGGGCGCCGCCGGCGCTTACCTCGTGGGGGCGGGGCTGCTGACAGTGGTGGCCCTGGGGTCGCTGGCGGCCGGGGCGGGCTCGGCAGGGCCGGGGTCGGGAGGGTTTGTGGAAGACGTCGCCGTGCTGGACCGCGCCGTGCAGGCCGGCGGGGTGCTACAGGCCGCCCACGCCCGCCTGAGCGCACTGCCCGGGGTGCTGCTGACCCTGGGCGTGCTGAACTGGTCGCTGGCCCTGAGCATGTTCCTGCTGGGGCTGGCGGCGGGCCGGCTGGGGGTCCTGCGCCGGCCCGAACGCTACGGCACCCTCTGGCGGCGCCTGCTGCTGCTGGGAGCGACCGTGGGTCTGCCCGGCGGCGCGGCCTCGGCGTGGCTGACCCTGAGCAGCGACGGGGCCCAGCAGGTGCTGGGGGTGGCCCTGGGGTTCATCACGGCGCCGGCCCTCACGGGGGCGTATGTGGCGCTGGCGGCCCTGAACCCGGGCGCGCGGGTGCTGCGGCTGGCAGCGCCGGCTGGGCGCATGTCGCTGACCGGCTACCTGGGCGAATCGCTGCTGCTGGGGCTGCTGTTTGCCGGCTGGGGCCTGGGCTGGTACGGGCAGCTGAGCCTCAGCGTCACGGTGCTGGTCACCCTGGGGGTGTGGCTGGCCCTGGAACTGTTCGCCCACCTGTGGCTGCGGCACTTCAGAGTCGGCCCGTTCGAGTGGCTGCTGCGGGCCTGGACCAACGGCCGCTGGGGCCCACTGCGGCGTCAGCCCCGGGTGCCGGCGAAAGTGCCGCGT